>NZ_JBSFVU010000102.1:0-8445 GCF_053592475.1 Streptomyces sp. NPDC002671
AAGAAGACATCCGATGCGGAAGAACTGTCAAGCAGCAAGGGACAGGTGGGGTTCTCGCGTGGTCGGGAAGGCCACCTCCTCGTCGAACGGGACGCGGTGAGTCAGGCAGTGGTGCAGGCAGCCGATCATCCGGTTGAAGAGGTTTCTCTGCGCGGCGGTGTGGCGGTCTCCGGCTTCGCGTCGGCGGTCGTAGTGGGCTCGTGCTCCGTTTGAGTGGGCCATCGCGGCGAAGGCCCACATATAGCCGACGCCGGCCAGTCTCTGGTTCTTGACCCTGCGGGCCGTGACGGACACGCTCTTGCCAGACGCCCTAGTGACAGGGGCGGAGCCCGCGTACGCTTTCAAACCTCTCGCGTCGGTGAACCGGTTCCGGTCATCGCCGATCTCGGCCAGGACGCGGGCTCCGCTGAGTGGACCCAGTCCCGGAAAACTGGTGATGATCTCCGCATCGGCATGGGCCTTGAACGCCTGCATCGATGCTTCGGCCAGATCGTCGGCACTCACACACGCGGCCTCCAACTGCCGCAGCAGTGCGAGCGCCTGTCGCCCCATCGCCTCCTCGACGAGGGGCAGATGACGCATCTGCGGCATGCGGAGCTCACTGTGAAGGCGCTCGACCTCCCTGTCGATCGTGTTTTTCCGCCCGGCCTTCTTCAACAAGGCCCGAAGCTGTGTCCGGGTGAGCTTCGCGGCCTGCTGAGGGGTGGGAGCCGCGGCCAGGAGAGTCCGGGCTATGGAGTGGAAGATGCCCTCTCGCCGGTGGCTGACGGCGGTCAGGAAGCCGGGGAAGTACGCGCGCAGGTGGGAAGTCAGTTTGTTGCCGGCCTGGGTGCGGTCCCAGACTGCGTCCTGCTGAGCGCGGGCGAGTACGGCGACGGCCTGGGCCAGCTCGGAGTCTGCAGGAAGCTGACGGTGAGCAGCGGCATCGGTCCGGAGGATGTTCGCCAGGACCATGGCGTCCAGGTGATCGGACTTCTTGCGGGAGACTGTGTGCCGGTCCCGATACCGGGCTGCGGCCATCGGGTTGATGGCATAGACGGGGCGCCCCGTCGCCCGCAGGCAGGCGACCAGAAGACCTCGTGAGGTCTCGATGGCCACGGGGATGGGATTCTGCGGGGTGTCGCCTTGTTCGGCGAGGATCCGTAGCAGCTGGTCGAGCCCCTCCGCGGTGTCATCGATGCGAGCGCGGGCCAGCAGCGATCCCGTTTCGTCGATGACAGCTATGTCGTGGTGGTCGCTGGCCCAGTCGATGCCGCAGAATGCTCCCACTCGCCTCACCCTTTGCTATCGGACCTGTGTTTTGGCTGGTCACAGCCGTGCAGGGCATGCGTCTCCCTAATGGAAGGGCTCGGTGGCCCGACATCCGATTAGTCGTTCATGACCCCAGCGACCTGCGGGGCCCTCGGTCTGAACAGGAGCTCGACGGCTCCGAGAACGTGGGAGGTGATCCCCGCAGGGGGCTTGGACCACGATCATCATCGGGTTGATCGCTTGATCGGTCACGCCGCCGATGGCGAGCGCCAGCACGCGCCAGTCTTCTTTGAGAGCTCGCAGCCCAGATCGTCGGCGGGCATCGTGCTGACGCCGGCGACCGGCGGCGAGAGAGAGTTGGGGCCAGTGAGCCGGTCTACACATAGAGCCGATCGCTCAGGTGATCAGTAGGCTTCAGTGACCCCAACTGCCGCCCATTAGATCGTCGGCAGGAAACGGGGCATCCTCACCGACACGATCGGACTCATCCTCGCCGTGACTGTCACCGCCGCGAGCCTGTCCGAGAACGCCGTCGGGATCCGGCTCCTCGACCAGGCCAAGAAGACCTACCCGACCATCTCCAAGAGCTGGGTCGACACCGGCTTCAAGAACGCCGTCATCGAGCACGGCGCCAGCCTCGGAATCGACGTCGAAGTCGTCAACAGAAATCCCGGAGTTCGCGGCTTTCACGTTGTCAAAAGGCGCTGGGTTGTCGAACGAAGTATTGGTTGGATCATGCTGCACCGACGCCTCGCCCGAGACTATGAGACCCTGCCCGCCAGCTCCGAAGCCATGATCCACGTCGCCTCGATCGACAACCTCACCAAGCGCATAACGGACGAGACGACACCCACCTGGCGAGGAACTTACTAGGAGATAAAGGGCAATCCACCTAGATCAAACGCCCTCTCAGAACTTCGGGAGGCACTCGGACAGCGCCGTGTTCGATGTTCATGAGAAGTGGCAGCACCCGGCCGCCGATCACGGCTGTGATGCAGGCTCGCAGGAATCCGCTGAGGCCGTTACTCCGTCAAGCATGCGCGAAATGAGCCGAGGGCACCGACCAGCACCTGGTCCACACCCGCCGGCGCGGCGAGGAGGGCTTCAAGGCATGGATGGAGGGCCCCATGCAGGCCGCCGACTCCACCTTCTGGTTCTTCGAGGTTGTCCGGTCCGCCAGCCCGCATGCCAGAGCCGGGACGGGACGAATGTCACGCTTCGGGCTTCGGGAACCCAGTGGCGCGCATCAGTGCGTTTCGAGGCGGTGGGCGAAGGCCGCGACCAGGGACGGGTCGTTGAAGGCGGTGATCCGGGCGATGCGGTCTGCGCGCTGGGTCAGGACCTGGATGCCATAGGGTTCGTACCGCCCGCCGCCCGCGTGCTTGTGGACGACGAGGGCCGGCTGACCGTTAGCGCGGGTGGGGGTCATCCGCCATAGGTGCGGGCGCAGGACGCGGGCGGACAGGAAGCCGATGACGGCCCGGCGGCCGGTGAACCAGGTCGGGGTCGGGGGCATCTCCAGCTCGACGTCGGCGCGCAGCAGGTGCACCAGCGCGTCGGGGTCGGCGCGGGTGAAGGCGTTGACATAGTCGTCGAGGAGGCCGCGCTGGGTCTCCTGGTCCGGCTCGGCCAGGTCGTCGGCGACCGGTCCGGCATCGGCCAGGCGGGCCCGGGCGCGGCGGAGCGCGCTGTCCACGGCAGCGGTCGTGGTGTCCAGGATCTCGGCCACCTCGGCCGTCCGGAACCCGAGCACGTCGCGCAAGGTCAGCACGGCGCGCTGGCGGGCGGACAGGAACTGGAGTGCGGCGATGAATGCGAGGCGCACTCCCGTCCGCGTGGCCACGATCGCCGCGGGGTCGCCGGCGCCGAATCGTGCGTCCGGCGCCGGCTGGAGCCAAGGCACTGTCGGCTCGCGGGGAGCCACCGCCACACGGTGATCGTCCGACGGCGCGCCCAGTCCCGACGGCAGAGGCCGCCGGGATCGCGTCTCCAAGGCCGTCAGGCAGGCCATGGTGGCGATCTTGTACAGCCACCGCCGCACCGAGGAACGGCCTTCGAAGCCGTCGAACGCGCGCCACGCCCGTAGATAGGTCTCCTGGACCAGGTCTTCGGCGTCGTGGATCGAGCCAAGGAGCCGGTAGCAGTGCGCGAGCAGTTCCGGCCGGAACTGCTCGGCCAGAGCGGTGAACTCGGGGTTCGACGGCATTGTGGGTTCTCCTCGGAGTAGCGGCGGGGGCCACCGTAAGCGGTGGATCAGTCGATCGGGTTCAGCCCGGCGCCGCGGACCCGGTACTCCGGGCCGCTGTCCGGGGCCCCGGCGAGCTCCACCACAGCCTTGCCGATCTGTTTCAGGGTGAGGATCGGCTGCCGCCCTTCGATGAAGGTCTCCCGGTCGACGCCTGCACGCGCGGCGTAGCCCGTGACCCCTGCATCGCCCACCCCGCCGACCGGAGTCATGTCCGGCAGGAGCGTGACGAACCGGATGCCCAGCCCGGCCCGCTGTGACTCCTCGGCGCCGTACTGGCGCAGGTACCGGATGGCGGCCTTGGCGCTGGCGTATCCGCCGCTGAGCGGGGAGCCGCCCAGCGCGGCTCCGCTGGACATCGAGAGCACGACGCTGCCCGGAGTCAGCGGCGCTCGCAGAGCAGCCCCAGTCCAGGCGAAGACGTGCCGCGCGTCGACCTCCCAATTGCGGCTGAAGGTCTCCCAGGTCTGCTCATGCACGGGCGCCATGTGGGGCGTTGCCCCGGCGTTGAGCACGAGCAGACCGGGCCGGTGGGTACGGATCGCCTCCTCGGCGAGGGCTTCGCCGGTGGCGTCGGCGGCGACGGGCGTGAACGCCGGCCCGAGCTCGCCGCGTACGGCGTGCAGCTCCTGTCCGTTGCGGGCGATACCGATGACATGGGTGCCACGGGCCACGAGCGCGGCGGCGATCGCACGCCCGAAGCCGCGGCTCGCACCGGTGACGACGGCGGTCTGGATGTGATCTGGCATCGGAGGCTCCACGTGCTGGTCGGGTTCGGTCGCTAATCAAGACCAGCGGGAGGAGAGAAAACCGTCGTCCCAGCGGAAGAATCTTTCGACGGCGCGGACGGCTTACCTCCCGCACCGTCCTCGAACGGGACACCGCCCGCACGGCCCGGACGCCGGTGACATGACCGCGGGCCTGGAGGGTGGCGCGCAGGTGAAGGCGATCCTGAGGCTCGCAACGTTCTGCGGGATGCGGGCTCATCGAGGTTGCCCATGTCCAGGGCGCCGACGTCCCTGAAGACGGAGAGGGCAGCCGCCGCACCGGTGGTCTCCTTGTAGCCCCAGCGACCGACGGTGACTCGGTGATCGAGCACCCCGGCAGGGGCTGCTCCACACCAGTGCTGTCGAAAGTCCTGAACATTTCGACTCACTCACCAGCGTCGGCTGCCTCCCGAAGCAGTGCACAAGTGCTGTCAGTTCTCGCGAACAGAGCCAGTCCGGCCATGCCGACCGGAGACAGCCCAGACATCACTGCCAAGCACTGGCAGGACTGTACGGACGTGTACGACTTCCTGGACCAGATCCGCCTCCGGCCCGGTGCATGGCTGCCCGGCGGGTCGCTACACCATCTGCCCTCCATGCTGATCGGCTACCAGGTAGCCCTCGGCGCGCACTCCATCGAAGAGCCCTGCGACTTCTGGCACGGCGGAGCCTTCAGCCAGTGGCTCGGGACACGCCTTGGCGGCAACAGCGCGCTCGGTTGGGCAGCCGACATCGAGCGCGGCACCCCCGACGGCTCGACTCCCATCGAAGAGTTCTTCCGCCTCCTCGACGCCTACCGAGGCGACATGGCGCACCATCCGGCGCCAACCACAGCAACGAACCGGCTTCCCGGCATCGAGTACATGAACAACACGTTCGTCACCCTCTTCTGGCGCCGACGACTCCTCACACAGGCCATGGCGCGGCTTGAAGGACTCGGTTTCCGCGTCGTGCACCTCGCAGCAGGCAAGTGGACCACGGAATATGACATGCACCGTGCGATCGCCGCCGCGCTGTACTTTCCCGGGTACTACGGGAACAACCTGGACGCCCTCAACGACTGCCTCAAAGACGTGGCCTGCTACGGAGGCTACGACGACGCGGTCGAAGGCGCCGGACTCGTACTGTCCTTCACGGACTATGACCGCTACGCCGCCGCGTGTCCCAAAGCAGCTCAGGCCGTGCTGGACATCATCGCCGACGAGGCCCGCAGGGCCTCGGTGCTTCACCGCCGCTTCTTCGCCCTGGTCCACAGCAACAACCCGGACATCAGGTTCGAACCCATCGGAGCCATGCCCGTCATGTGGAACAGCGACGAATGGGCGGACAGCAACCGCGGCTGAGAGAGTGGCACCAGGGGGAACGATTAGAGCAATAGTCAATACCTGTGGATGTTGAAGCGCCCCGCTAGGTGCAGGCGGGGCGCTGGGTCGTGCGAATAGGTCAGATAGCCCAGAGGGTCGGGCCGTCCTGCCCCCTGCTCGCCTCGGTCGGGTAGATGTAGGCGTAGTCGATGCTGCACGGCATGTACCAGCCGGTGTTGTTGTAGCCGGACTGGGTTATGTCGTTCCAGTTCTTCGTGTAGGTGTGCCCGCAGTTGTCGTGCGCCACAACGTAGAAGCGTTCGTCGGTGGTGGCGTTGCCGTTGTCGACAACCCAATAGACATGGTTAGTGCCGGAATCGCAGATGTAGTACCCGGCCCCGTAATAGCTGTGGTACGTCTGCGTGCACCCGCCGATGACGGCAGCACTCGCGGTGCCTGCGGTGCCGACCACTCCGGCGGCTGCCAGTCCGAGCGCGGCGACCGTGCCGGCGATCCTGTTGAGACGCATGCGTTTCCCCCTTCTCGGCAGGCCACTGGCGCGGCCCCAGAAGGATGCTAGCGGCGGTGAGTGGTCTGCACACTAGCGATGCCCGCGTTCGTCCCGTTCGGCGGTCAACTCGGCTATGTACTATCTGACTTCCGCCCCCAGCGCGGCGGCGAGCATGCGCCTGGCGCCCTCGCGGACGATCTCGTCCAGATCTCCTGCATCGCCTTCGTCGCGCCGGGCTGCGCGGACTTGGGCAGACAGTTGGTGACGTTGCGGGATTTGTGAACCCAGCACCTCTGCGGCCTGGCTGCCGGGAACACCTCGGCGAGCGCCCGCCAAAGGCCCATGGCGCCGTCGCCGACCACCAGCTCGGGGTCACGCATACCGCGGCGGCGGCAGTCGCGCAGCAGGTCAGCCCACGACTCGGTTGACTCGCGCAAGCCCTCGGCCAGGGCGATCAGCTCCTTCGTGCCGTCCAGCCGGACCCCGAGCAGGACCAGGACGCACGAATGGGCCTGCCCGAGGCGGACCTTCGGGTGCACGCCGTCGGCCCACACGTAGACGAAGTCGCGATCGGACAGGTCACGGGTCTGGAAGGCGGCGTGGTCCTCGCTCCACTGCTTGGTCAGCCGGGTCACGGTCGCGGCCGACAGGCCGGCCGTGCCGCCGAGGAACTGCTCCAGCGCAGGCACGAAGTCCCCAGAGGACAGCCCGTGCAGGTAGAGCAGCGGCAGCACCTCGGAGATCTTCGGCGACTTGCGGCACCACGGCGCCAGGATCTTCGAGGAGAACCGCTTGCGCTCACCGGTCTCGTGGTCGACGCGGCGGTCGTTGATCCGCGGGGCCTTGACCTCGACCGGGCCGGCCGCGGTGACCACGGTCCTCGCCTTGTGATGGCCGTTGCGGACCACGAGACGTCGGCCGTGCTCATCGGTCTCGGCGGACAACTCGGCTATGTACTGGTTGACTTCCGCCTCCAGCGCGGCGGCCAGCATCCGCCGGGCGCCTTCCCGGACGATCTCGTCGATCAGCGAACCGGACTGAGTGGAGCCGTCGTCGGTGACTACGCTGAGCACGGCGTACCTTCCCGGCCCGCGCTGCAACGCGGGCCTACTCGGAGACCTTCAAGGGATCATCGGGAAGGTACGCCTTCCGCGTCCCACCCGGCACCGATCCACAGGTTCCAAGCATTGCTCGACGATCAGCGCCAACACGGCAGTCAGGTAATGGCCGCGGCTCGCCAGGCGGTGGTGACGCACCCTTCTTCCCAGTGCCACCATCCCTCGGCCGCCCCATGCTCCAAGAACTTCCGAACTCGTGGCAGGTCCGCATCCGGCGGGACATCGAGAGCCACCATCCGGAAGCGCTCGATCCCCTCGCCGATCGTGCCGAGGCGATGAAACGTCTCCAGCACGGTCTGCCGGGCTGCGGCTGAACCACCATCCCTCACAACGATCAAGCGGATGGTGCAATTCTCCGAACCCCGGACGGTCTCGCCGGCCCAGCGGCACCCGTCATCGTCGGCCTCCACCCGGATGACGTCCCCACTGGCGACCCCGCGCACGAACCATGGAGTGTTGTCCAACCGCACCGTTCCATCGCCGAGGTCCACCGCCCACAGACTCTCGACACTCGCCGGCGGCCAGCCGTCCTCGTCCGTCTCCAGCCGGAAGTGGACCTTCACGTGCTTCTCGCTGATGCCCGTCACCGCACCATCATCCACATCTCATCCAAGCTCTGCGATGTCTGGCAGCCGTTCCCGAACCCCGGCGTACTTCACGCTGGTCTGGACCGCGCGGCCGCTGTCAGTGGCCTCTGTCAGGATTCCTCGGTCAGCACCATGATCGCGAGAGACTATGGGCACTTGGGACGTCGGCCCCTTCGACAACGACACCGCAGCGGACTTCTGCGGCGACCTTGACGAGGCAGCCGCAGGCGAACGTGAGGGCATCGTTCGCGGCGCTCTCACACGTGTGATCGACACCGTGGACTACCTTGAAGCGCCCGAATCAGAGGTAGCCGTGGCCGCGGCCGCCCTCGTCGCGGCGCAGTGTCCCGGGGGTGAGCCTGCTGATCCCGTTTACGGGCCGGAAGAGCTCCTTCCTGATCTCACCGGCCTGCGCGATCTGGCCCGTCAGGCCCTCGACCGTGTCATGACCGAGCCATCAGAGCTGATGGAGCTCTGGGCCGAGTCGGATGGCGCCCCCTGGCATGCGAACATCCGCCAGCTGCAGAACGTGCTCCTGCCACAGCCTCCCGGAGAGCAGCTCAGCCTGATCTGACCCACCGCGACCGCTCCTCGAGTCCTACCTGAAAGGCCACCATGAGCTGGGACGTGCTCCTCCTCCGCCTGCCCGACGACGTCACCTC
>NZ_JBSFVU010000103.1:0-7907 GCF_053592475.1 Streptomyces sp. NPDC002671
CAGGGCGTCCAGCACGAAGACCGTTTCCTTCACGGTGGCCGCGGACCAGCCGACGATCCGGCGGGAGAACGTGTCCACGACGAAGGCGACATAGATGACACCGGCCCAGGTTTTCACGTGGGTGAAGTCCGCGACCCAGCAGTGGTTCGGGGCGCCGGCGACGAAGTCGCGGTCCAGTAGGTCCGGGGCTCGCTCGACCTGCCCGCCGGGCAGCGTGGTGATCACGCGTTTGCCACGGACCGCTCCGGCGATGCCGAGCTCACGCATCAGGCGTTCGACGGTGCAGCGGGCCGCATGGTGGCCCTGCCGGTTCAGCTCACGCCAGATCTTCCTCGCCCCGTAGACACGGTAGTTGACCTCGAAGACCTTGCTGATCAGCTCCTTCAGTTCGGCGTCCCGCACGGTCCTGGCGGACGGCATGGTCCGGCGTTTGTGGTGGGCGTAGTAGGTGGCGGGGGCGATCTTGCAGTCGTGCTCGGTCAGCACGCGGCAGATCGGCTCGACACCGCCGAAGCGGTCCCGGTGCTCGTCGATGAACGCTACGAGCGCGTGTGTGGCCGGTCGAGCTCGGCCGCGAAGAAACTTGCCGCAGCCTTCAGGATCTCGTTGGCCCGCTTGAGTTCTGCGTTCTCCTTCTTCAACCGCTTCAGCTCGGCCGACTCCTCGGTGGTCACGCCGGGCCGCACACCGGCGTCGACCTGGTCCTGCCGCACCCACTTGCGCAGCGTCTCGGTCGTACCGATGCCCAGTTTCTGGGCGACCGCTTTCATCGCGGCCCACTCGGTGTCGTACTCCGGTCGCACCTCGGCGACCATCCGCACCGCACGACGGCGCAGCTCAAGCGGGTACTGGGAAGGACTTGCCATGACTCGATCCTCTCAAACGATCGAGTCCCTACTGAACCCGGAACGGTTCAGCGTAGAAGCTCCGGAAGCAGTGGAGAGTACAGCCCATCGTCGTGAGCGGGGTGAGATCCACATGCCGGTGGGCTGCGTCCGCCATGGCCTGAGCACAGACCTGACCCCGGCGCTGCCACGCCCCGATGCACCGTCAGCCACTCACGTGACAATGCCACCGGAGGGGCTCGGGCAGGTCTCCGCCCGCTGTGACGCGGCGGCCAGCTCGGATGGGCAGGCCGTCCCAGTGCTTCTCGTCCAGGATGCGGGCACCTCGGCCAACGGCCTGAGGGTGGGTGGCCAGGAGGGTGTCGCCCTGGCGGTCGGGAGTCGTGGAGTGGAGCGTGACCTGAAACTTCGCACGTGGCGCGCCACCTGGTAGAGGCGGGCAAGGCATCAACCCCTCATCAGTTGCTCAATCGCTTTGACCGCCCGGCCTGCTCCGTCCTCGGTTCCTATGTGGTGCGCGGCTTCTGCGGCGGCTCGTGTGTGCCCCTGCTGTGCCACGGCTTGGTCGAGTGCGTCGGCGAGCCGTTCGGCGCTGAGGGAGCGGCAGGGAGTCGGGGCGGTGGCGGCGCCGAGGGCGGCGAGCCGCCCTGCCCAGAACGGCTGGTCCGCGGTCACCGGTACGGTGACCGAAGGCACCCCGGCGCGCAACGCGACGGCCGAGGTCCCGGCCGAAGACGCGATCGGCCATGCGGAGAGCGAAGCGTCCGGTTGCCCGGTTGCCGAGGCAGCCCAGCGAGCGGGAGCTTGTGACGATGGGCGGGAAGCCGCCGGTGGGTGCGTTGGGGATGAGGTAGACGCCGAGGCCCGTGTTTTGCGGCGCTGCTACGGGAGTGGTCCGAGACGGACACGGCGGCCGGCGAGCGGGAGCTGTTCTTGTGGCCCACCGGGCCGAGTAGCCCGCGGACATAGTCCCGCATCCGCCGCCGGGTCTCCACACGGCAAAAGCGTCGACCAATCCGCAGGAAGAGTTCTTCGAGTTCCAGGTGCCAAGCGTTCGTCGGTACGTCGTGGATCACGACAACGAACTGCTCGTCACGCTGTCATTGAGCGCGTTTCATCTTGAAGTTGCAGGTCGAGGGGCTGGCGTGGGTTGAGGCTGGGCTGCTCGTGCTGCTCGTGGGCGGGATCGGTAGTGGGTGATCGTCCGTCAGCGGTGGACCTCGGCGTCGGTGAGTACGAGGAGAGCATGCAGGAGCGTGGTCGCGTGCCGGGCGCTCATGCGGACCTTGGTGAGGGTGGAGCAGGTCGGTCAGGTGGGTGGCGACCGCGCCGCGGCTTCCGGTGATCAGAATCATGAACTTGGTTCTTTCTACTGGTCGGTGATGGTGGTGTCTGGGTCAGTGGTGCTGGGGCTGGGCCTTGCGGGGGAGCAGGCGGACCAGGCAGCAGCATCCGAACCGGCCAAGGGAGGCCGCCCCTTGAAGAACCACTGCGAGCACGCACGTTCCGGCTTCCGGCCGCACCGTGACGCGGTCGCGCACGATCCGGACCCGCGCCGTCGCCTCGGCGCGGGGAGCAGAACGAGCCCGGCAGTCCCCCCCCGGGGGTACTGGGACCATCCAAGCGGGTGCGGGGAGCAGACGCCGGCGGTCGCAGCAGATCCTCGGCCTCGCCGCCGCCCTTTGCTGCGGGGCAAGGCGAAGGCCCGCTCGATCACCAGCGTAGGTGCCCAGTCCGGTAGCGGGCAGAAGCAGGGGTCCGCAGGTTCAGGTCTCGGGTAGGGAGAGGCGGGCCCATACCGATTTTCCGGTGTTTTGGCGGTCGTCGGTCCAGCCCCATGTGGTGCTGAGGGCATCGACGATGGGCAGTCCGCGGTGGCACTCGGCCATGGGCAGAGGGGGTGTGAGGTGGGGGCGGCGCTGGCTGGGGTCGCGGACGACACACAAGAGGGTGCGCGGGCGCAGAGCGAGAGCGAGCCATACGGCTGCGTGTGGGCTTCCGGAGTGCATGGTGCGTGTCCGGCCGTGCCGGATGGCGTTTGCGACGAGTTCGGAGGCGATCTGGACGGTGTCGTCGCAGATGCTGTTCAGATCCCAGGTCCGGAGGGTCTGGCGGGTGAACTGTCTTGCTATGTAGCAGCAGTTGGTCGCGGCGGGGATCTGTCTGGCGGCGAAGGGGGTGCTTGCCAGACCTGTGCGAACGGCGAGGTTCTGGGTGAATGCTGGTGGTATGCCGCGGAAGAGACGTTGTTTCAGGTCGTCCGTTGAGCCGGGTGTGGAAAGTGGCTGGATGTCGTGGTTGTGACGTGGCGTCATCGTCCGTCCCCCGGAACCTGTTTGCCGTGTCGCGCCTCGCGTGCCGTCTTGACCGTCACTATTCCGGCCTGTTCATCGTTCCTGCAAGTGGTCTTCTGCAATTGCAGAGCCACGAAATTCGCACACACAGTCGGCTGGGACTGCCGGTGGGGCAGTCACTGGCCGCGCAATCCGGAGAGACGGGATAGGCATGCATCGGGTAGAAAACGGTGTCAGCGCAGGCATGATCGAGGGCGTCGCATGGCGCAAGAGCCGTCACAGCGGCGGTAACGGGAACTGTGTGGAAGTCGCCTTGCTCTCTGACGGCGGTGTGGCCGTACGTAACTCCCGATTTCCAGAGGGTCCGGCCCTCGTATACACGCGGGAGGAGATCGCAGCCTTCTTTGCGGGTGTCAGGGACGGGGAGTTCGATTTCACTCTCGCGTAACAGAGGGTAGATTTATGGCCACTTCCTGACATGCGTGATGGTCGGCTGCCATACTCGGGATTCCCGGACAGTTCGATAGGAGTACCCGGTATGGCAGCCGAGCAGAAGGTGCCTTCCATTCTTGGATTTCCGCACCGCCCGGAGTGGGGTGCGGCCGCGCACCGCAAGGCGCTCGCGGGACATCTGCGGCGCTGTCGTGACCACGCCCGGATCGGGACACGGCAGGCGGCTCGCTGTATCGATGCCTCCGAATCCACCATCAGCCGCATGGAGACCGGCCTCACGACGCTCAAGCCGGCAGAGGTGGAGCAGCTGCTGGATGAGTACGGGGTGCATGACCCGGCGGAGCGCTGGCGGATCACCGTCCTGGTGCACGAGGCGGCGAAGCCCGAAGCGTGGCAGCCCCACGCCCACGCCGCACCGCCCAGCTTGCGCCCGCTGTTAGCGATGGAGCCGGCTGCCCGGCGGATTGTCTCGTATGAGCCGCAGCTTGTGCCGGGCTGGTTGCAGACCGAGGAATACGCCCAGATCGTCATCCGGGCGACGCATCCGACCATGCCGGCCCGGGAGATTGAGGACCGTGTCCGGCTGAGGCTTCAGCGCATCGAGATGCTGCGCCGGGAGACCGAAGCGCCGACCCTGCTCGCGGTGATGGACTCCGAGGTCTTCCGCCGCCCGGTCGGCACCCCAGGCGTCATGTACCGGCAGATCAAGCACGTGCTCGCCCTGTTGGAGGAGCTGCGCTACCGGATCCGACTGCACATCGCCCCGCTTACTGTGGGGGCTGCCGGTGCGATCGGGCACCCCATCGTGCACCTGCGGTTCTTCACTCCCGACTACCTTCCCGACATGGTGTACCTGGAGCAGTACGAGGGAGCCGTCTACCGCGAGAGACCTTCCGACTCCGAGCGGTACCTGGCGGTGCTGAACCATCTGTGCGGGGTGGCAACTCCCGCCGACCAGACTGCGTCGCTGCTGCAGGAGGCGCTCGACACCTGGCGGTGACGGCGCCCGTGATCACTGCCGTGACGGCATCCGGCTCAGCGGCGGACGAAGCCCACGCCACCGTATTCCTCCCACTCCCAGGTGAGCTGGGCTGGGACGTCATCGTCCTGTGGCCGCCAGGCTGAGACCTCGGTCAGGGCCGGCTCCACCAGCTCCAGCGGTGCGCAGAAGGAGGCGACGTCTGCTTTTTCGCGTACGCGGCCCCAGTGTCCCTGGGTCTGTTCGTCCATGAACTGTGTGACGAAATCGCGAATTTCGGGGGAGTCGCTGACGAGTTGGCAGACGACCATCATGCTGCCTGACGGCAGCTTGTCGGCGACGCGCGCGACCAGGTCGCCGGGCTGGCTGCTGTCCGGGATGCAGTGCAGCACGGAGACGAACAACGCCGCTACCGGTTCGTCGAGGTCGATGAGGCGGTCCACGGGCTCGCTGGCGAAGATGGCATCGGTGTCGCGCATGTCGGCCTCGAGTACCGCGGTGCGCTCATTGCTCTCCAGCAGGGCGCTGCCCATGGCGCGGACGATGGGATCGTTGTCGACGTACACCACCCGGCTTGCGGGATCGACGCGTTGCGCGATCTCGTGCACATTGTCCTGGGTGGGCAGCCCTGAGCCGTGGTCGATGAACTGGCGGATGCCGTACTCGGCCGTCAGGGTGTGTACCACCCTGCGCAGGAACTGCCGGTTGTTCAGGGCGAGTTCCCGCATGCTGGGAACCTGCTTGAGGAGCTCGCTGCAGGCAGCGCGGTCAGCGGGATAGTTGTCCTTGCCGCCCAGGAGACTGTCGTACATGCGGGCCACGCTCGGAATCGAAACGTCCACTCCGTACGGCAAATTCACCCGTGCCCCTCCGCCCCGTCGCGAGCGCCAACTGACGCCGTGACAGCACAGTCTATGAGGAACGTCACACCGGCGTGGGGTGAAGTGGCCGGTTGTCACTCCTTCTGAGTCCCGGTTGAAGGCAGCAGCCCGCATACGTCCTCCACCGGTATGCCCAGCACCTCCGCGACACGCTCCGAACTGAGCTGGAGTCTGCGGTGCAGCACCTGTACGTCCAGATGAAGAGACCGCACCGGCCGGCTGAACGGGCAGGGACGAACGCGCCCGCCAAGCGCCTGGTCGATGTGGTCATGGAGGATGTCCCAGGCGACAGCGGCCGGCCCGGAACTGCCCAAGACCACGGTCCATGACACAGCCAGCTCGGTGAAGGCTGCCGCAACAGCTCTCTCCGCCGCGCCATATTGGCCGATCCGCAACGCCGCGTACTGCAGGTAGGGCTCGTAATGGCGTTCACGGAAAGCCGCGAAGGCAGCCACAGCAGCCCGCTCCGCCCGCCAAGCGTCGTAACGCAGATGCGCCGTACGGCACGTGTCCGCGGGGGTCTGGGCTGCCCCGCTGGCGCGGGGCACGGTCCCGTATGCCATCACTCGGCCGTTTCCGGCAAGGCGATGTGCGCAGTGCCGTCCGGCAGGCCGGGGTCGTCGACCATCAGGAACGCGTAGTGCACCGCCTCCCACAGCGGTTTCACCTCACAGGGCCGTCCCCCCAGCGTGCACACCAGAGCGGACAGCACCTCCCAATCGGGAACGTCACGGCCCGACAGCACGAGCCGAGCCGCTGCGGTGCTCACGGCCCCGCCACTGAGCACCTCAATCCGTTCAGGCCTCGGCGACTTAGCGGCCAGATGCAGCCCGCGCACCGTCGCATGCAACCGCTCGATGGCAGCAGGGGCGGGCTCCCGCTGCGGCACCGTCATACCGTGCGCCGCTTCGAACAGCACCCGCAACTCCGCCGGGTCGGAGCCGAAGATATTACTCAGCGCACACACCAGGTCCCAGGTCGGCAGCCGGTCCCCGGAAAGGACTCGGGAGATGAACGACGGCGACAGCATGGCGAGATCGGCCACTTCACGGATCGTCCTGCCGCTGGCGACCTGCAACTGGGTCAGCGCCGAAGCCAACTGGCTGACCGGACTGGCCGCCTCTCCTTGACCACCGACGGGGTTCTCCTTTCCCTCTCCGGACGGCGCGGACCGCACTGTGCGCCACCGAGTGGGAGCAGCCCGTTTGTCGTTGGCGTGCAGGACCATCATCCGGGCCACCCGCTCCGGCCCCCACCGCGCTCGGGCTGTCTCTGCAGCGACATGCGCCGCCCGGGCCACGCTCTCCCATTTCTCACCTCTGTGCCGGGCGTCCTGAACCGCAGCAGCGGTGTAGATATCCAGCTCCCGACGGATCGCTTCCACGCGCTCCAGCAGCGTGCCCAGCTCCTCCTGACGCATCTCGCTGCCCAGAAGCTGTCCCGCCAATCTATGGACTTCCGCAGCAACGGCGCTCCCCAAGGGACCCTGCTGCTCCACGGTTCTCGCCTTGCCTGCCTGCCGCTGCCTCTGCGCTCGGCGGCGGCATGCGGTACTGCAGTACTGACGGCGCCGTCCAGCACCCGTGTTCTGCACCAACGGACCGGAGCACACCACACACCACTCCGGCCGCGACGAACTACCCGTCACCGCATTCCCTTCCCAACCTGCCTGCTCACCCTGCCCTCGACACGCGGCGGTTGCCGGGGGCCAGTGCACCCGGCAACCGCCGCAGCCGACTCAGTCCAGG
The DNA here is from genome assembly GCF_053592475.1 of Streptomyces sp. NPDC002671. NCBI lineage: Bacteria > Bacillati > Actinomycetota > Actinomycetes > Kitasatosporales > Streptomycetaceae > Streptomyces > Streptomyces sp. NPDC002671. Next base: position 7,201 of record NZ_JBSFVU010000103.1, read on the forward strand.
CGCGCCCACAGGAACTCGAGCCGGGACGTGCGGGCCGCGGCAGCCGCAACCGCCGTGAAGGCCACACACACGGAGGCTGACCACTCAGAACCCGGCAGAATGCAGGACAGGGCCAGCACGACAATCGGGCCCAGGCTGAGCGTGACAGCGAAGGCACGCAGACGTGCGCAATATCTGCCAGTGTTGCTACCTTCCACGCGTGCCCCCGGCACCACGGTGCCGGACACGACATTGGGATCGGTCATCGGTTTCCTTCGTGAAATTGACGACTGTTCAAAATGCGGAGAGGTCCCGGCCTTTCGGTAGCCAGCCTCGGCTCGGGACCTGTCTCCGGCGCGACCCTAACGTGCCCTTGCCGCGCTCGGCCATCAGGGTGAGGCATAAATCGGTAAGCGACCGCATCCCCGTGCGAAAACCGCATTCGCGGGCCGTTTCGTAGTCTCAGAGGCTCATTTAGTGGAAGCTGGCGATCGAATACGAAAGAAAGTGGTCGCTACAGGTGTCAAAAAGGGCGTGATACACGTGCGCCGTCGCCAGAAAATCCATGTGGAACACTCCGGCGCACACCCTCGCCATGCTTCGCCACCCATGGCGCAACCATCCTGCACGGGGCAGGGCTTCGGCGTTGTCGTGTGGGGCCCGGTTCGTGGCGGTCTGTCAGCTCGGTGGCGTCCCGGAACGTGACAGGCACGGGCTTCCAAGATCAT
>NZ_JBSFVU010000104.1:0-7735 GCF_053592475.1 Streptomyces sp. NPDC002671
GGCCCGGCCGGACCTTCACCTCCGGCCCGGCGCCGGGGGCCACCGGCGCCTCCGCCTCCGCACCCCGCGCCGGCGGTGCGGCGGCTGCCTCCGGCGGTGCGACGGTGGCCGCCACCGGAGCGGCACCCGCCTCGCCGTGCCCGGCCGCCGCGACGGCGCTGTTGCCGAACATGTCCTGGGCGCCGGGTGCCGGCCGCCCAGGGAGGGGCGGGCCCGTCATCGGTCCGCCTCTGCCCACCCCCGTCACCGGCCCGCCCCCGGCCACCAGGGCGGCCACAACCGCCGCGTTGGACGGGACCGTCAGGGACTGTGCGGAACTGGTCGCCTCCGGCCGCTGCTTCGTCGGCGCGGGTTCCGCCGTCGACACCGTCGGCCGCACCGCGAGAGCCTTCGGTGCTGGCATCGGACGGAATCCCTCCCACAGCACGTCGGTGGCGACAGGAGCTCGGTGCCCGGGGACACTCCGACGCAGTGTGCCCACCCGGGCGTGACGCGATCGTCACCCCCGTGTCCCCTCGCACGTCGCGGCACACCACGCCCGGTCGATGCCGCGCTCCGCCCCAGGAAGGTGGCGTACCTTGACAGGCCGAAACCTGGCACAAGGTCGGCGCGCCACTCGCGCTAGTGTGCCTGCGTCAGCCTTCATATCGTCATAGGTTTCGGGCCCGCCGGGGCGGAAACTGCTCGACTGCTGGCCGCACAGGGTCATTCCGCAAGAAGGCGCTGTCACGTTGTCGGGTGCGTGGGTATACGACGGTGCGTCGGGGTGTCGTGAGGCCGGGTTTCGAGCTGGTGTTCAGGCTGTGGCGGGCAGACCGGTGGCGCCGGTGATCTGGTCCCAGATGGTGAAGCGGACGGTTGTCTCGAGGCGGTGTTCGGCGGCGGTCATCAGGTGCCGGCGGGGCCCGGAAGTGGGATGAGATGCCGCTGAAGGGGGACGGGAACCTCTGAGCCGCGCCGGCGCTGCGGAAGCCCTTCATCGCGCGTTCGCGCTGCCGGGTGGGCTGGTGGGAGTTCTCGGCCCGGTTGTTCAGCCCCTGGTGCGAGCGGTGCTCGATCGAGGGCATCAGCTCGCGGTGGGCGGTGCTGTTTTCTTCATGAGCCGGGCCAGGAACCGCTTGGCGGCCTTCGCGTCCCGCTTCGGCTGCACAAGGATGTCCAGGACGTTGCCGTCCTGGTCCACGGTCCGCCACAGGTACTGCCACCGGCCTTTGATCTTCACGAACACCTCGTCCAGATGCCATTTGTCCCCGGGCCGGGGCCGGCGGCGGCGCAGCCGGTCGGCGTAGGCCTGTCCGAACTTGGCGCACCAGCGACGCACGGTCTCATGGGAGACGATCACGCCGCGCTGGAGCACGAGCTCTTCGACCTCGCGGAAGCTGAGCGGGAAGCGGAAGTACAGCCACACGCACTGGGAGATGACTTCCACCGGGTACCGGTGCCCCTTGTACGACGGCGGTGCACTCACCACGGACAGCCCTCTCCCCTCTCCAGCGTGATCAACGCGAAGATCACCCCGCCCCGCCAGCCAACGTGACAGCGCCGTTCGCCCCAGTTCCGGCGTTGCCGCTGGATCCATGTGCCCAGATCATCGCCTTCGTACATCACGCCGGGGGCGATGTCGGGGAGCCGGCCGCCTGGTTCGTCGGCGGCCAGGGCGGCGAGGATGCGGTGGTGGCGTTGCCAGTCCAGCGGCCAGGGGCACTTCCAGTCCTCATCGATGGCGGTGAGCTGCTCGGCCCGCATCGCGGCGGCCTTCGTGTTCCTTCCAAGGCCGTGGGTGCGGCGGAGGTTGGCCATGAGCTGCCCGATAGCGACGGGCTGCCCGTCGGGGTTGTGCCAGACGGCGTCCTGACGGGGCGTGAGATGGCCATGCGCGTGGTGGTAGGAGCGCAGCATGGCTAGGGCGGCGTTCAGCGGCCCCGCCAAGGCGGCTCCAACTGGCGCCACTTCGCGGGTGATTGGTGAAGATCAGGCGATGTGGGGTGGCCCCGGAGGGCGGCTTCATTTGGGACCACAGGATTGAGATCGCCAGGATTGAGATCGCCGTCGGCGGATGCGAATGCCTGCGGTGTAGCGTCTGAGGCTGTTTGATCAGCCGTTCGGGGAAAGGACGTGGCGTTGGCGGGGCGGGTGCGGTCAGTCTGGGAGGAGACGCCGCGTGGGTTGCGTGCCGGGTGTGTGGTGCTGTGGACGACCGGTGTGGTGCTGCTGGCCCTGGGCTGGTGGGGAGATCATGAAGGATTCTGGGCGGACAGGGCGTTCGTCACCAACGTCTTCTCGTCCGTGACGGCGGCGGCCTTCGGCGTTCCGTTGGCCTTGGTCGTGCTCAACCGCGTCGGGATGGCGCAGGCCGATGCGGTGGAAGCACGCGCGGGACGGCGTCTGGCCGTGCGAGTGGCAGGCGATTTCGCCGCCTCCGTTCCCCGTCTGATCCCCGGACCTGGGGCCGGTCTCGATGAGGCGGCGACTGGACTGCTCGCATTGGAACGCGCTGCTCAGGACGCGATCAGGAACTGGGAGTCGGAACAGAACGACGCTGGGCTCAACGACCTGAGGCAATGGCTGGAGGACGGAACGCTGGAGCGTGCCCTGGAAGGCTTCAGGAGCGCGGTGCGGCCGGGGAAGCAGGCCGTTGCGGCGGTGGCCGAGGTCTCGGCACACTGGTCGTTTTTGAACACGACCGTGCGCAGTCGGCTGCTGGAGACGGGCGGGTCCTGGCTCGCTCCGCATCTGGCCGCCCAGATCGGTGAGTACGTCGCTCGGCTGACGGCCGACCCCTATATGGACGGCTGGCTGCGGGACCTGGACATCGCGGTGCGACGGTTCAAGAACGGCTCGGACGTCTCCAGCACTCTCCATGAGCTGTGGCGGCAGCTGGAAGCCGGCTCGGAGGTGGCCGAGGCACTGAGCGGACTCGGCGCACTGAGCCGGGAGGCATCCGATGTCCTCCATAGCCCGCCGCCTCCGCTGCGGTAGGCGCCCGGCCGTCCTCCGGCATTGGACCGGTTACTTCATCCCCATGGTCTTGTTCGCCTTGGTGCGAGCCAGGCGATACGACTCGGTGCCGGTCTCGATCAGAGTGGCGTTGAGTGAGCCGGTTCCCGCACAGCATGTCGACGTAGAGTCAAGGATCATGGAAGAGCCCGAGGAGAATCTGGCCCGCCTCGTATGGGGCCAGGCCGAGCAGCGCGCCGCGCAAGGTGACACCTCGTTCGTGCGCAGGCTGGGGTCAGAGTTGGCCGACCGGCATGCCGCCGCCCGCGAACAGGTGCGGGCCTACGAACGCCAACTCGCCCACGTCATACGTGTGCTCGCGCTCACGCCCGGCCACGACAGCCTGACACAACTGCTGCGGCTCCTTGAGGACAAAGCCCACACAGGAACGCACCCCGACCTGCGGACTCCCTTCGTCGCCTCGCTCCTCGCAGAGCATCAGCAGGTCCCCGACCTGGTCGCCACCGTCTTCGACCAGCGTGAGTGGAAGAAGCTGGACGAACTGCGCGCCTGCCTCTACCACGAGCTGCTGCTCCGCGGCGCGGACACCGACACCCACGGGCCCCTGCGGGACTGGACTCTTGTACGACCCGGCTGGCACCCTCTGGCCTGGCTTCCGACACACCGCCGCGACTTCGAAGCCGGCGTGAAATTTCCCAACCGTTCCTTGCGCGGCTCCGCCCGCGGAGTGTCGTCCCATCTGCCCACCACGGGCCGGATGGATCCACCCACACCACGCTCGTCCCAACCGTCCGCCCTCCACAACGTCGCCACTGTCGACGTGTACGAGACGATCGTCGCTGCTCCGCAGGCAGGCGACTGGGGTGCCTGCGAAGCCTGGGTCTTCCTGCTGGACGAGGCCATCACGCCCGACCAGGTGCCCGCCCTGCTGCCGACCCTGCCCATGGCCTGCATGGACGGACTCGGCCCGACGGATCGTTTCGAGATCGCAGTCCGCCCAATGAAGGACGTCTGGCACCTGCTATTCGAAACCGCCTCGATGGGAGGCATGTACAGCTCGGGCGTGCACGGTGCCTTCGGAAGGCTGTGGGCATGGCGCTCGATGGCGGCCCTCAGCGGCGCTCCGGCAGACGCGACCGCGCCGGAGGCGGAGCAGCACGTTCTGCAGAGTACGTGGTTCCACTTCGAAGCCGCCGCAGAGTGGTTCCACAACGACATCGGCTCCGACTACGGCATCGCCGCGCTCTCCCCTGACCGCCGCCGGATAGCCGTGCTGGCAGCGACGGACACCGACTAGTAGGCGAGGAAGCGCTGCCGGCCGAGCAGCGGATCGAGTGGATGGAAAAGCTGGCGAAGGCCCGGGAAGCCGCACAGGCCAGCGTGACCACGCTCAGGCAGGTGGAGGCGCTGATCCTGCAGATCTGACCGGTGCACGGCCCCGGGGCCTCGTTCCGGACCGGGGCCATCTGCTCTCAGATCCGACCCGCCGGCAGGACCGCCATGCCCCGCCCGCTGGGTGCCCGGCGTCTTCCCATGCACCTCCGCCCCACACGCCCAAGGCCTCCTCGTACGACGCCGAGCTTCACGCCTATCAGCCGCTCGGCGGTCCCGACGGCCCGGCCGTGCCAGCTGCCGAAACAGCACCTCGGCAGCCGAGCGCACCCATTTCACATGGGTCTGCTGCAGGTTTGGGTGACAGGTTGACCTGCCCCACCTCTCAGGTTCCAGTTCTGCTGGCTACCTGACGGCCTTCACGAAAGGCTGCCGGACATGCCCCGCGCCTACCCCGCTGAGTTCCGCGCCCGCGCCATCGCGTTGGTGCGGGCAGGAAAAGAACAGAAGCAGACGGCCGTTGACCTCGGCATCCATCCGGTCACGTTGTCGAAGTGGTTGCGCCAGGACGACATCGACAACGGCCGGCGCCCTGGCAGGGTCTCGGAGGAGTCCGCAGAGCTGCGTGCAGCGCGGCGACGAATCCGCGAGCTGGAAACCGAGCTCGAGATCGTCCGCAAGGCCGCCAAGTTCCTCGGCGAGGACAAGCCGACCCCAAAAGGCTCTACCCGGTGATCGACCGTCTCGTCGATGCCGGGGCACCGGTCGACCGATGCTGCCGGATCCTCGTGGTCGCCCGGCAGAACTACTACAAACACAAGCGCACCCCGACCACACCGCGGCAGCTGCGACGGGAGTGGCTGACCGGGCTGATCCGGGAGGTCCACGTCGCCTCACGCGGCACCTACGGCTACCGCCGCGTCCACGCCGAGCTCACCCTGGGCATGGGCATCCAGGTGTGCTCGAGGACCGTGTCGGTGCTGATGACACAGGCCGGGATCCACGGACTGCCCGGACCGGTGCGGATCAAGCGCCTGCGGGGTGCCGTCACCGCCGATGATCTGGTCAATCGGCAGTTCCATCGGCTGCGTCCCAACGAGCTGTGGGTCACCGACATCACGCAACACCGCACCAGAGAAGGGTGGGTGTACTGCGCGGCGGTCCTGGACGCGTTCAGCCGCAAGATCGTGGGCTGGTCGATCGACTCCAGACAGGACTCCACCCTCGTGGTCAACGCGTTAGACATGGCCCTCCGCAACCGGCGCCCCGAACCAGGTGGGATAGTGCACGCCGATCACGGCACCCAGTTCACCTCCTGGGTCTTCGGGGAAAGGATCCGCTCCACCGGGCTCCTGCCATCGTTCGGCACGGTCGGAGACGGCCTGGACAACGCAATGATGGAGTCGTTCTGGTCCTCGATGCAGATCGAGCTGTTGAACCGCAAACGGTGGAAGACCCGGGTCGAGTTGGCGAACGCGATCTTCGAGTACATCGAGGTCTTCCACAACCGACAGCGGCGCCACTCAGCACTGGGCTACCGCACCCCGATCGAGTACGAACTACTCTCCGAACAAGACACCATCCCCGCCGCCAGTTAGCCACCGCAGCTGGAACCCAAACCGTGGGGCAGGTCAAGATGTCACCCGATCGTGCAGCAGACCCAGACTCCCAACCGGGCCAGTCATCGTTCCACGTTTCCTGCGGACGGCCCACCAGGCTCCGGACTTCCGGAGCATTGGCCAGCGCGTCAGGATCGGCCACTGCCCGGGAGAAGGCTTCCCGGCCGAGTCCCACCATCCACAATCCGAAGTAGCAGAACCCGTCGTCCGAACACCGAAGATCCGGTCCGCAGCTGCCCATAGATCCCACGTGAACGCTTCGTGCGTCACCTCGTCCAAGCGCACCTGAAACTGAACGACCTCAGCCAGCGACCGTCGCGACAGTTCACCACGCAGCCACGCGAGCCGTTCGTCCGCCCCCCGGCTCCTCCACGAATGCCTGTACGAGCGCCCGAGGTTCTGGCGACGTGGAGCGGGAACGAAAGGGTCACATGACAGGCTTGCCACAGCAAAACAGGGCCTGCGACCCGTACCATCACTGCTCCAGGCGTTACTGCTTCAGCTTCCGCGCGTTCCCTATCCGGAGGATCTACCTGACCTGATACGCCAGCCACCAGGACCCAGAGAATTCGGCCATACAGGAGGACATGATGTCTGGAAGCAACGCCTCAGCCACCGAACTGACATCGCAGTACATCAGCCAGGTGACCAGCGACCTCGAACGCAATGCCAAGGAGCAGGAACGCATCACGGCTGAAATCGCCGCGCTGCAGCAGCAACTGGCTGTCCTGCAGCATGACCACAGCGTCCTGGACACCATGCGAGAGGCACTCGGCGTCCCGGCCCACACTGCACCGGCCGCTGAGCCGGCCGGCTCCACCGTGCCCTCGCCCCGGAAGAAAGCCGCCACTGCCGCCGGCAGGCGCCGGCAGGCGAAGAACGGCACACCTGCGCAGCCCGACGCTCCGAAGCGGCCCCGCCAGAAGGCCGCGACTGCAGCGCAGTCCGGAAGGCCTGCTCAGCCCACCCTGGTGACACTCATCGACCAGCATCTGGCCGATCAGAGCGAACCGCGCTCGGCAGCCGAAATCACCGCAGCCCTCAGCCAGGCACACCCGGACCGGGACATCCAGGCGACGGTCGTGCGCACCACTCTGGAAAACCTTGTGGCAAGGAACAAGGCCCAACGCACCAAGCAGGGCCGCTCCGTCTTCTACACCGCCCACAACACGCCGGAACCGACGGCATCCCCTGAGGCCGAGGAACAGCCCGACACTGCGGAATAGCCTGCTGAAGACGCACTTCGGTTTCCACGACCCTTCGCGTCAAGGGATGGGTCGCTGTGGCCAGGCCAAGCGACCCGTCGTAAGCATGGTGTCGGCGCGGGTTCGCAGCGTGCGTGGTCGTCGTCGGCAATGCATTGGTCGGTCCAGGATCATCGTCCCTTGATCATCGAGTTGCCCTCTCGCGTGGCTCAAGCCACTCGAGGTACCAGGTGCGGAAGGTGTGGCGGTTTCCCCTAGTATCAACGTGCGGCTCGAAGGGCGGGTTGACCGCACAGTCCCGGTCACGGAGTTCCCCGCGGTGCGGGCCGACAACGATGAGCCAGCTGGTCATCCCGCATCCGTTGTCGCTGATGTGAATCGCACCCCGCCTGCATTCCAGGTGCCAGACCTCGTCACCAGCATCGCCGAAGACCTTGCGGTACTCGTCCAGATAGTCGTCGTCCTCGTCACGGGGGGGTGGGCTCATGAGGCTGAACCTCGGGAGTGGACACCGGGTTTCATGCGACGAGTGACAGCGTATGTGATGTGGTGAGCTGTTGTTCGAACTCGACTGGTGTGAGGTAGCCGAGGGCGGAGTGACGGCGGCGCCGGTTGTAGTAG
>NZ_JBSFVU010000105.1:0-7695 GCF_053592475.1 Streptomyces sp. NPDC002671
CCGCTCACCGCTCAACAAGCGGGCTTTGCCCGCCTGTTGATGCTTCTTCCGCTGCGCTCCAGAAGCGAGGAGCCGTTTCACGGCTCCAGGCCGGCCTCCGCTGTGCTCCAGCCACCGTGACGCTCCGCGTCACTCAGGATGCGCCACGCTCCGCGAGGCTCATCCCACGGGCCTGACGGCCCGGCAGTAGTCGAACGGGGGGCGAGGATGTGACCTCAGGTCCTGCGAGTGGCGCGAGGTGTCCGGTTGGTCCTCTGACTCTGTCACCCGAACGGGGCAAGGCTGACTGCCTGCAGTGAGCGGTACTGTGGCGGGGAAGCGGTAGTACCGCCGGGTTCGGGAGCGGTCGAAGATCTGCTTCAAAAGGTACCTCAGATCATACCTGGAAATGATCGTGCGTGGTGGTGCACCGGGATGGCGTGAACCGCTGAAGCTGCGTGACGTCCGCGAAATCGGGTGACGCCTCGTCAAGGAACAGCAATGTTCCCGTCTTGACCGTCTGTCGGCTTCGGGGCGTGAAACTTTGCCGTTGGTGCCTGCTGGGTGCCGTGTGCGCGGGACCGTGATGAGATGACACATTCTCCGGTCCTGCTGCGGATTGCGCCTGTGAGCAGGGAGACGACGTGGTCGCTCGTGTGCCGGGTGGCTGCCGCGTACGGCATGCACCCCGATCAGGTGCTCGGGCACTTCGCGGTCACCGGCTCCCGTCCCCGGCACGAGAGCGGCACAGTGCGGGCCGATGCGGAGCTCCTGCTCAACGAGGCCGGACGGCGGACGCTGGCCGAGCTGAGCGGAGTCGAACAGGACGTGCTGGGCCGGACACTGCCGGCCTTTTCTCACGAGGACGACAAGGTCGGCTCGGATGGGGGCCTGGCGCGCGCGGTATGGCGTGTGGGCGGGGCGGTGGCGGGACCGGTGGCGTTCGGCTGCCGCCCGTGCGCGGCACGGCGGTGCGGAGCAGGGGCGCGGGTCGTGCGCTATGCGCGGCGGTGGGATCGGGTGTGTGCCCGGCATGCGCGGTGGCGGCTGGACGCCGACGCCGACCAGCCGCTGGAATTTCTGGATCTACGGGGCCTGCCGGAGGTCGTGGCGGCGCGGCGGCGGTGGGCGGGGGTGGCTCGGCGCGCTGCTCGGGCTGGCGTGGAGGCGGAGCGGGTGTTCGGCCTGGCGCACGCGGTGGTGTGCCGCTGGTGGGACCAGGCTTTGCACTGGGAGCAGGAGGAGGTCTGGCCGCGCCGCCTGCACCAGGTCGCCGGCGGCAACGCCGGAGGTGATCTGGAGCGGTGGCGGATCGTGGGGCGGGACACAGTCGTTTTCCCCGAGGTGGTCGCCGTCGCGGAGGCCCTCTTGGACCCGGTCATGGCCGAGCTGGCGTGGCGCGACAGCGGGGAGAAGCATCCGCGGCCGCTGCCCGCCGACGGGGCGTTCTGCCGCCGGCTCGGCGAGCGGGTGGGACGGTCTTGGCTGGGGCCGCTGGCCGCGACCGACTACGGCGGGCCGCTGATCGGCTGGATGGGCAGCGTCATCCGCACCCGCCGCAGCACCGGCCACCCGCCCGGGTATCCGGAGGATCCGTGGCGGGTACGGCAAGAACACCAGCCCGCCACCATGACCGCCCAGCTGCGGGTGCTGGTCAAGGAAAGGCAGGCGGGCGGCTCGGGCACCCGGTGGCGAGCCATGGTCCCCGCCGAGCGGCGTACCCGGATCACCGGCCTGGTCGACGAGGCCGCAGAACAGCTGGCACAGGTGCGCGGCGCGCATAGCGGTGGCACCGCTGAGGTGGCCCGGCAGCTGCTGCACCACCTCAGCCAGAGCGCCGACCTCATCGAACAGGTCCTGGCGCTGACCATCGATGCGGCCCTGAAAGCCGGAGTGTCGCTGGAAGACGTGGCCCAGTGGTCGAGGCTGCCCGCCCACGTCCTGGCGGAAGCCTTCACCACCAGCCCGGACACCGGCGAGGAGGAGTAAGGCACCCGCCCACGGGGTGCAGGCGAGCCCCGGTGCACGCCCCGGCATCCGCGTTGCGGGGCGGTACCTCATTGCCCGGCGCTGTGTGATCGAAATACGCGAAGCCGCCCGTCAAACAGGCGGGGCAGGCTTGACTGAGGCTCGTGGGCGGCAAAGGCGCAGCGGCCGCATCGGGCGGCCGGTCACAGCACATGCAGGCGGATACCGGGTCCGGGTGGGAGGCGGTCTTCGTCGATCCCGTCGGGCGGGTGGTGCAACAGCGGTGGGCGGACGCGGCTGTTGCGGTGGCGTTCGAGGAGCTGGAGACAGTGTCGGCATTCCCGGTGGTGCCGGGGCAACGATGGGGGCCGGGCCGGTGGTGGTCGGCCACGATCGGTCGGCATGTGGCCTGCGGGTCGGCCGCGATGCGGGCGCAGCTGATGGTGCTGGACCGCGACCCTAAGGTGGTCGGCCTGGCCGGGCGGCCGGTCCGTGTGCTGTGGCGGGACGGCCGCGGTCAGGTGCGCTCGTGGGTGCCTCAGCTGTTTGCCCGCTACAGCGACGGCACCGCCCTGCTGGCCGACTGCCCCAGCCAACCGGAGGCCGGCGGCGAACGGGCGCAGAAGGCTGCGCCGGTCCTCGAGGCGGCGTGCGCGCAGGTCGGCTGGTTCTACCGGCGCCTTGAGCCGCTGGAGAAGGTACTGGCAGCGAACCTGAAATGGCTGGCCGGCTACCGCCACCCCCGTAACGCCGGCCGCCCTCGCCTCGCGGCCGCCCTGCACGAGGCGTTCACACAGCCGCGGCCACTGATCGAAGGCGCCGAAGCGGTCGGCGACCCGATCGAAGTCCTGCCCGCCGTCTTCCACGCCCTGTGGCACGGACAGCTCACCACGCCCCTCCAGACCCCGCTGCACGAGCGCGTCCTGGTCGGGCCGGGCACCCTCTCCGTCGTCAGCGACCCGACAAGCCGTCACGACAGCAACGACGACGATGCCCCAGGCGGTGCTTCCTGTGCCGGCCAGCAGTGTCCCGGGGGCGCGGCACGCGGCCGAACCTGCGGCCCGGACAGCGGGGGCGGGCGGTGAGCGGGCGGCGCCGGGGGAGGCCGGTGCTCGAAGTCGGAGCACACGTCCGCTTCCGTGATCGTGCATGGCAGGTGATCGCTCTGGCCGGGCAGCAGGTCCACCTGGCCGGTGAGACAGGAGAGGACGAGACCGTTCTGGCCGGACACCTGTTCGCCGACGGCTCCTTCAGCATCGTGGGGGCCGAGATGCCCCAGGCGGTGACGCAGTGGGGGCTGTTCGAAACCGCGCCCGAGCACGCGCGCCGCAAGGCGCTGGCCTGGCAGCGGCACATCCGTGAAGTGGAGTCCGGCCTGCCCGACGGGCCCGGCACCGGCGGGGTGCCGCGGGCCGAGTACGACCCCGACCGGTTCACACTCGCGCAGCGCGAGGAGGCAAAGGCCGCGGAGCTGACCGCAATCGGCTTCGGGCCCGTCTCGCGCACCACGGTGCAGCGCATGCGCCTGGCCTACCGCAAGCAAGGGCTGTGGGGGCTGGTCGACCACCGCACCACCCGCTGCCCCAGCCCGACCGGGCGTACCGACGCACGCGTCATCGCCGCGATCGAGGAAGCGCTGCGCAGGCAGCGCGGCCGTTCCAAGGGCACCATCACGGGCCTGACTCCCCTGGTCGCGCAGATCCTTCACGACCGGCACGGCCGCGGCACGGTGACCATGCCCTCCCAAGCCACCTTCTACCGGCTCATCCACCAGCTCGCCGACCCCGCCGAGCACCCCCACCGCCCCGCCCGCACTCTCCCCTCCCCGGCCGGCAGGCGGGCGTTCACCCCGACCGTGGCGCTGCGCCCAGGCGAACAGGTGCAGATCGACACCACCCCGCTGGACGTCCTCGCCGTCTTCGACGACGGCACCACCGGCCGGCCCGAGTTGACCATCGCCGTCGACGTCGCCACCCGCGCCATCCTCGCCGCCGTCCTGCGCCCGGCCGGCACGAAGGCCGTGGACGCGGCGCTGCTGCTCGCGGAGATGGCCGTCCCGCACCCGGCCCGCCCCACCTGGCCCGACGCCCTGCGCCTCGCCCACGCCCCGCTCCCCCAGCTTCAGCGGCTGATGAGCCTGGACGAACGGCTCGAGGGCGCGGCCGCCCGGCCGGTGGTGGTGCCCGAGACGATCGTCGTCGACCGGGGCAAGGTCTACCTGTCCACGGCGTTCACCGCCGCCTGCGAAACCCTCGGCATCAGCGTCCAGCCCACCCCGCCCCACGCCCCCGCCGCAAAAGGCATCGTCGAGCGCACCTTCGGCACCATCAACGCCCTGCTGTGCCAGCACCTGCCCGGCTACACCGGATCCGATGTCACCCGCCGCGGACCGACCGCCGAAACCGAGGCCTGCTTCAGCGTCGTCCAGCTGCAGGACCTGCTGGACGAATGGCTGATCCACTACCACCACCGCCCCCACGAAGGCCTGCGCCACCCCACCCTGCCCAAGAAAGCACTCACCCCGAACCAGATGTGGGCCGCCCTCACCGCCGTCGCCGGACACGTGCCCCTCCCCCTGAGCGGCAGCGACTACCTCGAACTGCTGCCGGTGCGCTGGCAGTCCATCACCGAACGCGGCATCCGCATCGACCACCGCACCTACGACGCGGACGTCCTGGCCCCCTACTGCGGCCAGCCCTCACCCGTCACCTCCCGGGGCGGCAAATGGGAGATCCACACCAACCCCCACGACGCCCGCCAGGTCTGGATCCGCCTGCCCGACGGCTATCTGACAGAGATCCCGTGCATCCACCGCGACCACATCCACCAGCCCTTCAACACCGCCACCTGGCAGCACATCAAAACCATCACCGCCCGCCACGGCGACCGCGACACCCACGAAGCCGACCTCGCCGACGCCCTCGACCAGCTCATGCGCCGCGCCCACGCCGGCACCGCCACCCCGGGCGAGCAGCGCCTAGTGACCCGCATCGCACCGCTGAAAACGCCCCCGACCGCGGCCGACACCCGCCCTCCTCACGCTCCTGACCCGCAGGCCGGCGGCTGGGACGACGACAGCCTCGACGAACTCGACGACCTGCCCGACCCGGAGCAGGCCGACAACGAAGACGAACCCGGCCCCGGCGACAACGCCCCCGTGCCGTACACCGGACTCGGCCTCTACGACCCCGCCCAGGAAGCCCTCAACTGGTGACCCACCGCCCGCACATCACCACCGCCAGCCGCTCCTCCAGCCCGGCAAGCCAGCCCGCCCGCGCCGAAGCAGACGCCCCATGGCCCAACGCGCACGAGGCCGAGCCGGAGTGGCCGATCACCACCTGGCAAGGCTGGCAGCACTTCGCCACCACCCCACCCTCCACCCCGCCCCAGCCCGGTGACCGGCCCCGCAGCCCGGAAGAACGCCTCGCTTACCACTCCGCGTTCGTCACCGTCCGCACCCCCGCCATCGACACCCTCGCCCGCCAGGTACGCACCCTGATGCTGCTCGGCCGCCACCAGCAGACCACCGCCCGGCCCTCGCTGATCGTCACCGGCCCCGCCGCGGCCGGGAAAACGACCGCCCTCCTCGAAGTCGGGCGCACCTGCCACCTCGCCCACACCCGCAAACACCCCACCCAGCCCGGACACACCCACCCGGTGCCGATCGCGTACCTGCTGGTGCCGCCCGGCGCCACCGCGAAGACCCTCGCCACCGAATTCGCCCGTTATCTCGGCATTCCCGTCACCACCCGCATGACCCAGGCCCAAATCGCCAGCGCTGTCTGCCACACCTACACCGCCGTCGGTGTCCGCCTGGTCCTCATCGACGAAATCCACCGCCTCAACCCCCGCACCACCACCGGCGCCGAAGCCGCCGACCTGCTGAAAGACCTCACCGAACGCATCAAAGCGACCTTCGTCTACGCCGGCATCGACGTCGCCGCCACACCCCTGTTCAGCGGCGTACGCGGCGCCCAACTCGCCGCACGGGCCAGCCTCATCACCTGCGGCCCCCTCCCCGCCCGCCACGGAAACACCCGCCCCTTCACCGACCTCATCACCGACATGGAATCCGCCCTCGACCTGACCCACCACACACCCGGCACACTCCCCCGCCACGCCACCTACCTCCACCAGCGCACCGCCGGCCGCATCGGAAGCCTCGCCCGCCTCATCCGACAAGCCGCCATCACCGCCATCTGCGACGGCACCGAACGCATCACCAAGAAGATGCTGGAATCCATCCAGCTCGACCACCTCGCCGAAGAACACAGACGCCCCCGCACCCACCAACCGGCCAGAGGGGCATGATGCGGCCGTGAAGAAGACCACGGATTCGCCAGCCGGCGAGGAGTTCGCTGCCCTCTGCCGCCGGGTGTGGGACGTCCTGGCCCCCGCCCGTACCCGCTACCTGGCCGACATCTCACCCCACTACGACGAGGTCTTCCACGAGGTCGCGCAGCGAACCGAGCGCACTGGCAGTCTCGGCAAGACGGACATCGCAGCCCTGGTCGTCTGGAAACGGCTCTCCGCACAGACCCGGTGGGTGACAGACCTGATGGCGTTGCCCGACACCAAGGTCCGCAAGGTCACCGACCAGGCCATCACCAAAGTCCGTGACACCAAGCTCTCGCGGGGTGAAGCCGCCCGTGCAGGGCGCGCCATCATCTCGGGACTGCCCGGCTTCCATACCGGCGACGCCCTCGCCTCAGCCGTCCTCACCGCAGCAGCACCCACGCGGATGGCCGTCTACGACCGCCGCGTCCAACACGCCCTCGACGCGCTCGGACTCACCCTCACCGCCGCCCCGGGACGCTACGGCCGCTACCTGCAACTCCTCGACGACCTCCTGCAACACGGCAGAACACACGCGGACGGCTGGACAGCCCGCGACATCGACACCGCCCTGTACTGGACCGGCGGGCCCGACCACACAGCAAGCCGCTGACCAGCACAAACCCGCACCAATCCTTTAGAAGCCGGAGACCAACACCAACACCACACCCCCGTTATCAACGAACCCCGAACAACCCCAGGCCAGACGCCGCGTCACCACCGCCTCCAACGCCCCGGAAACGCCCGCTCCTCTATCAGAAAACCCCCAACACCCCAGCCCACACCCCACCCACCACACCAACTAAAACCCCGAAATCACAAGGCGAGAGGGGGTTCGTTGGTGGCAGGCAGGTCGGCGCTGCGGGCGCATCAGGTCGAGGCGGTGGACGCGGCAGTCCATGCCCTGGGGAACGTTCCGTCACCTGGTGTGGGGCTGCGGGCGACCATCGTTTCGGCGTGCGGGACGGGCAAGACGTTGATGGGTGCGCACACCGCCTTGCGGGTGGCGCGCTCGGGCCGGGTATTGGTGCTGGTGCCGACGCTGGACCTGCTGGTGCAGACGGTTGCCGCCTGGCGAGAGGCGGGTCGTGCCGGGGCGATGGTGGCGGTCTGCTCGCTGAGGGCGGATGCAGAGCTTGCCGCTGCCGGGGTGCGCTGTACGACCGATGCCCGGCGGCTGCTGGGGTGGGTCGGCGGGGCGGGGCGGCTGACAGTCGTAGCTCGAGCCGACCCGGCCCATGCTGCGGCGGATGCCGTGGCGGCGGCAGACCTCGGCGAAGGTGGCCGCGCTGTACTGGGCTCCTCTGTCCGTGTGGAAGACGACGCCGTGGACCTGACCGCCGCGGGCGGCCACGGCCATCTCGATCGCGTCGGTGACCAGCGAGGTGCGCATGTGGTCCGCGATCGACCAGC
>NZ_JBSFVU010000106.1:0-7679 GCF_053592475.1 Streptomyces sp. NPDC002671
GAGTTGCCTGCGCGTCACGATTGCCTTCCTACCGGATCCGCCTTCCCGACGGACCCGGATCGGCAAGATTGATCACGACATCACACAGGCCCTAGCCGCGCCCCCCTCCGGTGGGCTTGCCCCCTCCGTAGGGTCCCGGCCCGGTCTGAGCGTTGCGACGATCGGGGCGCTGGCTGGCTCCTCCCGGGCCGACGTGCCCAGTCCCAGAGCGATCGCGCGGGTGATGACCACGACCGTCGAGACAGGCGACGCCTCGGAACATTTCTGGGAGCCTTCAGCTTGCTGACCAGCCGATTCTCAACCACTGACCAACTGCTCTCACCTCGCTGTCCAGCTCCAACACCCTCCCCCACCACCCCGAACACCCCGAACACCCCGCAAGACAACGCCGATCAGCCCACTCAACCGCATCCACCCGCCTGGACACTGAAATGAGAACCACACCGGACAAGAACGCGAGAACTCCCACACGCCCGGCCACCCGCAGGTCCCGGTCGCATACGTCCTCGTCCCGCCCGGCGCCACCGCGAAATCCCTCACTGCCGAGTTCGCCAACTCGCCGGACGCGCCACCCTCATCGACTGCGGCCCCCTCCCCGCCCGACAAGGCCGCACCCGGCCCTTCACCGACGTCATCACCGACCTCGAAAACGCCCTCGACCTCACCCACCACCGCCCCGGCACACTCCCCCGACACGCCACCTACCTCCACCAGCGCACCGCCGGCCGCATCGGAAGCCTCACCCGACTCATCCGCCAAGCAGCCATCACCGCCATCTGCGACGACACCGAACGCATCACCAAAGCCTCACTCGACGCCATCCGCCTCGACCACCTCGCCGAACAACACCACCGCCCCCGATGACCAGCCCAAACACCCCTGAACAGCAAAAACGCGCCTGAGCCTTTACACCCAGACGCCACCTTCAACAGCCAACACTCTTCTCAACAAACCACAGACAACCCCAGCTCACACCCCTACCAACCCCACCCCAACCACTCCACCAGCCTTCTCAACCAACCAACAACACCCCAGGTGACACACCACCCCCTACACCAACTACAACCCCCGAATCGACAAACTCGCCGCCGCCCTCGAACTCGCCGCCGACATCACCCAAGAAGAAGGCCTGCAGTACATCGCCACGTTCAACAGTGACGACCTCGGCAAAGCCACCCGCCGCGGCTTCGACCCCGCCCCCTACCTACGCCAGCCCCACCTCACTGACGCCCTCAACAACGGCGGCCTCTTCGGATTCCGCTTCTGACCGCAGCACACGCAGCCAGTCGACGGCTCACGCGTACAAGCTCGGTAAACACGCCTCGCAGTCATCTACTACTCACTGTGATGGTTCTCTCGGCGGTGAGGATGCGGCCTACGGCCTCGGGCCAGCCCGTGTGTCCGGGCGGCGGAGTGCCGGGGCGGCGTTGCTCCTGGTCCTCAGTTAGGGGCGTTGAGCCAGCGGCTCAGTTCCGAGTAGCTGTTCACCCTGCGCAGGGGATGGCCAGCGGAGGTGGTTAGCAGGGTCTCGGTGGCCCGTCCGATAGGTGTGTAGGGGACGTGCGGGATGCAGACGACGCCGACGATGCGTTCGAAGCGGCTGAAGTCGTAGTTCTGGCCGACTGGCTGGGTGGTGAGGGTCTCCACGACCTCGTGCCACTTGTCGATCGCCTTGTCCACTGTGCTGGAGACGTTGCGCACAGCTCCGTATTCACCGGCGTCGTAGGCGGCGGTGTATGGGATGCTCTTGCAGGAGACGACCAGCAGTGTCCCGTCCTTCTCCCCTACTGCGTCGAGGTCGGTGATGGGACCATCGCCGTATGGATCCGGTCTCATGCCGCGTTCGAGGCCGGGGCCTGGCTTCCATGCTGAAGCATCGATCAGGCCCTGCACAGCATGCTCAAAGTGGTCGGCCCTGGCGTTGGGGAGCGGGCCGCCGCCAGGCGAGGCGATAGTGCACATCTGCATCAGATGACGGGTCGCAGCCGCGAAGTCGACCAGGACGTCATCGCCGGCGTGGTGGAGAACGGGTCCCGGCTCATTCGGCCACAGGGTTATCGGGAGCGCCTCAAGGTCGGCGATGACCTGCCGGGCGCTGGAGGGCGCAGCGCCCGGGAACCAGGTCTCAAACTGGCCGCGCAAGACAGGCAGGACGTCGTCGAGGACCTCCTCGAGAACCCGATGAGGCAAGGTGAGGTAGCCGTAGCGGATAGCGCTCAGACCACCGACGCCGGTGAACTCCCACATGTACCAGTGCAGGGCCTGCAGGAGGGCGAGCAGTGCGGGGAAGGCCGGCCTCCACCAGGCTTCCTGTGGGCGGGCTTGGGCGAGGATCTGCGGCAGCGCGGCGATGGACATCTGCTCCGGGACGAAGCGCCCACGTGCACGCAGCCACGTGTTGTCCTTCAACGGGCCGCGGAAAGCGGGGAGTTCCCGCCATGAGGGCAGCTCGGCAATCGTGATGAGCGGGGCCGGGTCACCGACATTGTGGTCGGGTGACAGGACCCGGGTGCCGGAGGCCAGCAGGCCGTCCTCGCCTTGAGCGACGCGCTGGTCGTACAGCTCGATGGCCTGCTCGATATCCGGGTCGGGGATGCCTTGGGGGAGCCCTTGCGCGGCTGCGCGGAAGGATATGCCTTTTCCGGCTCGGCGGGTCGCGGAGTGAACCTCGCTCAGGACGATGGTCATCGCGCACAGGCGTAGGACTCGCCGGACGACGCCGTCCGTGACAGGGAACGCGATCTCCCCCTTCACCACAGGAAGCTGCGGGCAGGTCTTGGTGCTGGTCGCCGCCATCAGCCCCATCAGGGCCCGGTCCGAGGGGCCGGTGGTGGGCAGGCGGCCGTCGAATAGGTCGGGAAGGCGCCGCAGGTACCACAGCCACTGTATTGGCGGGTAGGACTGTGTCATCGCTGTGATCCGCGCCTCGATGTGCTGTCGTACCCGACCGAAGTACTCGCCGGCCGCCGGCGGGTCCAGGACCTGGCCCGCTGGCAGCGGGTGGGCTTCTGTTGCGTCCTGGAGGGTCTTGAGCATCCAGGGCAACATCTGGTGTCGCTGCTGTTCGGCGAGGGCCGCGAACTCCAGGGCTCGTAGATCTCTGATGGTCTTCCGGGGCGTAGGGGGCACGGCCTTGCTGCGGGTCACCCGCACGAGGATGCCACGGTTCCGCGGCCGGCGCGGCCACGATGCTGTCCCCGCCTCACCAGGCCGTCAGTAGAGCCGAGTGGGAGGACCCGTCTTCGTCCACGGCAGCGTGTGCGTCTCGAAGGCGTCGCTGCTGAGGTTGTAACCGAGGGTCGTGGTGCCCGAGCCCGTCTTTCGCATGGTCCCCCTGTCCTCAGGGGCCCGTCGTTCTCGCGGAATGTCCGTGTTGATCACGTGATGCCCAGGGCGGTGAGCGGTCGGGTGGCCGTCGCGTGCGTGTGGCGGAGTGCGGCGGCAATGTTGTCGTAGCCCGTCAGCCGGAGGGCGCCGATGGCCAGGTTCCGCAGACCGGCCATCGCGCGGGGAGCGTTGCCGGTGCGGTGCTGCGGCGCCGTCCCGACCTCCCGCACCTCCGTGTGCACGACCGGGCGTCCGGGCCGGCACCGAGGACGACCCGGGTGGTCGAGCGGGATCGAACGAAACCACTGGCAGGACCGACTGGGTGCTCATCGGCGCGTAGAGCGTGTGCAGGGATCCTCCCTCCGGAAGACTCACCTTCCGTAGGAATCCACTCTCCAAGGAGCCTTCGTGCCCGACGACTTGGTAGTCCCCCAGCCGGGTCTGTCCGCGTTCGAGCGTACGGACGCTCCAGATGTCGACACTGTCTCCCAGGTCATGCAGGTCATCGGCATCGGGGCGCAGCTGAGCGGCCACCGAGACCTGGTGTCGGAACCGGGTGCGCCGGACCGCGGCCTGATGGCAGACCTGAAAGTACCTCGCGTGGCCGCGCTCGGCGACAGAAGGGTCAGGCCAGACGAATGCGATGCGTATGTGAGGCGTCGGCACGGGGACACCATCACTCGTGCTCTGACCGGTCCGTTGGCGGCCGTTGATCACGGAGAAGCCCGAATGGTCCTGTGGAGCGACCTGGGCGGCTCCGAGCCGGTAGGAGATGAGCGGAGCTGGCAGGTCGCGGCCGTTGCCTTCCTCCTCGCCGCGCTGCACTCCGTCCACGAGGGCGAGCTACTGCGGGTCGCTGCCGCATCGGAGCTCACCTGGCAGGGATTTCCGGTTGCGCGCCGCGGGACTCGGAGCCGGCAGGACGACGCCGATCAGGCCCTCATGAGCGTCTTGGAGGCCGGGACCGCCTCCGACTCCGAGGACGTCCGCGTGATGGCCGGCAACGCCCTGGCCCGCCTGGCAGAGGCAGACGAGGCCCTAACGGCCGCTGCCGAAGCCCACGCCGCGCCGGGCCCAGACGACGCCGACGCGCAGAATGCCCAGCCTCTTGGCGGGGCCGGCGCGACCAGCGGAGCCGCAGAGTCGGTGATCATCCACGGCGCCTGGGCGAACAAGGGGCCCACCGGCCAATGGTGGCGACCATTGGGTACCAAGACCTTCCACAGCTTCCTCCTGAGCGAAAACATCGGGGGAAGCCTCTACAACGGGGACGACCCCTTCGAATGGTCGGGGAGCGACCGTGACCACCAGCGAAACGTCGCCGGCAAGGCCCTGAGATGGTGGGTCGACCGGCCACAGGGCGGCGATCGGCTGAAGGCGGCCTTCGCCCACAGCCACGGCGGCACGGTACTGATGTCGGCCGCCGCCCACCGAGGCCTCCAGGTCGACCTGATGGTCGCGCTCGCCTGCCCGGACTACGACTGGGGCACGAACACCATCGAAGCCAACAACATCCAGGCGAACATCCCGCTGATCCTCTCCATTCGTGCCAGGCACGACGCCGTCCTGCTCGCCGACCGCATACATGCGCTCAATGCACGACATTCGTCGCACGGGCTGGTCGGAGGCACCGACAAGGAGCTGTTGGGTGTCGGTCACGCAGGCGTGCACCAGGAGCATGTTTGGCGAAAGGAGACGCTCGCGCAGTGGGTCGAAACCGAAGCCGCAAAGCTCGGATGGACTCCGTAGCCGATAGGCGTTCTCGCGTACAGGCATCCCAGTGGCCGTGCGGGCGCCTGCCGTCGTGCGGTTCGACCGGTGCGGGTTGAGCCAGGGCGGCCTCGTTCTCGCGACGCGTCCTGGTTGATGAGTGATCAGGTAGTTGCAGGCGGTTCGGGGTTGGTTGCCCAGGTCCTGGACGCAGGCAGGCACGGCTTCCGGTGATCATGAGGTGTCGAATCCCTGATCACCACGACGGAAGACCGTGCCTGCCTGCTCAACATCGCGCATCCCCGGTGGCCTGAGTCAACTCGCCGACGCCGCACTGCCCTCGTGCGCCGAGCCCCCCGGGCTGCTGGCCCGCCTGACTGCCGTGCCCGATCCGCGCGGTGCCCGGGGCCGGCGCCACCCGCTGGTCTTCGTGCTGGCCCTGGCCGCCTGCGCGGTCCTTGCCGGGGCCAAGTCACTGGCGGCGATCGCGGAATGGGCCGCCGACGCCCCGCCTGCGGTGCTGTTCCAGCTCGCTGGCGCCTGCCAGAACCCGGACACCGGGCCGATCGCTCCGGCCGAGGCCACGGTGCGCCGGGTGCTCCAGCGTGTCGACGGCGACGCGCTGGACGCCGCCATCGGCGCCTGGCTCGCCGAGCGCGGCCGCAGAGCCGACCGGACCGACACCTCCGGTCGTCGGCCAGCCGTGGCCGTGCACGGCAAGACCCTGCGCGGAGCCCGACGCGCCGACGGCACCCAGGTCCACGTCCTGGCCGCGATGAACGGCCAGGGCCTGGTCCTCGCCCAGCGCGAGGTGAATGCGACGAGCAACGAGATCACCGCCTTCCAGCCTCTGCTCGCCCCGCTCGACCTCACCGAGGCCGTGGTCACGTTCGACGCGATGCACACCCAGGTCGAGCACGCCCGCTTCCTCGTCGAGGACAAGCACGCCCACTACATCGCCCTGGTCAAGGGCAACCACCCCACCCTGCACGCCCGGCTCAAGAGCCTGCCCTGGAAGGACGTGCCGCTGATGGGCAAGACCCGCGCCACCGCGCACGGCCGGGACGAGATCCGCAGGGTGAAGGCGGCCACCGTCGCCGAGCTCCCGTTCCCCCACGCCGAACAGGCGGTGCAGATCGTCCGGCGACGACGGCTCGTGCGCACCGGAAAGGTCAGTATCGAGCGCGTCTACATCGTCACCAGCCTGGCCATGCACCAAGCCACCGTTCCCGAGATTGCCCGTCGCGTCCGGGAGCACTGGGGCATCGAGAACAAGATCCACCACGTCAGGGATGTCACCTTCGCCGAGGACGCCTCCCGTGTCCGCACCGGCAACGCTCCCCGCGCGATGGCCGGTCTGCGGAACCTGGCCATCGGCGCCCTCCGGCTGACGGGCTATGACAACATCGCCGCCGCACTCCGCCACCACGCACGCGACGCCACCCGACCGCTCACCGCCCTGGGCATCACGTGATCAACCCGGACATTCCGCGAGAACGACGGGGCCCTGGCCCGTCAGGCCGCGCAGATGGGTGACGTCCAGCTCCTCGACCGTCTTGATCGCCGGGAAGCGGGCGGCACGGACGCGGGCCTCGCCGCCGTGCGACTCACGGGCGGAGACCTCCCTCTGGAGGCAGGCGACGAGGTATTCGGCATGCGTCCAGGATTCCTTGCGGGCCCGCTCGGCAAGCCGTTCGGGGCGCGGTGGTCGGCCAGGAACTCGGCAACTGTCCACTGATCACCTTCGGCGGTCCGGGTATGACACGCTGACGCGGCGTCACATATGCAAACATATTTCGCCTGCGCGTACGCTCGGGTGGAGCTTGCGGATCACCGTACGCGAGCGAGGCAGGAGCTGACCGATGACGCAACCCGAGCCGAATGCCGACGGCGACGAGACCTTCGAGGTCTATGCGGAGCCGGCGAGCGCCGCGATGGAACCGGAGTACGAGGGGGTGAACGTCTGCCGAGCCGCGGCACTGTCGAGCATGTTCGGCGGCAACGGCCAGACGGTACGGGAGCTGGGAGACCAGCTCGAGTCGATTGGCTTCTCGGAGACGCTGCGCAGCGGTGAGCGAGTCTGGCGGGCCGAAGAGGTGAACTTCTTCGGCCGGATCGGCCTCGAGTCGGAGCAGCGCGTCCTTCTGTGGCAACGGCTGAACGAGACGGCGGACCGTGCGCCGGCGGTGGCGTTCCTCGTGTCAGTGCTCGGGAGTGAGCTGGAACGCGAATCCGTGGCTGCGGCTGCGGCGTTGTGGCGAATGATCACCGAACTCCCGCCGCCCCTGCCTCGCCATTTCTTTGACCTATCGGATATCGCGCCCGAACTCCGCGCAGACGACCTGGATCCCTGGGTGCACCCGGAACGCCTCGACCTCGACCTCGACGCCGACGCCGACGCCGACGCCGACGCAACGGAAATCGAGGCTGTCTCATGGAATCCGGAGCAGTGGAGGGAGATTTACTATCGGACAACGACGCGGTTCCCGCCCCCCGAGTATCAGATCGCTGCTGTTCACACACTCGCCCGGTTACGGCTCAGCCTCGCACTGAGTGGGCGTTAAGTCCGATCTTTCTCGATTCGTGATCGCTCGATCGTGGTACTGATCGCCGTCTGGGACGCCTACTGGGCATGTCCATGC
>NZ_JBSFVU010000107.1:0-7511 GCF_053592475.1 Streptomyces sp. NPDC002671
ATCCGCGAGCACACCCCAGCCGAACACGGTCAGTCACCGGACTCCGACGCCGAGGGCGACACACAGCCCGGTTATCCATTGCGTTGGAGGCGTGGTCTCGCCCGTGCTGGCGAACCTGTTCATGCACTACGCGTTCGACATGTGGCTCACCCGGACGTATCCGGGAGTCCAGTTCGAGCGGTATGCGGACGACGCGGTCGTGCACTGCGTCAGCGAGCGTCAGGCCCGCGAGGTCCTGGCCGCACTCGCGAACAGGATGGACGACGTCGGGCTGCGGCTGCATCCCGACAAGACCCGGATTGTGTACTGCAAGGACGGTAAGCGGCGTGGCTCCTACGAGCACACGTCGTTCACCTTCCTCGGGTTCACCTTCCGAGCCCGCGGAGCGCGGAACAGGAACGGTACGAACTTCACCGGCTTCCTGCCAGCGATCAGCAAGGACGCCCAGAAGAAGATCAGCGCGGAGATCCGCTCCTGGCGGCTCCACCGGCAGATCCATCTCACCTTCTTTGACCTCGCACGACGCATCAACCCGATCGTGCGGGGCTGGATGCAGTACTACGGGGCGTTTTATCGTTCCGAGCTGCATCCCCTCCTCCACCGCATCAACACCTACCTGATGCGGTGGGTCCGCAAGAAGTATCGACGGCTTCGGTCGTTCAAGAAGGCCCACGCGTGCTGGAATCGCGTCACGCGCCAGTACCCGAGGCTCTTCGCCCAGTGGGCATGGACACCAGAGTTCCGGTGATCAGGAGGACAAGAGCCGTGTAACGGGAGACTGTTACGCACGGTTCTGTGGGAGCCCGGGGGTGCGATTCCCCCGGGCGACCCGACCATCACGTCGACCAGGGACGCTTCTCCGCGAAGATCAGGATCACCTCCGCCACACCCTTCCCCAGGGCCCCGGTAAGGCCGCAGCGATGACCTCGCTGTATCACAGAGAGATAGCAGTGCGCTGCACGCCGTGCCGGTCTCTGCACGTCGGCGCCGAATCAAAACTTTGCGCGACGAAGCAAGAACGATCTTGGTCGTCGAGTGGGGAAGCCGGAGCGATCCCCGACGCCATCCCCGGCCTCCGACCGCGCCCGCCTCCGGTTGGCGTAACGGATTCGATCGCGCCTTCGGTAACTGCGCGATGGGCAGGGCCGGTTCGAGGGTTTCACGCGCTCCTCCAGATCGCCGACACGGCAAGATATGCGCATGGATCAAGGGATAGCGGCTGTCGTGGCGGCAGCCATCGCCGGTGGCGTCTCCGTGGCTGCGATGGGCAGTTCGTTGCTGACGACGCGGTGGACCACGAACTCACTGCGCCAGCAGGCGCTCGACCAGGCAGTGGCGGAGCACGCGCACTGGATGCGAGACCGGCGGGCGGATGCCTGCCTGCACCTCCTGTAGCAGGCCAAGGCGAAAAGACTGAAGCTGACCGAGGTTGAGTCGCAAGTGGGCGGGATACGTCCTGCGCGCGATGCGACGCGGCGCGAGCGCGACGAAGCGCATGACCGGGCCCGCGATCTGCTGTTCACTGAGCTGACGCCCAAGATGGTTGAGCTGGACGAAGCGGTGACTCGCTTGGATCTCGTAGGGCCAGCCCTTGTGCGGACTGCTCAAGGGATACAGCAAGCAATCCAGGTGTACATACGTGCAGTCGAAGCCGACACGACGCATCGCATCCTGCCGAATTCCCTGCCTCGCCATGGGCCTCTCGATGACGAGGTGCGGAACCACATGTCCGACGCGATCGAAGACAGCATCGGGCGATTCTCTGAGGCAGCGAACGAAGTTCTGGCCGAGATCCCGCATGTGAGGACCTGAACCTATGATTCACATATCAGCAGATCTGTGTGCATAACGGAAGTGTGCGCTGAGGACGACGGCGGTCCGCTCCGGGTGGGAGCGGGCCGCCTTGTGGTGTCGTTCAGGCTGTGTGTGTGCGGTCGAGCAGCATCACGGCATACAGCGGGGAGTCTGGGAACGGCTGGTGCTCGCCGACCTTCCGGTACCCCCAGCCCTCGCACAGCGCCTGAAGGCGCGTGTCGACCGTGAGCACGGCCAGGGCCTCGGGCCGGTCGGCGAGGAACAGCTGGGCGTCGACTTCCCGCTGGTCCGGCACGTACATCTGCAGGTGCTCAGGTACGCGGCGGCGGGCCCCGTCGACATCACAGTGGACGGAGCCCGGGGCGTGGCTGCAACGGCGCGGGTCACGGTCACCTTCCGGCAGGAGCAGCACGGGGCCGCTGTCGCCTCGATGATCACCGGTGCCGCTCGGCTGGGCCCGACCGAGCCTGGCGACACGGCACGGCCGCGGGTCCAGCGTCGCACGAACTACCCGCCGATGAAGACCCCCTCACCGACGCTTCCCCCGGTCACCGCCCGGTTCGTGTACCGGCCGACGGCTCGGTGCCACACCCGGGATGGGACCAGGTCTGGGTCACCCCCACCGATCCTGAGCTGCGCGGACGGGCACTGATCGCCTCGATCATCGACTGCTGGTACCCGCCGAGCTTCACGCGCTCGATGAACGCATCCCTGCGCAACGGGCAGCCGCCGGACCAACCCCCGCCGCTGGCTCTGATCGCAGCCGGCATCTCCTTCCCGGCCGACGGCCAGACCTACGACAGCGTCCGGCACGTCATTCTCGCCAACCAGCTCATCGGCGCCGCTAGCGGCTATTACCTCGAGCACAGTCAGATCTTCTCCGACAGCGACGACCTGCTGGCCACCACGGAACTCGTCCGCGCCACCGCCGTCGCGACTCCAAAGTCCGACCCGTCGCAGTCCTGAACCCAGGCAGTCATGCCGCCTCGGGCATGACACCTGCTCACGAGACAGGACATTGGAGTCCGAACGCCGGGCGCATCTGCGGTCCAAGACCCGCGGCTACGCCGGAAGCCGGTACTTCCTGCCCGTCATCCCTCCGATGAAGAGGGAACTGCGCCCCCTCGCGGTTCCGATCGGCGTCGACGATCTTCCCTGGCTTGGGGCGGAGCCGGCGGGCATCGGCGCGGGCCTGGGCGGCGTGCGGGCGGTAGTGCCGCTGGCCGCGGGTGCCGACGGTGCGGTTGCGGCGGATCTCCCGGCTGATGGTGGACGGGCTGCGGCCCAGCTCGGCGGCGTTCGCCTGGACCGTCGCCTTTTCCCGCAGCCGGTCAGCGATGTAGATCCGGTCGGCCTCGCGCAAGTACCGGGACGGACCAGAAGGCGGCACCACCGTGTTGATCGGTGGTGCCGCCTTCTGCCTGCGGCCGGCGCTACGGCCATTACGCCAGCGTCGACCGGCCTTCTCGTTGATGCCGACGATCCGGCCGCCTCTTTGTTGCTCAGACCCTGCTGCATAAGCCGGGATATGCCGCCCGCTCACGCAGGTGAGGTTGTAGATCCGTACCTTCGCGCGACGCGGAGGTGGGGACCGCCGAGGTAACTCGCAGGGGGTCTTCTCGCAGACGTTGATCGCGCGAGGCGTGGCCTCTCCGGACCGTGGCCGCTCTGACCGGCTTCGTGGTGGCTGCTCAGCGAGCACTGCCGAGATTGCGGTCGTCTCCGGCGCCTTCGAGCATGAGAGTGGTCTCCTCGATCCGGCGGAAGCGCCCGTCGGGCGCAAACTCCCCGAAGAGGTAGACCTCCATGCGAACGGTGGCTCCGTCGTTCTTGGTGACGTTCACCGTGTGCCGGTCGGCGTATCGGCCGCCGTCCACGAGCTCGTCGTGCACCTGGACCGAGCCGCCTGCTACGACTTGGCGCAGATGGGCGATGTGTGCCAGGAACTCCTGCCGATTGTCCCACCGGCCGTCGGTGCGCTGACGGTAGTCAGGGGCGAAGTGGCGGTCGGCGGCCACATCCAGGTCGAGTCCCGGGGTGAAGAGCAGATCGGTGAGAGCCGTGCTGACGTCGGTGCGAAACATGAGCCTTCCTTCTGTTGCTGTGGCTGTCGACGTGGTGCGCCGAACGAATAATGCGTGCCTGAAGCACGCATCCATAGTAGCGCAAGAAGCGTGCTCCGCGCACGCTAATCTGGAGGCATGACGAACGGGACCGGGAATGAGATCGCCGACGCGCTGGGATTGCTCCTACGGCGGAGCACCCGCGACCACCTCTACGCACAGCTGACCGAGGGCCTGGGAGAGGCGGTCGACGACTTCACCTACCCAGTGCTCAGCGGTCTCGCTCGAACCGGCCCCTGTAGCGCCGCCGACCTCGGTCGCGAGATCGGACTCGACCGCACTACCGTCACCCGGCGGGCCGACCGGTTGGAGCAGGCCGCCCTACTGCGGCGAGAACCGGACCCCGCGGACGGCCGCGCGACCCTGCTCGCTCTCACCGACGCGGGCCGCGATGCAGTGCACACCACCAGACAACGATTGGCCTCCCGCATCGAAGACTCGCTCGGCTCCTGGCCTCGCGAGGATGCCCGCGCCTTCGCCCGCTGGCTGCGGCGATTCGTCGACGAGGGCCCCTTCGCCCCCGGCAATACGCGGGAAGCCGACTGACCGTCACCTCCATCTCGCGCACCCGTGAAGCCCGCACGCGACTCGACGAACCACTTGGCCAATTCTGTGGGATTCAGCCTCGCGGCCGGGTCTGATCCGGTAGACCGTCCTGGACGACCCGCAGTGGCTGGGGTGGCGCGGCGGCCACCCCCACGAGTTCAGCACCGCCTGACCCACGACAGCGGGGCCGGAGAGGATCACCCGGCCCGCTGTTCGTCCGTACGCCGCTACGCCCAGCGCATCCCGATCGTGGACAGCAGCTCCACCCGCTCCGGCGCCAGCGTCGCGGCCCTGCTCCGCTGGTTCCCGATCCACGTACCCAGCTTGAGCTCCTGCTCCTCCTGGCCCTCACCGACGATCCGTTCGACGTGCTTCCTCGGCACCTGGACGTGCCCCTCGCGCTCGTAGAATTGCTTGGCGGCGCCGTAGTTCATGGCCCACTTGTCGGCCTGCGTACGGCGCGCGGGCGGCTTCTCGTCCTCGGCCGCGGGCTCGATCCCGAGGACCTGCCCGCACAGCCACTGCTGCACGGTCGTCAGCTTGTCCCAGCCCAACCGCGCCAACTTCACCCACCGTCCGAGGTCCTCGCCCTGGTGCACGACGTCGCCCGGCTCCAGCGGTAGTTCGCCGCCAGCCTCCAGGTGGAGCCGGACCAGGTGGAAGGCGCGCTGCCACTCCACCGGCCAGGCCGGGCACCAGGAGGGGTCGATGTCCTCCAGCTGCTCGCGCCGCCCTTCCGACAGTGGCCCGGCCGCCGGCCCCACCGGCAGGCCCTCGGCACGCCGCTGTTCGATCTCGGCGGCCTTGCGCGCGGTGGCCCGCTGGTTCCTCAGCCAGATGCCCACCCGGTAGCCCTGGTGGGTGGCGTCCAGCGGCGCCAGCAGGTGCCCGCTCTCCTCGGCCCACCCGCGTGCGGTGGCGAGTCCTTCCTCCCAGGCGACGTCGTAGTGCGACCAGACCATGCTGAGCTTTTCCAGCTGTTCTACGCGCTCGGTATCCATGTTGCCGCGGGTGTGGAAGCGTCTGGCGTCGGCGATCCACTGGCCGAGCGGAAACCGCGCGAGCGTGGCCGGCCACTCCTCGGCCTGCGCCTTTTGGTCGTCCTTGGCGGGGACGCGGTAGGTGAACGGTACCTTCAGGTCGCCGTGGATGCGCTGGTAGATGACGGAGGCTTCGAAGCCGCGTCGCCAGTGCTGGTGTTCGGAGTGAGGACGCGCAGGTTGATGAACGCGGCCAGCTGCGCCGGGTCGCGGAGTGCGCTGAACTTCAGCAGTGCCCGGGCCGGCTCTGAAAGATGGTCGCTTTGGTCGCTCTCGCCTCCCTCGCCTTCCATCCTGCTGCGGCTTTGAACGCCTCTGACACGGCTTGGTGCCTGCTGCTCGGCGAGCTGCTCCACCACCCGGGCGTCGTGCGCCCTGAGCGCCTCCAGCAGCTTTGCCAGCCCGCCGAACGCCCGCGAGGTCAGCATGTTGTCCGCCGTCTCGCCCGGCCCGAGCAGGACCGGCACGACCAGGCTGGCCACCTTCCCCTCGCCCGGCTGCATCCGCAGCGCGCGGCCGACGGCTTGGACGAAGTCAGGCATGGAGCCGCGTACGTCGGCGAAGTAGACAGAGTCGCAGTTCTTGGTGTCGACGCCCTCGCCCAGCACGCGGCGCCGGTGGTTGGGTTTGTGTTCGCCGCACAGCCAGTTGACCAGCCGTCGCCACAGCGGCGTGAACGGCCGCGGCGGGTCGCTCGCGGGCCGTGCAGGAAATTCGAGCGCTCGCAGTTGCACGCTCGAGCTCGACATGTCCCTCATGTTCAACGTCGATGATGCACTGCGCGAGTACGCGCAGACGCACGGCCTTGAACCCAAGGCGGGCGGGCGCATCCAGATCGGGTACATCTACGCGACGATCCGGTTCGAGTCCCTCCTGCACCCTGGCTACACGTCGGTGGAGTGCTGGGCAGCGACGTCGGGGATGAGCCGCTTGTTCGCGCGGTCGGCCAACATCAGGAAGGTGTTCACCGACCTCACCGCCGACAGCGGCGGAGTGTGCTGTCTGTTCGACACTGGCGACGGCGCCCCCGAGCAAGTGTGCTGGCTCAACGGTGAACCCATCCAGGAGATAGTCTCCGGTCCCCGCTTTCCAGATCGGCGAGCACTTGTGGCGACTTGGTCCGACCCCGAGAGGTGAGCTTCGGTGCTCCGCCTCTGAGGCCACAAGATTGTGTTACGAGCTCGAAGCAGTGGAAAGGCTGAAACGCACTCCCGGCCCCTTCTGCCCGGCGACAGGACTCGCTATGCGCCGAGGGCCTGTTGTGAAAGGAGTACGGCCTTGAGCTGGTTGATGGCCATGGAACGGTACTTGACCGCGGAGGTCTTGGCCATCTTGAACAGCCGGACTGTCTCGACCGGTCCGTCGGTCGTCTTGGCGGTGGCCGTGGCCTGGCCGGAGAGGACCGCCCGGGCGGCGGCTGCCGCATCGATGGAGTCGGACTTGCCGTGCCGGCGCCGGGCGGCCTTGTCGGGCTGGTTGACCTCGGTGACCGTGATGCCTTCGTGGTGCAGATAGCGGGTGAGGGCGGCTCCGTAGGAGCCGGTGCACTTCACTCCGGCCTGCTGTAACTGCCCCAAAGCACGCGCCCAGCAGAGGAGCCGGCGGTAGCCCTCCCGGGTCGTGGGGAAGCCTCGAGTGTCCAGCAGGAGTCCGGTGTTGGTGATGACCGCAGCCACGTGGACGTCTTTGTGCGTGTCGACTCCGAGCAGGATCTGTTCATCCTGATCTGCCGTGTCGTGACGTGGATGGCATTGCTGAGTCATGCTGGGCACGGTCGCCTGCCTCACTGTGATGGTGCCTGTTGCGAAGGCTCCTATCGGGACACGCCCCACCGTTTCGGTGGCAGCACGCACCGCCTCAGACAGCGGTCGGCAGATCAAACGCAAGGCAGCAATGTCCCTCCCCTCGTAGCGTGAAGACCGTGACTGCAGGGGAAGTTGGGAGTCATGGCGGAGAAGCGACGGAAGTTCGATCCGGAGTTCCGTGA
>NZ_JBSFVU010000108.1:0-7351 GCF_053592475.1 Streptomyces sp. NPDC002671
CTCACGCTCCTGGTCCGGCAAGCATGACGGAGAGGAGTACGCGAGGAACCAGGGGTTGGCTGTGATCATGTCTCGCGTGTTCTTCGCGGAGTTTCGAGGTGCTGCTCCCTCATCTGGCCGGTGTCGTGGTGGAGTTGGTGGATTGGGCTGCGGCCGGGGTTGTCACGTTGCATGCGCGGGCCCGCTCGGCGGGTGCGGACTGTCCGCACTGCGGTAGTGCCTCGGACCGGGTGCACGGCCGGTACATGCGACGGCTCGCGGATGCCGCGGTCGGTGGTGCCAATGTGGTGATCGAGTTGCTGGTACGGCGGTTCAAGTGCCGGAACCCGGGGTGCCGGGCGGTGACTTTCGCTGAGCAGATCGCGGGGCTGACGAGCCCACATGCCCGCTACACGCCACTGGTTCGTGAGCAGTTGACCTCGATCGCTCTCGCGCTGGCCGGTCGCGCGGGTGTCCGTCTGGCCGGGATGCTGGGCCTGCGCGTGGCCAAGGACACCCTGTTACGTCTGGTCCGCGCCGCGCCGGAAGAACCCGTCATGCCAATCCCCGTGCTCGGGGTCGACGATTTCGCGCTGCGGAAGGGCGACTCGTACGCCACGATCCTGGTGGACCTAGAGAGGCGGCGCCCGGTGGACGTGCTGCCTGGCCGGGATGCCGAACCGCTGGCCGCATGCCTGAAGGGCCATCCGGAAGTAGAGGTGATCTGCCGGGACCGGGCCGGTGCCTACGCGGAGGGAGCCCGCAGCGGGGCACCCCAGGCCCAGCAGGTCGCCGACGCCTGGCACCTGTGGCGAAACCTCGCTGAGGCCGTGGAGAAGACGGTCGGCGCCCACCACCACTGCATCCGCGAGGCGTTCACGGCACCCCCGGTCCAGGCGATGTCGACCACGGCGCCGCTGGCCGCCGCGGAGCCCACCGGCACGGCAGAGACCGTCTTCGTCCCGCCGGATGGCACATTGGACGTGCTCGGCCGTCCTCGAAGGCTGGTCGCCCGCACCACCGAGCGCTACCAAGCGGTGCAGCAACTCCTGTCTCATGGAGTGTCGTTGATTCAGATCAGCCGCGAACTTCGGCTGGACCACTCGACCGTCCGGCGCTTCGCCCGCGCCGGCAGCCTGGAGGAGTTGCTGGTCAAGGCGGTGAATCGCGTGTCAATCCTGGACCAGTTCAAGCCCTACCTGCACCAGCGCTGGCGCGAGGGCTGCCACGACATCCCCCAACTGCACCGCGAACTCCAACAGCAGGGCTTCACCGGCGACATCCAGTCCGTCCGCCACTACCTCAAGCCCTACAAGAAGCCGCACAGCCCCAGGCCCAGGAACCCGCCGGCACCGCCTCCCACGCTCCGCCCGGCCCCGAAACCCCGCCGCGTCGTCCGCTGGATCATGAGCAACCCCCAGCACCTGGCCGAGACCGACGCCACCGAGCTCAAGGAGATCCGCGCCGCCTGCCCCCACCTCGACGCCACCGCACGGCACGTCCGCGACTTCGCAGGCATGATGCGCGACCTACGCGGCGAGGAGCTGCCCGCCTGGATGGACCGGGTCATGGCCAACGACCTTCCCGCCTTGCACTCCCTGGTCAACGGCATGAAGCGGGACATGGACGCGGTCACCGCTGCACTGTCGACCTCCTGGAGCTCGGGCCAGGTCGAAGGCCAGGTTACGAGGATCAAACTGCTCAAGCGCATGGGCTATGGCCGGGCGAACCTCGACCTCCTCCGGCGACGAGTCCTCAGCAGTCCCTGAGTGCCAGACCGAGGTCAGTACCAGCGGCTGAAGGCGGCAACGCCGGATCCGGCCTCTGCGGCGTGTCGAATCACCCGTAGGGGCGCGTCGATGAGTCCCGCCGCATCGCAATCGGGTGTGTCGCCCATCGCGGTCATCCAGTCGGTAAATCCGGGAGAGGGCGGTGCTTCGCTGCGTGTCGGACAGGAGCAGGGCTTCCTCAACCCGAGGCAGAGCGGTCCGAACCTCGTCGGCGGAGAGCAGGAAGTTCCCGAACCAGCCGGGGAGCATCGCCGACTGTTGAGCGCCAAGGCCGTAGTACAGGGCCGCGACCGGGTTTGCCTTCCGGGCAGTCGCAACGAAGAGGCCAGCGCCAACTGCCTGGGGCATCAACGTCATACTCGCGTCCTGCATGGCGTCCGTGGCCGCGGTGGACCCGTTGGCGTCCTCGATGAAGTCCGCGAATCCATAAGCGACCGACGTGGGCGCCAAGGAACCGGAAGGACCCATGGAGCGCTCGAAAACGCCTCTTCCTCGCCGCCGTTCAACCACCAGCCAGCGCCTGGCTGAAACCCGGCGGCTTGTCCCAGTCGCCGGGCCGTATGAGATGGACGTAACGGTCCGGAAGTTCCCGAGCCTCCGCGTCAGGGATGACGCAGACCACCCACGCCCCTGTCGAGCTCACCGTCAGCCCTCTCAGCCTGCGGGGCAACTCTATCCGCCTCGCTGATCGGCATCACAAGATCCACGACAGAGCCCGTTATTCCCCGCATCAGCGGTGCCGTTATTCCCCAGGTTGTGACCGTGTGAGGTTCATTGCCACCTTGTCCAGCATCTGCCCAAGGAGATGCAGGGCTCGTGCTCGTGTGGGTGCTCCGCGGGAGGTTCCCTTCCAGTAGGCATCTGTGAAGGTCTCAACGGCAGGGAGCGTTCGGTCGTCGTCCTGGGCTGCCAGAATCAGCACGAATCGTACGTAGTCGCCGATGTCGGTGCCCTGTGGATGCTGCTCGGTGAAGCCTCGAAGCCGCGGAGTCAAGGCGGGCAAAGTCCGGGCCGTAGGGAACACCACGGCGAGGCTCGCGAGTGCCAGACGGACTGCCGTGCACTCGGCTGACCATCGTGCCAGTAGGTCCGGGGTGCAGGATTGCACGGCCATTCGAGCCCGGTTCTCACTGTCTGGATCTGCATGCGGCGGAGTTTCGGGCCAGCAGCCGGCCAGCTTCCGGTCCGCGACGGTGGCGGCGCTGAACAAGAGGTCCACCGCGTCGAACCGCTGCCGGGCGGGCACTCGGTCGTCGCCGGCCAGGGTCGCGAGCAGGGCGACGCCGTCAGCGGTGGCCTGCTGGCAGGTGTCCTGGTGAAGGAACTCGTTGTAGAAGTCGCCGAGGAAGCGTCTGTCGTCCTTCCAGAACGGGGCAGCCGCGGGCTCGAACAGCATCGCTGCTTGTGGAGGGTGCGGGCCTTTCAGGCGGTCGGAAATGACGTCCCGGAAGATCCGCCGGATCGGCGGCCCGAAGACACGACCAGTCATCCAAGCCTCGCGGAGGTCGGCGCTGGTCGTGTCGCCGGGTCGATCGTTCCGTTCAGGGGTGGTGTGCATGCTCATGGCCATCGCAGCGTACTGCCGCGAAGATCAGCCGGCTTTGGCCGCCCTGGTAGTGCCTGCAGGGCTCTTGGGTCGCTTGTTGGGGCGGTAACTGGGGCCGTTCATGATGACCTGGTGGCTGGTGTTGATGAGCCGGTCCAGGAGGGACTCGGCGACGACGGGGTTGGGGAAGAGGGGATACCAGTCGCTGGGCGCCCGGTTGCTGGTGATAATCAGCGAGCGTCCCTGCCGCTCGGAGACGAGTTCGTAGAGGTCGTCGGCCTGGGTGGCGTTCAACTGGCGCATGGCGAAGTCGTCGAGGATGAGGACGGGTGAACAGCCCGACGACGACTACCCGCTCATCCTGGTCACCGGGCGGCGCTGGGCCCACTACAACTCCGGCAGCATGACCCGGCGTGGAGCCAACCTCGCACTCGACCCGGCGGACTTCCTCGACGTCCATCCCGACGACGCCCTCCGGTACGACGTACGGGACGGCGCGCAGGTCACCGTGGAGAGCCGACACGGCAACACCCGCGCCGATCGCCGCTACGCTGAACACGTCACCCTGGGCCAGGGCCGAGACCCCACAGGGACGCTCTCAAGCAGAGAGCCGCAGCAGGACCGCCAACCGCGAGGCGCACACCCACGCGGACGACACCACCACAGGTGTCCGCCGTCCTCGATCCCTCAACGTTCCCACGCCCGTCCAGCCACCCGACCCGGCGCCCGCCCCGCAGCAGCCCACTGTCAATGCCGGCCTGACCGCCGCGAAAACTCAGGGCGCCGCTCGGTCCATCACGGCCCGCCTGGTGGACAAGATCCTCACCAACCCGCCCGACTGGCTCAGAGTCCTGTGGCTCGCGCTACCGCGGCCCTGGGAGTAGCCACAGCAGCCGGGCACGACCACCCTGCCCGGCTGCCGCCGCCGCTCGGACGTCAGGCGGCGCTGAAATCGTGGGTGTGGCTGCGTAGGCGAGAACGGAGAGCGGCTGTATGTCGGTTTGGAGAGCAGTCGCCGAGTCCGGGTTGGAGGAATGCCGGTATGAACCAACAGCAGTGCGCAGCGCCAGGACGGCACTATCTCCTCTTGGCGGGCCCTGGCCTCCTCTTCCTCGCGGACGTCGGCCGCCTCGCGGCGGGGGTTGCCGATCCCCGCCACGAAGGGCTACCGCGTCCGCTACACACTTGCCACGAAGCTGGTGAACGAGCTGGTCGAGGCCACCGACGAGATGGAGGCCGTCGACACGCTCGCGGCGGTCACAGCTGCCTGTGCGGCTTGGGACGCCTCGCGCCGACGGCGCCACTGAACTTCGTACTCGTCACCAGTGAGGCCCGTCCTGGCCCCGGGCGACTTCATCTCCCTGGTCGTGCCGGTGGTGGTGTTGCGCACGCTCCTGCTCAGCGGATCGGACCAGGGCGAGAGGCCGGGATCAGGCGGCGTCGACGACGCCGGAGGCCGCGATCTCGACCTTGCCCTTGGGGGCGCCGGACTGCGAGCCCAGGGCCTCGATCTGGTCGACGAGCTCCTGGCCCTCGACGACCTCGCCGAAGACGACGTGCTTGCCGTCGAGCCAGGGGGTGAGGACGGTGGTGATGAAGAACTGCGAGCCGTTGGTGTTGCGGCCGGCGTTCGCCATCGACAGCAGGTACTTGCGGTCGTGCTTCAGCTTGAAGTTCTCGTCCTCGAACTTCTCGCCGTAGATGCTCTTGCCACCGGTGCCGTTGTGGTTGGTGAAGTCACCGCCCTGCAGCATGAACTGGGGGATGATGCGGTGGAAGCCCGAACCGGCGTAGCCATAGCCGTTCTGGCCGGTGGCCAGCTCACGGAAGTTGCGCGCGGTCTTCGGGACCACCTCGTCGAACAGGTTGAAAACGATACGGCCAGCAGCGGAGCCGTTGATGCTGATATCGAAGTAGACGTTGCTCATAGGGCTCATCCTCTCACTCCTGATGCTGGCCACGCCGAACGGGCGCCAGTCACCAGACATGCAGGACGAGCCGAGCACCGGGCGCGACGCGGTCATACAGCTGGGCGCGGCCACACCCGGGCCCAGTGAACCCCGTACTCGGTAGGCGTGGCGAAGCCGTCGCAGCACAGACAGGTACCGCGCTCGGCGACAGGCCCTATACCGATCCGGCAACCCAGTCAGCGCAACGACTCCTGGCGTCAGTCCAGTTCCAGGGGCTTCCCGCATGTTGCCCAAGTGCGTAATGCCGTGCGGTCCACCAGGGCGATACCGTACCTCGCCGCTGCCGCCTCCGCGGCCTGAGTGAAGCGTGCGTTCGTCACCATGATCGGATGGGTGGCCCGGTGGTCCGGCCTGGCCGTTCCGTTGAACGTCTGAACCTCGGGCGATCCGATCTTGGCGGACGGTGTCCTTCGGAGTTTGCACTGCACAACAATCCGTTCACCGTTCCCTCCGGTGGCGATGACGTCCGCGCCCCTGTCACCGGCACCCCCGTACGCGCGCTGCACCACGTATCCGTCGCGTTCCAGGAGCGAGGCGATGAGCGTTTCAAACTCCCGGCCCGTGAGGTCGCGTATCTCGTCAAGGGAGATGCTGGCGCTGCTCTGGAGGTACTCCTGCCGTTGCTGTTCTTCCGCATCCAGCTGCTGCAACTCGTCCTGGTGGGTTTCCAAAGCACAGGCGTAGCGTGCCCGCGCCCGTTTCAGCTCCTCAAGCAGCTCGCCCAACGGGGCGGCCCTGGCCGAGGGAAACTGCGTGCGCCGCTCCCTCATCAGTCGGCCGAGGTCCATGATGACGTCATGACGCGCCTGTTCGCGCCACTGGACGGCCTTGTCCGTTAGGGACACCAGCTCGCGCAGGTCCCCCTTGAGAATCATTTCTGCCGCGCAGCGCCCGTAGCGCACA
Organism: Streptomyces sp. NPDC002671; assembly: GCF_053592475.1. Taxonomy (NCBI): domain Bacteria; kingdom Bacillati; phylum Actinomycetota; class Actinomycetes; order Kitasatosporales; family Streptomycetaceae; genus Streptomyces; species Streptomyces sp. NPDC002671. The sequence continues at coordinate 6,189 of NZ_JBSFVU010000108.1, forward strand.
GTGTCCTGTGGTGCCGTCACATCCTTGAGGGTCCGGATGGCCTTCTCACAGCGGGCGAGTTCGGCTTTCACCTCCTCGCCCAGCCCACGCCAGTCAGCCAGGAGCTCCTCCGCCAGACGCCCTTCCGTCATCCACGCGAACGCGGCCGCCAGGTCCACAGACGTCGCCTGCTCAAGGGCCGACTCCAGCACACTCCGCACCGTGCGCTCCGGCGACGGCCGGACCGAATCCGCGGAAGGTTCCAGCAAGCTCATGGAAGCAGCCTAGAAGCAAACACTGACACACCAGGGCCTGCGCTCCCACGATGAGCGCCTGGTCGAACAGCTCGCCTCCCGCGCCCTGTCCCGGGGCCAGCACGAGCGCAAGATGCACGTGAAGCGTGACGAGGACGGCCCGACCGTCGGCGCCGACGGCGAGGACCAGGAGCAGGAGAACACCGACGGCACTGCGGAGTCCGCGCTGCTCTGGCCGAGTGGCGGTGCGTGAGCCACGGGCGCTCTTGCCGTCGACGGCCAGGGTGTCGGCCCCGGCAGGATCGGTGCCGAGCAGGTCCGCGAGCCCGCCCGGGCACTCGGCGTTCAGGACACGGCGGATGGTCGCCGCGCTCGGCGCGACACAGGCGCTGAACGCGGTCGTGGTACGGGCGCCGAGGCGGGCGAGGGTGTCCTGCGGGGCGCTGCGGGCCCCCTGCCCGATCGCAGCAAACGAGCGCGCTTCGGCCATCACGGCGGAGCAGGCGATCAGTAGCACGCTCACGAACGGGTGACGTTTCCCCCGCCGGTGCCGCGGCTCAGCCAGCGTAGCCAGCCGCTGCGACAGCCCCGCAAGGGCACGGCGCTGACGCGAAGGCGACTTGATCAGACAGACGCTGGCAGACTGACGGCACATCGAAGCTCCGGTTCGGCAGGGCGACTTGATCGGTCACCTGCTCCAACCGGAGCTTCGTTGCATACGAGACGGGACGGCCAGCAGGCGTCACACCACCGTGACCTGCAACTTTCCACTACCACTCGGACTTTGAAACAGCCCTGGAGGAGGACCGCGCGCAGTTTGTCGAAGGCATTGGACTGGGTGGCGTCTGCCGCCGTACTGCTGGCCGCCACGGCCCGCGCCATGGCACCGGTCCTCGGGGACGGCACCGCCGGCGAGCGGCTGCGCGGCGC
>NZ_JBSFVU010000109.1:0-7338 GCF_053592475.1 Streptomyces sp. NPDC002671
AGGCCGGGGGGGCGCTCGGCCGCGCGCAGGGGGAGGGCCCCCGGGTGGGCCGCGTCGGGGTGGAGGATCCGGGGCGGCCCCGGGGGGCGGCCGCCCAGACGGTAGCCACCCCCCGGCCCGGGCTCGGACTCGACGCCGTAGCCGAGTTCCCGCAGCCTGGCGATGTCCCGGCGGACGGTGCGCTCGGTGACCTCCATCCGTCCGGCCAGCTCGCCGCAGGTCCACGACGGCCGCGCGGACAGCAGTGAGACCAGTCGCAGCAGGCGGGCGAAGGTGCTGATCACATCCCGAAGTCTCCCCCATGACCAGGACAGAATCTGTCCTGATCCCCGTATAGCGTCGTCCCCATGAGCACCGGAACCACATCCGCGCCCGCGATCCGCTACTCGGCCGTCACGTTCGACTGCCCGGACCCCGCCGAGCTGGCCCGCTTCTACGGCGACGCCCTGGGCCTGCCCGTCGCCTACTCCAGCGACGACTTCATCCTGCTCGGCCAGGAGGGCTCGGCCGGACTGGGCTTCTGCCGGCTGGCCGACTACCAGCGTCCCACCTGGCCGAACCCCTCCCACGAAAAGCAGGCCCACATCGAACTGGGTGTCGACGACCTGGACGCCGCCCAGGCCCGGCTACTGGCCCTTGGCGCCGTCGAACCCCCGGCTCAGCCGCAGCCTGATCGATGGAGGGTCCTGCTGGACCCTGCCGGCCACCCGTTCTGCATCTCCACCCTGGTCTGAGCATGATCTGCCGACTGATGACCATGACCGCGCACCCGGGCAGCGGCGGTGAACTCGCCGCCGTCCTGCTCAGAGTCGCGGAGAGGCTACGCGGCTTCCCGGACTGTGAGATCTACCTGATCAGCCAGGACACAGCCGACCCGGACACGGTCCACGTCACCGAGGTCTGGAGGGACGACGCCAGCGCACAGGCCGCCCTCGCTGCTCCTCCTCCCGCCGAGGGCCCCACCCCCGCTGACGTCCTCGCCCTGCTGCCGGCCCCGCCGCACCGCACGGACCTCACGGTCCTGGGAGGGGTGGGCCTGACGAACGAGCCACCGACCACAGGAAATGGGCCCCGGCACAAGCCATTCCCTGTGCTCGAACCCGCCTGACGACAAAGCTGAGAGCTGGCTGACGACTTGGAAATCATCCTGTTCGAATCTGCTGAGGCGTTCGAGCGCTGGCTGAACGAGCACCACTCCTCCTCGCCTGGAATCTGGCTAAAGCTCAGGAAGAAGGGTCCGGGTGTCGTGGCTCTGGACTACGCACAGGCCCTCGACGTTGCACTTTGTTACGGCTGGATCGACGGGCAGAAGGGCAAGTTCGACGACTCCTACTGGCTGCAGCGGTTCACGCCGCGCAAGCCGAAGAGCAAGTGGTCGAAGATAAACCGCGACAAGGCCGATGCCCTACTCGAACAGGGACGCATGCGGCCGCCCGGTCTTGCCGAAGTTGAGCGTGCCAAGGCGGACGGTCGCTGGGACGCCGCGTATGACGGGTGGAAGAGCGCCTCAGTGCCGGACGATCTGACCGAGGCCCTCGCTGCGAACCCCGCCGCTGCGGAGTTCTTCGCGACACTGGACGGCCAGAACCGATACGCGATCCTGTACCGCATCCAGGACGCCAAGAAGCCCGAGACCCGGGTGCGGCGGATCGAGAAGTATGTAGCAATGCTGGCCGAGCAGAAGAAGCTCTACCCCTGAGGCCGGCCGACCTGAGTCTGCACCCGAGCCTTGCCGGTGAACGGGATGCCCTTGTTGGAACGGCCCGCTGCCAGGTTCACCGCCGCAAGAACGCGGGAGCGGCTGCCTCGGCAGCGATGGATCACCAGCCCCAGACCCTTCTTGCTCACCCAGGGTCCGCTTCCGTTCTTCCCTTAAGCCGATCTTTCGTACACGTTCCGGACAGGATGTTGAGATGACGCACGACGTAAGAGCCATCGCACAGCGCATGTATGACGCATTCAACTCGCGTGACCTCGCCGCGGCAGAGACGATCTTCTCCGCCGGCTTCGTGAGCCACCCGCTGGGAACCATTGGCGTCGACAGCGTCGTGAAGGCGTGGAACAGACTTCACACCGCGTTCCCCGACATCCAGGTCACCGTCGAGGACATGCTCGTGGAGACAGGCAAAGCCGCAGTCCGCACGACCCTGCGCGGCATCCCGGCGGGTGTTGAGGGACAGCCTTCCCCTTCGATGATGGAGATCTTCCGCGTGCAGGACGGCCGCATCGCCGAGCTGTGGGGCATATCCACGCTCAACCGCTCAGCGGACGGCAGCGCGACCTCAGGGTGAGCACCTGTGGGATGTGCTCACCCAGACCACCACCGATCGCCAGGTGCCATGATGCGTCGATCACCACCATGCGAAAGGTCGAGGAAGACGCCATGCTGCACCTGCTGTTGCTCCACTACACCGCTTCGGAGCAGACCGCGGAGCCCCCTTCCACAACGCCCTGGACATCGCCGAGATCGTGCGCCAGCTCCAGGAGGAGGGCTGGGAGATCGACCCCGAGGACCTGGCGCGCATCTCGCCGTACCTGACCGAGCACATCCGCCGCTTCGGCGAATACTCCACCCACGAACTCGGCCTGGAGCCCGAGGCGTACGACCCGCACCTGGACGTCGGCTTCAGCCCGCTGAGCGGCGGCGGCCCCGGCGCGGACGGCTACGGCCAGGCAGCCTGACCATTGATGCCAGGTCACTTCTTCAGCGGCGGCGTGATGCCGTCCCGCGCCAGTACCATGCACACGCACGCGCACTTGGATCGGCGAGTGTGAGGCACCGGTGCCGCCGGCCGCCGCGGGTATATGCGGGCAGATCCGCAAGCGCGTCCGCCGTGAGATGGGTCGATTCCTCGGTGCGAGGCCGACGGCCCAGGGAAGGGTGGCCACGGGTCGCCGTCCGGCGCTGAATCGCCGGCCCTGGCTGCGCTGTCGTATCCGTTCTGGATGTGGGCCCGCCGGGGGCGGTGCACTGTGTGCGGATCAGCGGGCGATCGAGATCGCGAAGGGCGCGAATCCGCTGGACCGGATCACGTGCGGTACGAACAGTATCGCGGCCTCCGTGGCACGGGCCGTTTGGATCCCGCCGAGATCAGTGATCCACTCCTTGCGCCAGCCGAGGTTGATGAGCAGTTCACGGACGGTCTGCTTGGCCTGCGGGTCCTCGCCGGAGAGGAAGGCGTCGGGCGCCTGGGTGAGCGTGGCTGGCGCGGTCATCACCGGGAAGAGCATGGTGTTGAGTGTCTTGACGACGCGCGTTTCGGGGAGCGCTTCCTGAAGTTGCTCGGCGAGGCTTGAGCCGGGGTAGATCAGGTCGGCGGGCAGTCCGTCCGGTCCGTCGACGGTGGCGTTGGAGACGTCGACGAGGATCTTGTCGCGCAGTTCCTTGCGCAGGGCGACGAGCCGGTCCAGCGAGCCGGCGCCGGGGGTGGCGTTGATGACGATCTGGGCTGTCCGGGCAGCGTCGGCGGCGGCGCCCGGCGCGCGGTCCGCCACGGTCACCTCATGCCCTGCCCGGGTGAGGGCTGTGGCCAGGTTGCCGCCCACGCGGCCGTTTCCGAGAACTGCGATCGTGGTCATGATGATCTGGTCCTTCCGCGGGTGCGGGTTGTGGTGCGCGGTCAGCGTGAGAGTGTGGCGACGGCCTCGGCGTGGACGCCGGGCGCGGCGGCCAGGAGGCTCTCGCTCTGCGGGGTCCAGGGGCGGCCCTCGGCGTCGGAGATCTGTCCGCCGGCCTCGGTGACGAGCAGCGCCCCGGGCAGCAGGTCCGCGCGGGCGCCGGCGAACTGCCAGAAGGCGTCGATCCGGCCGGCGGCCACGTTTAGCAGGTGCAGGGTTGCGGGCACGGCGGTGCGGACGACGAGCGCGTCGAAGAGCATCGCGGTGATCGAGGAGCCGACGCGCCGCACGACCTTCTCGTCTTCGTCCGGCCGGGCCTGGCTGGTGGCCACGATGCTCAGGCCGAGGTCCGCGGTCTGGGAGACGTGCAGCGGCCGGCCGTCGAGGTGGGCGCCCGCGCCGGTGAGCGCGGTGTAGGTCTCGCCGGTCAACGGCAGGTGGACCGCGGTGAGCACCGGCTGGTTCTCACGCACGAGGGTGGCGGTCACCGCCCACTCCGGCAGGGCGTGCAGGTGGTTGACGTTACCTTCGGCCGGATCCACGACCCACCATTCGCCGGGCGGCAGCGCCCCGCCGTCCAGTTCGTCCTCCACCCAGCCGGCGTCCGGGCGCAGGCGCGTGAGGCGGGGGCGCAGGATGTCGAGGGCCGTGTCGTCGTTGGCGGCGAGTGCGCGCATCAGCTCTTCGCGGTTCTGGTAGCGGACCACCTCGCCGAAGCGCTCGCGCAGCGCCGAACCGGCCTCGCGCACGGCGATCGCGCTCTGGCCGAGCAGGTCGGCGTCGGAGGCGGCGACGTCAGTGGTCTGAAGCGTTTCGGACATGGTGGTACTCCCGTGTGAGGAGGGGTGTTGAGGCCGGTCGGGGCAAGGTGTGCGTTCCGTCTTGCGCTCTCGTCTCGAAGGTATCCAGCCCCTTCATTAACTTCAAATGCATGTCAAGCACGGCTAGGATTACTCACATGCAATTGGATTTGAATCTGCTCACCGCGCTCGATGCGCTGCTGGAGGAGGGAAGTGTGGCCGGGGCGGCCGCGCGCCTGCACGTCACCGCCCCCGCGATGAGCCGGAGTCTGGGCCGAATCCGGCGCACGACCGGGGATCAGATCCTGGTGCGCACCGGCCGCACGATGACCCCGACGCCGTATGCGATTGCCGTCCGGAAACAGGTGCACGAGCTGCTGCACCAGGTCCAGGGGGTGCTGGCACCGAGTCGTGAACTCGATCTGGCAACGTTGGAGCGCACCTTCACACTCCGCTGGCACGATTCCCTGGTCGCCTTGAGCGGCCCGGCACTGCTCTCAGCCGTGCGTGGACAGGCGCCGGGCGTGCGATTGCGCTTCGTCGCGGAATCGAGCATCGACACCCCCGAGTTGCGGCGCGGCGAGGTCGACCTGGAAGCGAACGCCAACCGCCCGAGCGCACCGGACATCCGCGCCGAGAACGTGGGCAAGACCCGCCTCGTCATCGTCGTGAGGCAGGGGCACCCCCTCACCCGCGTCAGGACCGTCACCGCAAAGCGGTACGCCGCCGCTGAGCACGTCACCGTCTCGCGACGTGGAAACCTCAGCAATGCCCTCGACGACGCCCTCGCGCGGCTCGGCCTCACCCGCCGCGTGGTGGCGACCGCGCCCACGGAAGCAGCCGCGCTGGAGTTCGCGCGCGGCTCCGATCTCCTGATCAGCGTCCCCGAAGCCACCATGCGGTCAGCAGTCGCCGACCTCGGCCTGGTCGTGCTCCCCCTCCCGCTCGAACTGCCGTCGGCACCGATATACCTGTCGTGGCATCAGCGCTACGACACCGACCACGCCCACGCCTGGCTGCGCGGGCTGGCGCGAACCGCGCTCGCCATGTGAGGAGCGTCATAGGCCGCGCCGTCCGGCCGCTTCACCCATACGTCCACGCGACCACCTCGATGCCGCACGGCCAGCCGCTGTGCGGACCCGCATCAGATCACCAGCCCCCGGCGGTAGGCGTACACGACCAACCTGAACGGGTCGCGAAGCCCGAGTTTGCCGAGAATGCAGGACACGAACGTCTTGACGGTCTCCTGGCTGCCTCCACCCCAACGCTGCTGGCCCGCTCCCGCCACGCCTCCGTCCGCGCCCTGGAGCGGTACGCACGCCCCAACATCGGCGCGGTCGCTCGGCACGTCGCCGAACGCAGCGGCGATCTGCTTCAACGTCAGCAGCGGCTTGTTCGTGCGGGTGCTGGCCGTGGGGGCGGCCAGACCGACGCCTGCGGCTCACGATCGCGGATCTGTGGGCCGTGCTCACTCGGTCGGCTCCTGGCCGGTGAGCAGGTTGAGCAAGCCGGCAGGGGCGTTGTCGCCGAAGATGAGCTGGTGGTTCTTGTCGGATTCGGCGGCGAACCGGGCGCTGCGGGGAAAGAGAGCCTGCTCGTACTCCGTAAGGGCGGCTTCGATGTCGTTGGGATGTGCGGCGATGGCTTTGCCGAGTTCGGCGCCGTCGAACATGGCGAGGTTGGCGCCCTCCCCGGCGAACGGTGACATGAGGTGGGCGGCGTCGCCCAGCAGCGTCACTCGGGGAACGCGGTCCCACCGGTGGCCGATCGGCAGGGCGCTGATCGGGCGGGGGCGAGGGCGGTTTCCCCGTCAGTGATGAGTGCGGTGAGTTCAGGCGCCCATCCGGTGAATTCTGCCGCGACCTGGGCCGCCGCCGTTTCGGGACTGGCGAGGACGGCGGCGATCCATTCCTGTGGCTTGGTGAGCGCCACGTAGGTGTGAAGAACGGCGTGGGCCTCTCGATGGCCAAGGATCCCCTTGCCGGCCGTGACGGCGAACAGGGAACCGTCGCTGGTGGCCTTGGCCGCTGCGGGCGCTTGCGCACGGCGGCCGACCGGCGCTGCCGCACACGCTCCGCCGACGGTCGCCGACCCCCCGCTGCCATACCGCTGCTCGCCACCCCGTGCGCCTCCCGCCCCACTCTGCCGGTGATCCTACTGAGCGGGAAGGAGCCCTGAAGGGCGTTGGACACAGGCGGCCCTGTGGCTCCGTGGCGTGCAGCACCTGCAAAGCGGCGCAACATAGCGCGGAATTGCCGGTTAGCCAAACCGGCGATCCCACGGATCATTAATGGCCCACCGCCAACACCTGCTCGCATGGCGAGGATGGGGGATCGCCCAACGCGGGGCGACCCTGCGCTGGCAGGGCCGCCCGCTTGGAATGACACTCTCGACGCCGAGGCTGCAGCGGGCGCCACCGTGCCGGCCAGGTGAACCAGTCCTCGGCGGCGTAGGGCCCGCACCATACTCCGCTCCCAGAAGTCGCTCCACGAAGATCCTAGGAGGGCAAATGGTCATCGGCTCGACGGCGGCCTGGCCTATATGTGAACCCCCTCCCAGCTGACCTGGTCACCTTCTACGACGGCATCGGCGACGTCACCTGGGCGGACGTCGGCAACGGCTACTTCACATCACCGTGAGACCAGGCACGTAGCTGGACCCACGGTGACCGCACCACAGTTCATCAGGGCCGGCAGGAGGGCCGGACGCTGAGCAGCTCGGTCCGCAGCACGGGCGTGCCGTCGACAGGCGCCGGGTCCTGCGTAGTTGGCTCGATACCGCCAGCAGCGATCTTGTCGAGCGTCTCCAGGCCGGCGGTACCGACCGTGCCGAACACCGTGTAGTTCGGTCGCAGCGCGGAGTCGCCGTAGACGACGAAGAACTGCGAACCGTTCGTGTTCGGCCCGGCGTTGGCCATCGC
>NZ_JBSFVU010000110.1:0-7329 GCF_053592475.1 Streptomyces sp. NPDC002671
GGTGACGTCGCCGGGGCCCTCGGTGAGCGCGATGTACCGCTGCCCGACCAGGTTGCGGTAGCGGACGACCGCGTGGGTCCCCGCGAGCAGCGGCCGGACCGCGTTGACGGTGAACGTGACGTCCGCCAGGGTCCGGTTCTTGACCCGGATGCCCTCGACCTCTCCCACCCGCACTCCGGCCACGCGGATGTCGTCGCCGGTCTCCAGCCCGGTGACGTCGGTGAACACGGCGTGGTAGGTGTCCTTCGGGGTGAAGGAGATGTTGACGATGGTGGCGGCGAGCAGCGCCGTCGCCGCGATCGTGACCAGTGCGAAGAGGCTGAACTTGACCAGCGGGGCGGCGGTCTGCCGAGCTCCTGACCTGCTCATGCGACACTCACCGCCGTTCCGCGCGCGAGCGGACCGAACAACAGGGTCGCGACGGGCGGCACCTGGTCGGCGGGGACGCCCATGATGGGGGCCACGAGCGAGCCGACGGCCCGCTGCTCGGCCCGGGTGGCGGACACGTTGACACCTCCGGGGAGTGCGCCGCCGGAACCTCCGGCCGACGTACCGTCATTGAGATGGGGTTTCGGGCCGGGCACCTGAGGATGCGGCAGGCCACGGCAGTTCGGGCCGGACCGCTCGCCGTACACCGGCTCCTCACCAGGCTGGTACGCCCCCTGCGGCCGGACGACTTCGAGGGTGATCCGCATCTCGCCACCCCGGAACGCGTCCTCCGAGGCCTTCTCCTGCCGGACCAGTCCCTGGAACAGGCACGGGTACTCGGGGGAGTAGCGGGCGAACAGCTCCAGCGTGGGGCGGGAGACCCGGCCCAGGGTGATCAGCCGGTCGCCGTTCTCGGACAGGAAGCCGTTGGCCGTGTCCGCCACGGAAGCGGTCGAGCGGAGCGCGGCGGCCAGCTGGTCCTTCTTGTCGACGATCGTGCGGCTGGTGGTGACCGTGTTGCGCAGGATCCGCATCAGGTCGGGCGCGGCGTCGCCGTACACCTTGGCGACGTCCGCGAACCGCGAGATGTCCTGCTTGAGGGAGGGCATGTGCGGGTTGAGACGGCGCAGATATCCCTCGACCCGGGTGAGGTTGTCACCGATCCGGTCGCCGCGGCCCTCCAGCGCTGTGGCGAACGCCGAGAGCGTGGCGTTGAGTTCACCCGGCTGGACCGTGCGCAGCAGCGGCAGCAGGTCGTTCATCAGCTGCTGCACCTCGATGCCGACCTTCGTGCGGTCCTGGGCGATGACGTCTCCGGCGCGGATGGGCCGAGCCGACGACCGCGCAGAACGCAGGGGCGGGACCAGGTCGACGTACTTCTCGCCGAACAGCGTCTTGGGCAGCAGGCGGGCGTGCACGTCCGAGGGGATGTACGGGACGTACTGGGGATCGAGCGCGATGTCGAGCGTGGCCTTCGTGCCGTCCGCGTGCACCTCGCGCACCTCGCCGACCAGCAGCCCGCGCAGCTTGACATCGGCACGCGGATCGAGCTGGTTGCCGAGGGTGCCGGCCTCCAGGGTGATGGGCACGACGGACGTGAACGCCTGCTGGTAGACGGCCACCGCGAGCGACAGCAGCAGTGCGAGCACGGCGAGGAAGGCGATGCCGTACAGCCTGAGTCTCATTCTGTGCATGCGCACCGCTCTCACCCCGCTATCCGTACGGTCGTGGTGGCGCCCCAGATCGCGAGGCTCAGGAAGAAGTCCAGGACGTTGATGGCGACGATCGAGGTCCGCACCGCACGGCCCACCGCGACGCCGACGCCCGCCGGGCCGCCGCTCGCGTGGTAGCCGTAGTAGCAGTGCACCAGGATGATCAGCACGGCGAAGACGATCACCTTGCCGAAGGACCAGAACACGTCGACAGGCGGCAGGTACTGGTGGAAGTAGTGGTCGTACGTGCCCGTCGACTGCCCGTAGTAGCCGGTGGTGATGGTGCGGGCGGCCAGGTACGAGGACAGCAGCCCGATCACGTACAGCGGGATCACCGCGACGAAGCCGGCGATCATTCTCGACGTCACCAGGAACGGCAGCGACGGGACGCCCATCACCTCCAGCGCGTCGGTCTCCTCGCTGATCCGCATCGCACCGAGCTGCGCGGTGAACCCGGCGCCGACCGTCGCGGACAGGGCGAGCCCGGCCACCAGCGGGGCGATCTCCCGGGTGTTGAAGTACGCCGACAGGAACGCCACGAAGTTGGAGGTGCCGAGCTGGTTGAGGGCCGCGTAGCCCTGGAGGCCGACCTCGGTGCCGGTGAAGAAGGACAGGAACGCGATCACGCCGACCGTGCCGCCGACGACGGCGAGCGCGCCGCGCCCGAAGCTCACCTCGGCGAGCAGCCGCAGGATCTCCTTCTTGTAGCGGCGCAGGGTGCGGCCCGTCCATGCGAGCGAGCGCCCGTAGAAGGACAGTTGGGCGCCCAGCTCTTCGAGTGAGCGCAAGGGGCGATCGAGGACTTTCCGAGGTCTCATCGGCTAACCCCTCTGCGGGACGGCCTGGAAGTACACCGCGGTCATCACGAAGTTGGTCACGAACAGCAACATGAAGGTGATCACCACGGACTGGTTGACGGCATCGCCCACGCCCTTCGGACCGCCCTGTGCCGTCAGCCCCTTGTACGAGGCGACGATCGCCGCGATGGCCCCGAACACGAGCGCCTTGATCTCCGCCGCCCACAGGTCGGACAGCTGGGCGAGGGTGGTGAAGGACGCCAGGTAGGCGCCGGGCGTCCCGTGCTGGAGGACGACGTTGAAGAAGTAGCCGCCCGCGACACCGACGACCGAGACGAGGCCGTTGAGCAGCACGGCCACGACCATCGACGCCAGCACGCGCGGTACGACGAGCCTGTGGATCGGGTCGATGCCGAGCACCTGCATCGCGTCGATCTCGTCCCGGATCTTGCGCGCCCCGAGATCCGCACAGATCGCCGTGCCGCCTGCGCCCGCGATCAGCAGCGCGGTGACGATCGGCGAGGCTTCGCGCAGCACCGCGAGCACGGACGCGGCACCGGAGAAGGACTCCGCGCCCAACTGCCGGGTCAGGCTGCCGATCTGCAGCGCGATGACCGCCCCGAAGGGGATCGAGACCAGCGCCGTCGGCAGAATGGTGACGCTCGCGACGAACCACGCCTGCTGGATGAACTCCCGTGCCTGGAAGGGCCGTCGGGGCAGGGTCCGGACGACGTCCAGCGCCATCGCGAAGAGGTTGCCCGAGTGTCGGAGCGCACCTGTCGGGGAGAGCCTCATGCGCTGCTCACCCCCGTCCCGTGCAGCTCTGCCTCGCGTCTCGCGATCGCCTCCCAGCGGGGCGGGCGGGTGATGCCGGGGCCGGGCAGCAGGCGGGGAGTCAGGTCCCGGACTCGTGGACCCTCGTCGATCTGGGCCAGCTCCTGCTCGACCTGGGCCGCGTCCTTCTCCTCCGCCATGCCGATCGGCCCCTGCATCCGGCCGTTCAGGAACTGCCGTACGACGGGCTCGTCACTGGTCAGCAGCTCCTCGCGAGGCCCGAACATCACCAGCTCGCGCCGGAACAGCAGCCCGATGTTGTCCGGGACCTGGCGGGCCGAGGCGATGTCGTGGGTGACGATCAGGAAGGTCGCGTCGATCTGTGCATTGAGGTCGACGATGAGCTGGTTGAGGTAGGCCACGCGGACCGGGTCCAGGCCCGAGTCCGGCTCGTCGAACAGGATGATCTCCGGGTCGAGGACCAGGGCGCGGGCGAGCCCGGCACGCTTGCGCATACCGCCGGAGATCTCGCCGGGCAGCTTCCCCTCGGCGCCGATCAGCCCGACCATGTCCATCTTCTCCAGCACGATGCGCCGGACCTCGCTCTCGGACTTGCGGGTGTGCTCGCGCAGCGGGAAGGCGATGTTGTCGTACAGGTTCATCGAGCCGAACAGCGCGCCGTCCTGGAACAGCACGCCGAAAAGCTTCCGCACCTCGTACAGGTCGTGCTCACGGAGCTTGGTGATGTCCCGGCCCTGGATCGTGATGGAGCCGCGCTCCGGCTTCAGCAGCCCCACGAGCGTCTTGAGGAACACCGATTTGCCCGTCCCCGAGGGGCCGAGCATCACCGAGACCTCCCCGGCAGGCAGCGTCAGCGAGACGTCCTGCCAGATGACCTGGTGGCCGAAGGACTTGGTCAGTCCTTCCACACAGATCTCGATACCCATCCGGTTCCACCCTTCGCCCGTGGAGCAGCTCCGACATCTGCTCTACGGGGAGGCGCGGGGCGTCCGTCGCGGCGACCGGGATTTTTTTCGGACGCGTTTACGGCGTGTTACGGCAGTTTCGGCGACGGCGTGCGCGAAGGCGTCCTCGGGGCAGGGACAGGGGCGGAGAACGGAGCGGCCGGTACCGCCGAGGCCGGGGGAAGTGACGGGACCGACGAGGCGGCCGACCTCGTCGGCAGGTCCGGCACCTTCGGCACGCCGGGCACCTGCGGCGCCGAAAGCCCCGGGAGCGGGGACGAGGGCACGTCCGGCAGGGACGGCACAGGCACCGGCAGTGGCAGGGACGTTCCCCCGGTGGGTGAGGGCGTCCGACTCCGGGCCTCGGGCGCCGGGGGCGAGGAGGTGCGCGTCTTGGGGGTGCGTCCCCGGCCCGTGGCGTCGCTGAGCCGGACCTGCGCGTTGCTGGACGCGGCCGGCCGCGGCGCCGGACCGTTCCCGTTTCCGCCCGCATTGAGCGCGTACGGCAGCACGAACCCCGCCACCGCCAGGGTCGCCGCCGTCGAGGTCACCGCGACCACCTGGGCCTTGCCGCCCCCGCGCAGCCGCCCGCGCCCGACCAGGAACAGCACCAGCCCGAGCGTCCCGGCCAGCGAGGCGCGCAGCGTCCGCCGGGCCCGGGCGAGCAGCGACTCGACGGTCCGGTAGCTGAGCCCCATCCGCACCGCGACCTGGCTCACGTCCAGGTCCTCGGACTTCAGCCGGAGCGCCTCCGCCTGCCGGGCGGGCAGCTCACCGCTGCGCACGGCGAGCCACTTCGCCTCGGCCCGGTCGCACACTGCCTCCTCGACGGGTACCGGGCCCGGCGCGACGAGCGTGGGGCGGCTGCCCACCTCGGCCTCGCGGTTGACCTGCCGGTACCGGTCGACGCACAGCCGCATCGTCACCTTCGTCAGCCAGGCGCCGAGTCGCTCGTCGTCGAGGTCCGGGCGTTCCGCGGCCCGCAGCATCGCCTCATGCACGGCGTCCTCGGCGTCCTCCTGGCTCATGGAGCGTCGTCGGGCCACCTTGAGCAGCTGCTCGCGATGGCTCCACATGCGCTGCCAACGCTCCTCGGCGGCCGCTGTGTCCGCAGGTATGTCCGTGTCCGCAGGTATGTCCGTCGCCATGAGGGCCCCTTCGCACTCACCCGCCGGTCCTGTGCTTCCGGCGGGCGGCGACATTACCGCCGAGTAGTCGTGGTTGTGGAGGGGGAGACGCCCATCGTGTTCTAGCCGTTGCCGATGGTCAGCGGCCCGGCGTCGGGCAGCACGCCGCCGCCGGGCAGCGTGAGAGTCGGCTCGGGGACGGGGACCAGCGGCGTCCCGGACGCCTTCGGGACGCCGGCCGTACGGGACGGGCTGGGGGAGGGGGAGGCGGGCGGCGTGGACGGCGTGCGCGAGGGACCAGGGCTCGGCTTCCGGTCGTCCGAGGGCTTCGACGGCGCGGGCTTCGGCCTCTGCGGGCGGGACGGCTTTGGCCGGTCCGACCGGGATCCGGCGGACGCGTCCGGCACCACGCGGTGTCCGGTCAGGTAGTACGCGTACCAGGCCTTGACGGTGCGCAGATAGGCGTCCGAGTGGTTGTAGCCCAGGATCGCCCGGTCCAGGTCGGCGGGGTGCGACAGGTCCCGGCCGCCCGCGCACAGGTAGCGGCCGGCGGCGAGCGCCGCGTCGTAGACGTTGTTCGGGTCCGACCGTCCGTCGCCGTTGCCGTCCGCGCCCCAGTGGGCCCAGGTGGACGGGATGAACTGCATCGGGCCGACCGCGCGGTCGTACACCGTGTCGCCGTCGTACGCGCCGCCGTCGGTGTCCGGCACGACGGCGAAGGCGCCGCCGGTCAGCCGCGGGCCGAGGATGGGCGTCACGGTCGTACCGTCCGGGGTCACCCGGCCGCCCCATGCCTGCCCGGACTCCACCTGGCCGATCGCGGCCAGCAGCTGCCAGCGCAGCCGGCAGCCGGGCTCGCTGCGCGCCAGCTCTTCCTCGGCACGCCGGTACGCGGCGAACACGCTCGCGGGCAGGGCGCCGCCGCCCATCGCTCCCGGTGCCGAGCCGTTCTTCCGTGTCCGCAGCGGGGGAAGTCCGGTGCGGTACGGGGTGTTGCCGGACACGCTGGGGCCGTGCTCGGCGGGAGCCGCCTTCCGCGCGGGCTCCGCGGCCTCGGCCGAGACCGCCCCCGGCGCCTGCGACGCGGTCAGGACGGCCATCGCCGCCGCCGCGATCGCCGTACCCCTGGCACCCCTCAGTGCCCCCTTGAGTGCACGCGCTGTCACTGTGCAGTCCCCTCCGTGGGTGAATCCGTCGTCTGCTCTACGCGGCCGGAGGGCAGGTCCGTCGCGTGGAACCGGGCGGATGGGGCGGCGCCTTTTCGGGAGGGGGGTACACACGCGTGTCCGTCAAGGTCTCACCAAGCGGTCGGGGCGGTCACCGACCCCGATCGCCGACCCGCCCGACCACGTGCGTAAGGGTGGGCTGCGGACGGTCTGGCTCGAAGCGGGAGCGTGTCAGCTCGCCGCCCGTGTGAGCAGTGCTGACCTGGACGCGGGGACTCCAACAGGCTTGAGAACATGGGTGGTTGGCGTACGCCGGGACCAGTCTCAGGCGCAGGGCTTTCCTTGTGCCACATATCACGGATTCGGCGGTTCTTCCCAGTTCAGGGGCATCGAAGACCCTCGGGCGTCAGCAAAAGGTCAGCATCGGACGCCGAGGAGACAGCGCCATATGGCGACACGCGCGCTTGCCCGCGGAATGGGCACCTTCTTCAAGGACTGCGAGCATCCTGAGGCCCGTTGGTCGAAGTGCCCGCACGAGTACACGATCCGATACCGCAGCGCAGCGGGCAAGCAGACCGAGGAGTCCGGCTTCGCGACGCAGGACAGGGCGATCGAGCGGTTGACGGAGATCTACAACCAGAAGAAGGCGACGTCCCGGTCACAGTCGAAGGCGGAGCGCATCCGGACGTACGGCACGATGCGGTTCGAGGAGTACACCGAGGAATGGAAGGCCGGCCAACGGCACCTGGCGGTCTCGTCGGTACGGTACCTCGACTCGTTGCTGGAGCATCACCTCTCCCCGGCGCTCGGCAGCCGGCGGATGAACTCCTTCGATCACAAGGTGGTTGACGGCTTCATCC
>NZ_JBSFVU010000111.1:0-7253 GCF_053592475.1 Streptomyces sp. NPDC002671
GCCAACCAGGAAGCGACCGAACAAGTGAACCTGAAACCACGTCAACCCGCCCTGACCAGCTAGTCAGCCCCTCCCTCACAGCGGGGGAACCTCAGAGTACGGATACTCATGCACGCCCCAGTCCAATCAGTGAACAGTGGTATCGACCAGACATGGCGGAAGGAGCATCAGTGGTGCGGCATCATCCACGAACCAAGACGATCTGGGGTTCGTTCTTGGCCGTCCTGGTACTGGCCGTCTCCGCCTGCTCATCCCAGGACCGAGCCACAAGCCCGAAGACCGTCCGCAAGCTCGCCGGCAGCAGCGAGGCCGTCAAGGCTCGGCAGACAGCGGAGAAACGCCTCAGGGACGTCGTGCGGGCATACGACGAGCGGACCCCGCTCACCCTCGGCCTGGTCGTCGTGCGCAATGAATGCTTCGGCGGGACGGCGAGGCAATGGATCGATTCCAACGGCGACGACCTGTACAAGATCAAATGCTCTCTGTCGGTGACCGCCTACTACGGTGCCGATCGGAAACACTTCCTCTCCGTCCTCGACGGCATCCTCACCGCCGGCGAACGGACCGGATCCGTCATCCCCTTCAACCACAGCGCTGACGGGCAGATCATCCGCTACTACCGGCAGCACAGAGGACAGGAGGCAGAAGTACCCCAGCTGTCAAGCGCCTCCCACACCCTGTCCTGGGACCCCGTACGCGACCAGCATCGCCCCTACCTCGTGATCACAGAACCGGACAAGTGCCCCGCCAACGACCCACCCGTCACCCGATGTCTGCGGGATCCGGAGGCCGGGACAGTCGCTGCCATCCGCAATCGATACGGCATGGTGTTCAAACTCGACCTGGGTCATACCGAGTACTTCACCGTGTACAAGGACGGCCGGACCAGCACGAAATGACCACTGCCCTTCTGGCGGTGGGAGCCTCTGATCACAGGTCTGTTCCCTTCGAGCTGGACGGGCACCTCGCCTGGGCCGCCCTCAGTGGTCGCGATCCCCTGCCCGGGTCTGGCCAGGGCGTGTAGTGCTGCCGCTGGTCGGCAGGGCCGACGGCGTCGGTGGGCTGCTCCGGCTGCTGGCGGTAGGCGATGGCGGCTGTGGCGCCTGGACGAAGAGTCCGGGCAGGGCGCGCCGGGTGAGCTGGTGGCTTCGATGGAAGACGATACGCACGGACCGTTCGGGGCGCGCTGCTGCACGCTGACGCTGTCGGAGGCGATCGACCAAGGGATCTGTGCGCCGTGCCAGGTCGTCTGCCTCGACATCACCGACACCCAGCTTCAGGCCGCCCAGCTCCTCGGCGCGGACAGCCGGTCCGAGGCCGTACACGGGGCCCGGCTCGCCGCCCTGCAGGTTCTCGCCTATCGCCTCCCGGGCGAAAACTCATGCTTCTGGGAGCCGGTCAAGGAAGCCGAGGACGGAGGTGATCCGGCCATCCTCGGCAAGGGTCACCACGTCCGAGCCGGCGGCCGGCGCCGAGCCGTCGACGGTGGACACCAACTCTCAGCTGAAGCGGACGATGTGATGGTTGCCGTCCACGTCACCGGCCAGCCTGAACTCGAACCCGGGGAACTGCTCCTGCGCCGCCCGGATCACCACGGCGACCTGCTCGTGGCCGCGCACGTCGGCCAGCGGGTCGGTGTAGGTGCCGTCCTCGGTCCACGCCACGGCAACGGCCTTGGCAAGCGCCTCGGCGTCGATGGCGTTCCATGCCTCAAAGTAGCGGGCGACGGCGGCGGTGTAGATCGACATGGCGGGACTCCCAATTTGGTGAAGTGGCTTGACAGTCAGCTCAGTTGACGCCGGTCCCGAAGCCGGAGTGCGCCGGCCCGAAACCCGATGCCTCCACCTTGCCCCGCCCCGCCCGGCCACGCGACTACCGCCCAGGTAATGGGGTGCTGACTCGCGGAAGCGGCTCACCGACCTCGGACTGCACTGGGCAGCGTAGGAAGCGGAAGAGCCCACTCTCGTGCCGAGATTTTTTGGGGGCGCGCTGCCGCTCTCGTCTGGCCGCTGCACGAGGCGGTACCGGCCCGCTTGGTCGCAGGGTGGCCGATGACGCGGAGGTGGGGTCAGTGACGGTGGTGGCCCCAGGAGAACGTGTCGACGACACGACCGCGGTCATTGCGCAGGGTCGCGGTGTCGCCGTGGTTGTTCCACTCATAGTTGCGCCGGTCCTGGTACGCGTCCGAGCGGGAGTCCCAGCCCAAACCGGTGTGGACCCGGACGGTGCCCCGGCTGGCGAGCCGGACGTGGTGGAAGGGTAGGTGTGGCCGTCCTCGTCCCAGAGGTGGCATGCCACCCCTTCCCTTGACACCCGAGGTGGACTGGCACCCTGTTCAAGCAACCTGTGAGCGAGCACGGCAGGCCCCGAAGTCCAAGGCCTCTGCGAGCCAGTGGGGCTTTGAACCGTAGATTGTGCCCATGATCGAGGAGACGTCGCCCGAGAAGTTAGAGCGTTCAAGCGTGAGGCGCAGGAAGCATGCCGCCCCCAAGCGGGCAAGGGCCGGTGGTGTGCTGAGGTCGTCCGCGCTGATGGCCGCAGGAACGGTGGTCTCGCGGGCCACCGGACTGATCCGGCAGGTGCTGCAGGCCGCGGCATTGGGCACTGGGCTGCTGGCTACCACCTACAACCAGGCCAACACGGTGCCGACCAGCTTGTACTTCCTGTTGATCGGCGGCGCGCTGAACTCCGTCCTGGTGCCGCAGCTGGTCCGAGCCCGGGCAGAAGATCCCGATGGCGGGGCTGCGTTCGAACAGCGCCTGGTCACCCTCGTGCTGTGTGTCCTGGGTGTCGGCAGTGCGCTGGCCACCTGGGCTGCTCCCGAGATCATCAGCGTTTACCAGCACGACACGCCCGCTACGCATGACGCGTTCGAGCTGACCGTAGTCTTTGCCCGCTTCCTGCTCCCGCAGATTTTCTTCTACGGCGTGTTCAGCATCTTCGGGCAGGTCCTCAACGCCAGGAACCGGTTCGGGGCGATGATGTGGACCCCGATCTTGAACAACATCGTGCTGATCACGATGTTCGGCCTGTACCTCGGCATGATGACAGCCCCGGAGAAGGTCTCGGACATCACCGATGCCCAGGTCAGGCTGCTCGGAATCGGAACCACCCTCGCCCTGGCTCTTCAGGCACTCGCCCTGATTCCTTACGCCCAGGCGGCCGGCTTCCGACTGCGAATCCGCTTCGACTGGCGGGGCGCCGGCCTGCGCAAGAGCGTGAACGCAGCACGCTGGACCCTGCTGTTCGTACTGGCCAATCTCGTGGCGAGCACCGTGGTCACCCGCCTGGCCTCCGCCGCGGACGCCGCCCTGCCCAACGACGGGGTCGGCTACACCGCCTACAGCTACGCCCAGCAGATCTGGATGCTCCCCCAGTCGATCGTCACCGTCTCTCTCGTCACCGCGCTGCTCCCACGCATGAGCCGCGCAGCAACCGAGCAGCGCCTCGACGATCTGCGCGCCGACCTGTCCCGCGCGCTCCGGGTCAGCGGCGTCATCATCGTCCCGGCAGCGTTCTTCTTCGTCGCCTTCGGTCCGCAGATCGCGCAGCTGCTGTTCGCTCACGGAGCCGCCGATGCCGCAGCAACCGTCCCTTTGGGCCACATGCTGCAAGCCTTCGGCCTGGGACTGATCCCGTTCTCCGCCCAGTACCTCCTGCTGCGCGGCTTCTACGCCTTCGAAGACACCCGCACGCCGTTCCGCATGGCGCTGTGGATCGGCGGCATCAACATTGCTCTGGCCACGGCCTGCCATCTGCTGCTGTCCCCCCGGTGGGCGGTCACCGGGATGGCCGCCGCCTATGCCCTGTCCTACGCTATCGGCCTGCTGCTCACGGCTCTGCGGCTCAGGCGCCGCACCGAGGGACTTCTCGACGGCCGACGAATCTGTCGCACCTACGCCAAGTTGACCGCGGCCGCCACCGGCGCCGGGGCCGCCGGCTGGCTCATCGCCCGCTCCTGTAGCCACGGCCTGGCATCGGCCTCCTGGACGCCGGCCATCTCGCTGACCGCAGGCGGCATCGCGATGGCGCTGCTCTTCCTCCTCTTTGCACGACTTCTGCGAATCGGGGAACTGCGCAGGCTGCCAGGGCTGGGCTGACCCGGCTCCTCATGGCATGAGGGATACCGAGGGGCCAGGAAGAAGCACCCTGGCCCTTCGGTATGTGATCCCCACGTGGCCATGACGGCGCCGCGCTGGCCACTGTCTGAGCACCGGCAGCAGCGGAGCGATCCGCTCCCACAGCCCGTCATCAACTTCCCACGGCCTCCGCTGACCACACCCACCCCGGTCCATCGGATGTAGGCACAACTCCGACTGACGGCCTGTCATTCCAAGGCAATCGCCGCTCGGGCCCTGACCTTGGATGTTGGACACCAGAGACACTTGGATCTTGATGGTCCGGGTGGACAGGAGTCCTGCACAGATGGCGATGAAGCACTACCCGCCGCAGTTCAAGGCGGACGCGGTCGCGCTGTACCGGTCGCGGCCGGGGGCGACGATCAAGTCGGTCGCCGAGGACCTGGGGGTGAACACCGAGACGTTGCGCAACGGGGTCCGGGCAGCGGACGGACGGCGTCCCGGCTCGCACTCCGCGTCCGGGACGGTCGAGTCCGCAGCCGCTCCGGACCCGCTTCAGGCCGAGCTCGCCGCCGCGCGCAAGAGGATCCGCGAGCTGGAGGAAGAGCGCGACATCCTGCGCAAGGCAGCCCGGTATTTCACAGGGGAGAAGCGCTGGTGAACCGCTGCCAGTTCGTTGCCGACCACCAGCGCCGCTACGGCGTCAAGCGGTTGTGCCAGGCCCTGGGCATCGCCCGGTCCACCTTCTACTACTGGCTGGGCACCGCCCCCGACCGCGCCGCCCGGCAGGCCAGGGACGCGGAGATGACCGCGCGGATACGCACTGTCCACGCTGCCTCGGACGGCACCTATGGCGTCCTCAGGATCACCGCCGAGCTCCGCGACAGCGGTGAGGCGGTCAACCACAAGAAGGTTGCCCGGCTGATGAAGGCCTCCAAGATCGCCGGGCTGCGGCTGCGCCGCACGCACCGCACCACGATCGCGGACCTCACCGCCGCGAAGGCCCCGGACCTGGTCGGAGGCGTGTTCACCGCCGATGAGCCGAACCAGAAGTACGTGGGGTCGGGTAGCCGGAGGGAATCTCACCCTCCGGCTCCCACAGAACCGTGCGTAACAGTCTCCCGTTACACGGCTCTTGTCACCCTGATCACCAGAAGTTACGGCACAGGCGCCAATGCGCGAACATTCCCGGGTATCGCTGTGTGATCCCCTGGAAACAGTCCTTGGCTTTCTTGAACCCGGCCAGCCGTTTGTACTTTCTGCGGATCCAGCGCACCAGGTAGGCGTTGATGCGCCGCAGGAGGGGTTTCAGCGCGGAGTGATAGAACGCTCCGTAGTACTGCATCCACCCTCGCACGATTGGGTTGATTATCCGCGCGAGTTGAACGAAGGTGTGGCCCGTGCGCCGGTGAATCCGCCACCCACGCAATTCGGAACTAAGCCTCTTCAGGGCCCCCTTGCTGATCGCAGGAAGAAAGCACGGGAATGTCACCCCATGCTTGCTGCGCGCCGCGCGAGCGCGGAACGTGAACCCCAGGAACGTGAACGCCGCGTGCTCATATGAGACCCGCCGGTTCGCGTCCTTGCAGTAGACGATCCGGGTCTTGTCGGGATGCAGACGCAGCCCGACCTCTTCCATCCGGTTCCCGATCGCCTCCACCAGTCTTCTGGCCTGGCGCTCGCTGACGCAGTGCACGACCGCGTCATCCACGTAGCGTTCGAAGGGAACGTTCGGGAACTCCCGAATCAGCCACATGTCGAACGCGTAGTGGAGGAACAGATTCGCCAACACGGGCGAGACCGATGACCCTTGTGGGGTCCCCCGGTCTCGCATCTGCAAGGTGCCATCAGGTAGCTGAAGTGGTGCCTCCAGCCATCGCCGGACGTACAACTTCACCCAAACGGCGTCGGTGTGTGCTTCCACAGCCTTGACGATGAGGTCCCAGCGGACGCTGTCGAAGAACTTCTGGATGTCGAGGTCGACGACCCAGTCCTTCTTCCAGCAGCGTTCTCGGCACTTCTCCACCGCGTCCAGCGCCGACCGTCCGGGCCGATACCCGTAGGAGTCCGGATGGAACTTCGGTTCCACCTCGCGCTCCAGACGGGCGGCCACTACGGTCTGTGCAATTCTGTCCGCGACCGTAGGAACGCCGAGAATTCTGGTACCACCGCCATGCGGCTTCGGAATCTCCACCGCTCGCACCGGGGGCGGAAAGTAGCTGCCCGAGGACATCCGGTTCCAGATCTTGAAGAGATTGCCCCTCAGATCCTTCTCGAAGTCCTCGATCGAGCAACCGTCCACGCCCGGCGCCCCCTTATTAGCCTTGACCTTCTCCCATGCCTCCCATACTTCCCACTTCGAGATCTCAAACGACTTTCCTGGCGACTTCAGCTCGCCCACCCGACTCCTCCCAGGACATACCCGGTTGATCGAACGAACACAGCCACGGATGACCCGGCCCCTTCGCTCCATCCCCATTACAGAGACTTCATCACTACTACGAGCCGATCCGCCGGCGAGTCCCGCACCGGTACTCGATCCCTCGCGGTTTCCGCCGCTTCAGGACACTCCCTCTCCCTGCCCATGAGGCAGGACTATCGGGGCTCGCCTTCCCACGTTCCACGTGAAAGCAGCAGACCAGGCTCGCGTCGCCTCCATGCCGGGCACCGTCTGGCCAGTAGACGGGTGTCCGCCAGACTTGTCCTGGAGCCATATCTACACCCCCAGTTTCGATGCCATCTAAATACGTTTTCGACACGTCATCAGCGATTCGCTTGCGCTCGCCTTCCTGGTCCCCACCTGACGCCTCATGGGCGCCTTTTCCACATCGCTCACCACGACGGTCTTCAGCCAACGCAGCATGTGGCGGTTTGAAGCCTCCCCCCGCAGGGCGGCTTCGAAGGGCCTACCTTCATCTTTCACGCAGCACCGCATTCAAAGAGGTGCCGACCTACATTCCTGAACCTCTTCTCCTGCGTTCGTGGCACACCGATATCACCTATCTGCCGATAGCGGGCGGGCGGTTCCTCTACCTGGCCACGGTCATCGACGTGCACTCGCGGCGCTTGCTGGGCTGGTCGATCGCCGACCACATGCTTCCCAATGCTGTTGTCAAGCCGTGTCAGTGACGGGTGGTGTGACTTCGTAGCACCGTCGGTCACGAATGAGGGCCC
>NZ_JBSFVU010000112.1:0-7171 GCF_053592475.1 Streptomyces sp. NPDC002671
GGAGCGACGTCCTCCCTCGGCCAAGCCGCAGTCAACCTCGCCGTCGACCACGGCGCGAAAGTACTCGCGACCACCCGCAACCCCGCGCACGCGCCGCTCCTGAAGGAACTCCGCGCCGAAGACGTTCTCATCGACGACGGCCACCTGGCCGCCCAGGTCAACAGAAGCAACCACACCGTTGACGCGGTGTTCGATCTCGTCGGCAACAACGTCCTGCGCGACTCCCTGGCCACGGTCCGCCCCCGCGGCCGGGTCTGCCAACTCGGCTTCCTCGGTGGCTTCGAGCCAGTACGCGAC
Source organism: Streptomyces sp. NPDC002671 (assembly GCF_053592475.1). Classification (NCBI taxonomy): domain Bacteria; kingdom Bacillati; phylum Actinomycetota; class Actinomycetes; order Kitasatosporales; family Streptomycetaceae; genus Streptomyces; species Streptomyces sp. NPDC002671. The sequence continues at coordinate 298 of NZ_JBSFVU010000112.1, forward strand.
TTCAACCCGATCACCGATCTCCCCACCGGCGTACAACTCAGCTTCTTCGGCAGCGCCTTCGTCCTGGGCAGCCCCGATTTTCCGCTCGCCGACGTTCCCTTGGACGTGATCTACGCCAAGGTCGAGTCGGGAGCCTTGCCGGCAAGGCCGGCACGGATCTTCCGTTTCGACGAGATCGTCGAAGCCCACCGGATCATGGAAACAGGTGAGGCGCTGGGCAAGATGGCCGTCATCGTCGACTGAGACACTCGCCCTCCCGTGCCAGAGTCGGCGGGCCGGCCAGCCGTCATGGCCAGACCAACCCGCCTGCACCTTGAAACGCAGACAAGGCGGCAGAGCCCGGTCATGACGTTCGGGGATTGCCCGACTTGGCCGAGATTCGGTGGTGTATCAGCCGAAGCATCCCGACCCGACCAGATCACGTGACGGGATCTGCCGCCCCGCGGCGGGCAGCGCGCTGCGGGCAGGGCGTCCGGAAGAGCGGGTCTGTCCCACCTCCGAGCACGAGCCGGGGATATTTTCAAGGAGCCCCATGACCGCAGTCCAGACAGCAACGCAGCCGTACTCCCGGCTCGCCAGCCCGGGTGTTCCCTCGGGGAACAGGGTCATGGCCGAGGCCGTGACGACTGGTGCATCCGCTCGGCAGCTCGGACGCTCGCCTCCAGCGCTGCGATGAGGTCCAGCGCCGGGGCGGCCTGTGCCGGCTCGACGCGTTCGCCGCCGGTGATCTTTGCGTCCACGAGCTGCTCAGCCGTAGGCGGAACCGGCCCCACCCGCCCACACGCGCCCCTGCGCCCTCACCCGCGCCGCCACACCCTGCGCAGCTCCCAGGCGGCGGGGGCGATCACCACGCCACGCCGCATCCCTGCATAGAAGGTCCACGAGCTCGCCCCCTCTGCCATGGCGGTTTTCGGTGCGGGGCATCGGCGGGCAGCACATCCGGGACGTTCACCATCCCGAAGAAGGCCGGCAAGAAGAACCCGGGATCTCTCTCGTCGACACACGGCAGCGGGTCGGGGCCGCCTCTCACGCCGCCGCCCGCTCCAAGCCGAGTCGGGCGAGCGGCTGGAGCTTGTCAGCGGTGAGCCTCGCATACCCCGAGAGCTCGGTACGCGCCTTGCACTTGCCGCAAGGCCCCGCTCGAAGCCCCAGAGGCGCCTCCAGCGGCCTTCTGCGGCACCCTTCCTCCCTTCCGCCCCTTGGGCGGGGAGGGGCTGAACACTGAGCTGAGCGAGGCGCTCACGCTCTTCGGGCATCAGGCCCTGCCACACGACGTGCGGGCATTGCCGATGCAGCAAATGCCCACGCACGGTGACGACCGCACCGCGCCGACCAAACACTCCTCACCCCGGAGTAGTGGCACTGCCAGTCCAGCCGCCACTGCGGGTTCCAGTCCGGGTCGATCACTGCCAAGACCTCCACCCGCTCCGGGTGGCCGGCCAGCGCCCCGGGACGCAGCTGGTTGGACAGCCACTGCCCCACCGGCCGTCCGGCCGCGCACGCCTTCCGCTGCTCACTGATCCAGTGCCCCAGCAGGTACGCCTTGCCCGCTGGCCCCTCCCTCTGATCGAACAGCGCCAGCAGGTCGGCCTTCACTCTGACGACTCCTTCACCCCTCGTTGAACATGTCCGCACCCGCATGAGCGAGCCCATCGTCGGTGCCTCACCCCAATCGGCGATGGGCGCACGGATGCACGGATGAAGCGCAAGATGCGCTCCTGGGTGTCGGTCAGGTGGTCCAGGCGACGCACACCCCGATTGGAGCATGTGTTCGATTTCTGAGGCAAGCGGCGACCCTGCGCGCCATGAAGGAGTGTCCTGTGCCACCGAACCTTGATCGTTGTCACCGAACCATGACAACCATTGGGTTTGCGCCATTGATTCCTAATGGCGCCTGTCAAGCTGCGAGGGTGGTGGGGGCGTGAGGCCGTAGCACCGGCCGTCGCGCAACAGGGACCAGAGGACGTTGACACAGCGGCGGGCGAGCGCGAGGACGGCCTGGTTATGGCGCTTACCCTCGGCACGCTTGCGATCGTAAAACCGGCGGGACTCCTCGCACCTTCGGATACTGAACAGCGCGGAGACCTAGAAGACCCGCTGGAGGCGGCGGTTGTTTCACTGGGGGCGTCACTGGTTTCCGCTGACCTTGCTGGAGTCGCGCGGAACAGGTGCGGCACCGACAAAGCCGGCGAGCCGGTCCGGGGCAGGCGGCCGACTCTGATCCGCCAGAGCGCTATGCCCTCATTGCGTAGATATTCTGTGAAGTGTGATCGAGTCTGGACGGCTGCGGCTCCATCGTCGCCACAGCAGCCAGGGGATGCTTGTGCGGCTGTCGCCGGTCATCCTGACCGTCGTCATCGCCAGCCTGGCATACGCCACTCCCCCGGAAATGGCCTTCAGTCGCCTCCTGCCCGCGGCGCCGGCCCTCGCCGCCGCTATGTGGCCGGTGCTCCCCACCGTCCTGCTGGGGACGGTCTGCGTTTTTCTGATGATCGGCCTCGGCGTCGTGTTCCCCGGCCTGGGGACGTGGTGGACGACTTCGGGGATCATCGCGGTCACCGTGGCGGCCGCGTACGGAAGTCATGTCCGGCTCCAGCGGGAGCGGACCCTCTTTCAGGTGCGGCTCGTCGCCGACGCGGCGCAGCAGGTGGTGCTGAGTCCTATGCCGCGCCGCTTCGGGAGCGTCGAGATCGAGTCGCTGTATCTCGCGGCCGCGGCGGAGGCCCGTATTGGCGGGGACTTCTACGAGGTGGTCGACACGCGATACGGGGTCAGGCTGCTCATCGGTGACGTGCGGGGCAAGGGCCTGCCGGCAGTGGGGGAGGCCGCGGCGATCGTCAACGCCTTCCGGGAGGCGGCCTACAGCGAGGCCGACATGGTCAGCGTCGCACGCCGGCTGGACGCCAGCAGCACCCGTTACAACGCCGCGTTTCCCCCCGAGGGGCCGATGGAGCGCTTCGCCACCGCCCTTCTCGCCGAGATCCCGCACGGGAGCAGGCGCATCGAGATCCTCAACTGCGGACACCCCCCACCACTGCTCCTGAACCGTGGGAAACTCCGTGCCCTCGAGCCCACCACCCCGTCGCCACTGCTCAACCTCGCGGAGCTGATCGGCGATCACTACAACGTCGACACCTTCGACTTCGCCCCCGGCGACCTGCTGCTTCTCTATACCGACGGGGTCGCCGAGGCCCGCGCCCGCGACGGCGAGTTCTTCCCGCTGGCCGCCTGGATGCGCCGACAGCCCCCGACGCCACCCCGCGACCTGCTCACGGCTCTTCACCGTGACCTCCTCCGCTACAGCAGAGGACGCCTTGACGACGACATCGCCGCCCTCGCCGTGCGCCTGTGTGAACTCTCGCAGTAACTGCCCCTAACAAAGCTGTTGGACGTGGCGGTGGGTGATCAGGCAGACGGCGAGTCCGAGGAACGCTTCGTGGATGTCGTCGCGTCGTTCCCAGCGGATGCGCAGGCGGCGGAAGCCGTGGAGCCAGGCGATCGTGCGCTCGACGACGTAGCGGAAAATGCCCAGGCCGGTGCCGTGGGGCTCGCCTCGCTTCGCGATCACGGGTCGGATCCCGCGCTGCCAGAGCAGGCGGCGGTACTTGTCGTGGTCGTAGCCGCCGTCGGCCAGCAGCGCGTCGGGGCGTCGGCGTGGTCTGCCGACCCGGCCCGCGATCGCCGGGATCTTGTCGAGCAGGGGCAGGAGCTGGGTGACGTCGTTGCGGTTGCCGCCGGTCAGCGATACCGCGAGTGGGATGCCCTGCCCGTCGACGATGAGGTGGTGCTTGCTGCCCGGACGTGCTCGGTCGACCGGGCTGGGACCGCTTTTGGGCCTCGCCGGGCAGCCCTGACATGAGAGGAGTCGATCACCGCCCGGGACCAATCCAACTTGTCCTTCGACCGCAGCTTCTCCAGCAGCAGCACGTGCAGCTGCTCCCACACGCCAGCCTCGTTCCAGGCCGCCAGGCGCCGCCAGCAGGTCATCCCCGAACCGAAGCCCAGCTCCTGGGGCAGGTACTCCCACTGGATGCCGGTGTGCAGGACGAAGAGGATCCCGCACAGCGCCTGCCGGTCCGGCACTCGAGGTCTGCCCTCGACCAGCTTCGGCGCCGGCTCGGGCAGCAACGGCTCGATGAGCGACCACAGTTCATCCGACACGATCCACGGCCGGGACTGACGTTTCCCCACGACCAGACCAACGAGCGGACAAGCCAACAGTCACATGATCAACAGCTTTTGTTAGAACCAGTACGAGACGTAAACGTCGGTTCCTCGCGTACTCCTCTCCATCACGCTTGCCGGACCCACCCCATCTGGCAGTACTGGACACGTCCCGGCTTTGTCAGGGCCGCTCTCACCCTCCCCGGCATCACCCGGGTCAGGCTGCCCTCAGCTTCAACCCGACTGCTGCGACAGCGGGTTGGTGCAGGTCTTTCACCTCCACTCGAACCAACAGCGCCTCACGGCGCAAACAGAAGTTGAGCCAGAGCCCGAGAAGGTTCTGGCTCAAGTTCTGTGGTCGGTCACGGGGCGTAAGGGCCAGGACGTAGGTGGACGCGAAGGGAGTGCACGATTTCATCTGTAGTGCCAGCGGACACCCGTAGTTGTTCAGGCTGCCTGAGCAAGTCGAAGACACCAGGGCCACGCAGTTTTTGGGGAAGGTCGCTCATGCGCGGCATGACGTGGAAGTGCACATGGGCGAACCCTTCAACCTCAGCGAACTGCGCAACGTAGGTCTTGACGCACCCAGTCACGTCGTGGAGAGCCCGAGACAACCTGACCTGCCACATTCCCAGCGTCTCGGCCTCCATGTCGGTGAGCTCGTGGATGGCCGTTACATGGCGGCGGGGCACCAGCACCAGCCATCCAGGAAGTGCCGCATCGAAAGCATGGGCTACCCGCCAATGCTGATCCTCGACGATGCGCTCACGTAGTGGCAGATCGTCGAATCGTTCTTCCTGGCCGCAGGTGTAGCAGTTGGCTGTCGTCATGCCAGGAATCGTATGGCTGTGAGTTATCCAGCCGACTTGACGCATCGGGTCGAAGTGAGGGGCCGCGAGTCCCCGTTGCCGCCGGATCCTGCGAGCCCAACTGGGGTGGGCGCCGGACGAGCGCACGCTGCAGCGGATGTTCCACCGCACCGGCCTGGTCGCCCTGAAGAACCCCAAGCCCACCGGCGCCTTCGGCCGGTTCGAGGCCGACCGGCCCAACGAGCTGTGGGTCGGGGATGCCCTGCACGGGCGGCGGATCGACGGCCGCAAGACATACTTGTTCGCCTTCCTGGACGACCACTCCAGGGCGGTGGTCGGGCACCGCTGGGGCTTCGCCGAGGACACCGTCCGCCTGGCCGCCGCCCTGCGGCCGGCTCTGGCCGCCCGTGGTGTCCCGCAGTACATCTATGTCAGCAACGTCCCCTCGCTCACGACCGATGAACGAGGGGACGTCCCATTTCCCTCGTCCTCTACGGCAGGCCGGCGCGGTTCGCCATCACGCGCAGCGCCTCGTCCAGCGCCTTCCGTTGCTCCTCCGTCAGCCCGGCCACGAACTCCTTGTCCAGGGTCCGCGCCAAGGATGTGCAGCGGTCCAGCAGGCCTTGCCCCTCCTCGGTGAGTGTCAGTACCTGCCGGCGGCGGTCCTGCGGATCCCGGACCCGCTGAACCGCGCCGAGACCCTCCAGATAGTCGGCCAGCGTCACCATCAGGCTGGGCGCGACCCCCATCCGCGCGGCCAGTTCCTGCTGGGACGCAACGGAAGCAAGGCTGAGCGCGGCCATCAGGCCGACGTGCTTCGGTTTGAGGCCCAGCCCCTCGATCTCCCGTGTGAACCGGTCGGTGACCACCGTGCCGAGAGTGCCGAGCCTGAACACCACAGTCGAGGTCAGGCCCGAGGCATCGCCGGCCGTCGCCCCATTGACATCGCTCATGCCGAGAATGATAGCTTCAAAAAACCATTCAGGATAAGAATGATTCACGGGGAGACGTAACTGTGAACTCGTCCACCGCCCAAGCCATCCTCATTGCCGCCAACGGCCTCGCCTCCCTCACCTCGGCTGGCTTCTGCATCGCCGGAATGATCAGGCCCGGCCTCGCCCTGCCCAAGGGCATGGCCGTCAACGGCGGCACACATCTCTACGCGAACGCCTACGGAGCCCGGGCGATCCCCCTCACCGCCATCACCCTCGCCCTGTTCGCCATGGGCGACCGGTCTACCGTCGCCCCCGTTCTCGCCGTCGCCGGCCTGGCCCAGATCGGCGACTCCGCGATCGGCGTACAGCAGCGCAACAGGGGCATGGCCATCTCCGCCGGCCTCCTCGGTGTTCTTCACCTCGCGTCGGCGTGGTGGTTCCACATGCGATGAACGCTCATTGGCGTGCATCTCGAGCAAGCTTCAGGGCGGCTGCGGTGGGAGATCAGGGGAGAGCGCGGTCGCCATGATGAAGCCGTCGAGGGCCTTGGAGCGATACTGAAGCCGTTTGAGCCGGCTGCGTACGAGTGCTTCGAGTCGGCCAAGCGCGACAGATGCGAGGTTCGCCAGTCTGTGCTTCACGTGTGCCCAGAGGTACTCGACGGGATTCAACTCGGGCGCGTATGCAGTCAGCTGGAACACCGGCAGCCACTCCCCCTCCTCGGTCAGGCGGCGCATTGCGTGGGAGACGTGGGTGTTCGGGTGCGACTACCTGATCCCGGTGACACCTGCCGTGCTGGGCACGGTATGCCCGATGGGCCTGTACTACACAGGGATGGAGCACTACGACAGCAAAGTGTTCGAGGCGTTCGCGCGGGACCTGGGCGAGCTGTTCGAGCAGTACGTCGGCCGGCATCTGCGGCTGCTCCCCAACTCCGAGGTCCATCACGAGATCGTCTACGACAAG
>NZ_JBSFVU010000113.1:0-7036 GCF_053592475.1 Streptomyces sp. NPDC002671
TCACGGAACTCCGGATCGAACTTCCGTCGCTTCTCCGCCATGACTCCCAACTTCCCCTGCAGTCACGGTCTTCACGCTACGAGGGGAGGGACAGAGATGTCCTCGGTGCGCGCCAGCAGCAGCGCGAAAGTCACTGCCTGGGCGTAGCCGTCGGCGAAGGTGGCATCATCGGCCGTCGGAAAGAGCAGCCTGCGCCAGTCGTTCTTCAGCCCTGTGAACCGCAACTCCTCACGACGCGCGCCCTCCGCCGCATACCTGCCCTCGAACTCCAATTGCTCCAGGACCGCCGCGCGCAACAGGCGGCACAGCGGTGCAGTGCGCCGAACCAGAGCCGAGGCATGGCGAATTGGCTCGGGAACCCAGTGCAGGAAAGTCCTCAGGAGACTGTTGAACGCTGCAGGCTCACGAGCGGTTAACGACCGTCCTGCACTGGCCAAATCGCCCTCGAAGACGACCGGGGTGCCGATCTGCTCCCCGGTGCGAAAAAGCCGCCACTCCGTGCCGTTGGTGTAGAGCACGTTCGGCAGGTCACGCAGTCGCTCCCACTGCTTCTTGTTACGCCCCGTGAACTTTTCCGGGTCAACAGAATGACCGGGACGCTTGACTTCGATGTAACCGACGATGTCGCCGTGTACCTCGACTGCATAGTCGGGGCGCACACCCACATCACGCAGAGGAGTTTCGGAGTGCCACAGAACGCCGTCCAAGGCATCGTGACTGCCCACAGTCTCTAGGAGCTTCTGCATCGGCGGGCGGATGGACGCCTCGGGGTCGCCCGGTCCGTTCACCATGTCCTTGCACGACGCGCCGAAGGTCGATATGGCCTCCGAGAGCCAGCCGAACTGCTCCTGCGTCACTGCCGCACCCCCCACGCACCGCCGATCACGACTTGAGGGTATGTCAGGTCCGCAAGAAGATCCAGACGAAGTCTCAACGTGGCCTGGGGAGTTGAGGGGGGCGAGCGTGGAGTATGGCTCGGGTCGACGCTCCGCGCAGGCGTAGAGGATCAGACGAGGTCGCGCCAGGACGGAACCGTTGCTCTTGGGTCCCAGCTCTCGTCGACGTCGCCCCGTGCCTCGTCGAACTCTTGGTGCATGTAGTCCGCTGGATTCAGCCCGTAGTAGATGATGTCGGCCTGCCACATCGGGAGCACCAGATACTCGAAGCTTCTGCAGCCAGGGCAAGGGCTCAGCCTGCTGTCCACAGACTGCCCAACGCTCCGGAAGCTTACGGGGCCGTGATCACTCGCGCCAAAGCAACCACGGACGCCCGTCGTTGCCCACCAGGAGCCGTTCGGCAGTTCCTGCTCCGTGCCATGACCCCACCTGGATCCTGCTGTACAGCAGCCGGATACAGCAATCACAGCAACTGGCCCTACCCCGTAGCGTCCCTTTGAAATCCCCCCGACCGGGGCGGGCTCACGGAGGGATCCTCGAACGACCACACTCGACCCGTTAGGAGCTGTGGACCACTCGTGGACCGATATACGCTACTCAGCCGATTGCAGGGCGCTGAACAGGAAGGATACTGCGAGGTGTAAGGGCCTCCGGAGCCGTGTGCGCAGGCTCGAATCCTGCCGGGGCGCCCAACCTGCGACTACCCGTTCACGGAAAGCTGCAAGTCAAGACCGTGAATGGAACCGCGTCGGCGCACCCGCGCAGTCACCCCAGCGGGGGCTGTCCTCGACCATCCGGTCCGCGTCCCACCCTGCTCTGCCAGACTCGATGGCATGCCGAAGAGCCGTGGCCGCCGCAAGCCGGGTGGCGGCAAGAAGTCCGTACGCCGTTCGCCGCATCCCCTGCGACTGTCGGATCGTGTCCTGCGGGAGGCCCGAACGCAGCGTCTGGAAGACAGGAATGTCCTCGCGGTGGAGGCGTGGGCGAGCGGGTGTCTAGGCGAGGCCTGGCTGGCCGCCGGGATGATGGAGCGCGAGCCGGAGCAGGCGCTCTGTCTTGAGGTGGTGGGACGGGCTTCGACGACACCGTCCCCGCATGGCCTTGCCGCGGTGGCCGCGCTGGAGCGGGTCGGCCCGCCCAGCAGCCGCTCCATGCTCGGCGAGACGGTGGAGATCCTCGCCGGGTCGCAGCCGCTGCCCGCCTGGCACGCGGCCGCGCCTCACCGCCCGGTGCGGGCCTGGCGCGCGGTGGATGTGTGGGACAGCGAGCGAGTGCTGTTCGTCGAGTACGACGGTCCCGTCCCGCACACGCTGATGGCGCAGATCAGCGAGGTCGGCGGCACGATGGTCGACAAGCTGGCGCTGCTGACGCCGGCGGCGGCCGAAGCATGGGAGGCGATGCGGGAGGACGGCGAGGTGCCGATGCCGTCGACCGAACAGGACGCGGGCGAGGTGCTCGCGGATCTCGCCCTGGCGTTGCGGCTGACGGACATGGCCTGGCCCCGCCAGGCCGACGAGGACGTGGTCGCCCTGCGGGCCCTGGCCTGGGCACGCTGCCGAGACCACCTGCCCGACTGGCCCGAACACCAACCGCTCGACGAAACCGAACGCGCCCGTCTGCTGGACGCGTTCACCGCCTTCCGCTCCGATGCGGCGCAGGAAGCCGACACCGTCAGGTCGCTGGCCGATCTGTTCCTGGACTATGGAGAGAACTACCTCAGCCGCGGTCCGCTGTGCTGGAGCCCCGGCCAGGTCGCCGGCTTCCTGGAGGACTGGCTGCCCCGCAAGGCCGTACTCGATCAGGAGCACCGCATGCTCTTGCCCGCCGTGCTGACGCAATGGGTGACTTTCGCGCTCACCGAACGCGGTGTCGAGCAGCCATGGATTTCTCCCGTCATCACCGCAGTCGTTGCGTACGCGTCCGCCTTTCGCGCGGCCTTCGACGACGAGGAGGCGTGGGGTCCGGCCAAGCAGATCTCGGCCGCCCTCGCCGCGCGGGGCGTCGACCTCGCCGACCGCGATGCCGTCGACACCGCCGTGCGTGCCCTCAACGCCGACCGGCTCGCCCACCAACTCACCGGTCGACCCCGGCCGTCCGGCTCCTGACACATGCCCCAGACAGACGCGCGCCGCGCTCGCAGGGGGCGGCTCGCGTCGTACGGCAGAAACTTGAAGAGCAGGCAGGAAGAAGTGGACCAGAACGGTTCCCCCACGGCGCTCCCCCCAGTCGGAAGGCTGGTGGCACTGAGCGGAGATCTCAAGAGCGAGCTGGTGGCGTTCGCGCAGGGTCGGCGCTTCGCCCGGCGACTGGATGCCCGGCTCGACGAGGCCGAGGACCGACTCGGCTTCCTGGACGAGGCGACCGCCATCCAGACGATCGACCACTTCGCACTGCAGTACCGGCTGGCGGACGGCTCCACAGTCGTCGAGCAGTTCGTGGCCCAGCGGCGGCCGCCGCTGTCGGAGGACGAACGTGCGATGCTGCTCGGCTGGCGCGACGTGGTCGAGGGGCTCTTCGAGGTACAGGGCTCCGATCGAGGCGCCGCCGTCCTGCACAACCTGCTGGACGACCTCGTCTACCGGGTCCACTCCAACCTGGGGCGGCGTGCTCTGGGGAATCTGCGCAAGGGGATGTTCGTTGCCGCGCGCATCGTGCCCGTCCACCCGGGCACCGACGCCTGGGTGGTCAGCGGCAACCTCACCGCCTACCCGCCCGGCGACGGTTCGGAGTTGGCGCAGGTCGCCGTCCAGACCCTGGCTGTCAATCCGCAGCTGCTGCGCCGCAATCCCGAGATGCTGCGCATGGCCTGGGAGATGCAGGCCGAGGCCTGTGCCGACTTCGTCGAACTGTTCGGCACCGACCTGCTCGTCCTGGAGCCGGCAGAGGCGCAAGTCCGATTGCGCGAGTATCACCGTCACCGGCAGGAGAAGGCCCTCGCCGGACTTGACGACAAGGCCGCCGCGCAGGCGAGGAACAGCGGGCCCTCGCTCGACGAACTCAGCAGCCTGCCCGAAGAGCTTCTCGACGCGGACGACGTCGCTGTGATCTGTGACGAGACCGAAGGCATCTGCTACTACGCCGGCTTCGGCCGTCTCGACGCGCTGTTCGCCGATCCCGCTCTGGCCCGTAACCGCACCTACCTGACGCAGCTCCGGGAGTACCTGAACGACGACTCCGTCTCCCCCATGGTCATCCGCCGTCTGGTCCAGCGGCATACCGAGAACGCCGACGCCGTGTTCCGTACGCTCCTGCGCAAGCCCGCGTTCACCTGGGAGCGGAATGGGGAGGAACTGCTGTGCCGTCGCAAGAAGAGTCACTACACACACGAGCCCGTGCCGAGCATCACCCCTGTCGGCGCCCGCCTCGCGGAACTCCTGCGCGCGGAAAGGCACCACAGACGATGAGGCCCACCACCACCGCGCTCGCCGCCATGGTCGCGGAGGCGATCGTCGATGCCTACGACGAGTACGAACAACTCGCCGCCCTCCATGCAGTCGTCGAGGACCGCCTCGCCCTCCCGTTCGACACAGCCGTGCTCAGCGTCGCCGTAACCGTCACCGCCGTCCAGCTCCGGTCCGGCAGCGGCGTCGTCGCCCTGTGCGGACGCGGTCGACACCGTCAGGCGATCGGCCTCCTCGACCTACCGCTGCCCGAACCCGCGCCTGAAGGGTGGGCCTGGGTGGAGGCCTACCGGCACTGGGCATCCTGAGCCGCTTACCCGATGCCTCACCGTCTCTCCACTACTGCCAGGCGCGGACCAGATCTTCAGGCCCCCAGTGGACCGCAAGCGGCAGACTGCCGACGACACCGCTGCGGGACACCGCGACCAGCGGCGTGTCCGGCCCGGCGCCGGGCACCGCGAGTACGTCCCGAGCCAGGGCGTCGTATTCGCGCCGGCCGAACGGCTGGGACTCCAGCCACTTGATGGAGCCGACGAAGTGCACCGCGCCCGCGACGGGTTCACGGTCGGTGCCGACCAGGTCGATCTCGGGGTTGTTCTGCCGGTTCCACCAGCCGCCGACCGCTTCAGTCTCCGGCCATCGCTCGTCGGGCAACAGCCGCAACAGCGACTCGCGGATGAGCGGCTCGACCGCGCGCCCCCGCCAAGTGGTCCAGGACCGCTCGATGCGCTCCAGGGCAAGATCGCCCCGGCCGCGCTCGATGAGCGGGATACCCCGCTGCAGGAACGCCAGCCAGAAACGGAGATACGGATCGGCGATGCGGTAGCGCTTGTTCTTGGTGTCGGCCTTTGCGGACAGCGGCAGGTCGGCCGCCAGAACCCGCTTGGCCTGCAAGGTGTTCAGCAGCGGGGACAGCGTGCCCGATGGCAGGGCACCTGTTCCCCCGGCCTGTGCAGCGATGGTGGAGAAGGTCCGCTCGCCGCTGCCCACCGCCTCCAGCACCGCCCGCGAGTGCGAGGCCTCGGGGAACTCCCCCAGCAGCGACAGCTCGCCCGCCACCAGTAGCGGAGACAGCGGATTCGCCACCGCCTCGCGCAGGAAGTCCGCCCGGCTCACCCCTGGCCGCCACGACTGAACGATTTCCGGAAAGCCTCCCGTGATCAGCAGCGCGTCCACCGCGTCCGCCGCATCCAGCCCGGTCATGGCCTGCACATCGCCCAGGTGCAGCGGCCGTACGGTCATCTTCGCCGCCCGCCCGAAGAACGGGCGGCCATACGACTGCAGCGCCTCCATCACCGACATGTCGCTGCCGACCAGGATGAGCAGGACCGGCTTGGCGGACAGGTGACGGTCCCAGACGGTCTGCAGCGCCCCCTCGAACTCCGCGTCCTGCTCGACCAGCCACGGCACCTCGTCGATCACCGCGATGCTCGGGACGTCGTCCGGAACCGCGACGGCCAGTGAGCGCAGCGCCTGATTCCAATCCGCGGCCTGCAGCCCGGCCACCAGCTCCGCCCCCGGTAGGGCGGACTGGGCGAGCGCCCCTGTGAAGTCCGCCCGCTCGGCCACGGCGTTGCGGCCCCGGGTCGCCTGGAAGACCACGTACGGAACCCGGGACCGGTCACAGAACTCCTGGACCAGGCGAGACTTCCCCACCCGGCGCCGCCCGGTCATGATCACGGCCCGCCCTCGGGTGGCGCCCACGCCCTCGATCACCAGGCCGAGCTGTCGAGCCAGCAGATCCAGGTCAGCCACCCTCCCCTTGAATTCCACAGGCAGCACCCTCTCGACCAAAACACAGTTTCGATATTACGTAGATTGAATCTACCTTAGATTTTAGCTTGCCTCCTATGCCAGCGTGAACCTTGTCGAAAGACATGGGCGGGCGCACCACACCATCAACCCTTCCGGGTCCTGGGCAGATGCGCCGACATCGGCACAACCGGAGAATCCCCGCAGGTCACAGACCGTCCGGCACGACCAGCTTGCGGCTCCTGCCAGGACCCGGCCCTGCGGTCAAGCGCCGCCGACCTACCGATTCAGCCGGACACAACCGCCTCGATCACCAGCTGCCCGCCGCCGACCAGCGGTTCCGTCCGGCCCCACGGTCCGAGCGCCCCGCCGGGGGACCCCTTCTGAGGTGCCTTAAGACCCCGTGACCAGCGGAAACGCTGAGTACGAAGTCTTCGTGTTTGTGCAGCCATGTGCCGCTCGAAGCGGCCGCATGTCGGGGGCTGTGGACGAGGCGTGGACGGGATCTTGGGGCATCACCGCAGGTGGCATGCCGGAACAGGAGAGGGCCCGCACCTACGTCAGGCGACCTCGCCCCCTACGAATCGCCCCGACGTGGGGGTCACCCACAGGCGCCCATGTGGACAGCCGGCACCTCACCGAGGCGCACCGAATCAGGCCCGGCCCCAAGCCTGGCGATGGCGAGCCACGCTGCACACGTGCTCGACCTGGTCCGCCTGTCAGCAGTGGGCGTGCTTGGCGAACGCGAGTCATGGGGAGGGCGCAGCGACGCCGTGATCTCCGCTCCCCATGACATCGCGGCGCGGCTCGGTATTGCCGACGGCGACTACTGTGTTCGCACGACCTACGAGCACCTGGTGGACGGCAAGCCCGTATACCTGACGACGGGTTGTGTCGGCGGCGGCTGAACCGTGACCCAGTTTGGGCGGGTCAAAAGTGACCCAGGTGTCTTCTGTTTCGTGTGTTCAGCAGTCGTTGTCTTGGGTG
>NZ_JBSFVU010000114.1:0-6921 GCF_053592475.1 Streptomyces sp. NPDC002671
TTGCCTGCGCGTCACGATTGCCTTCCTACCGGATCCGCCTTCCCGACGGACCCGGATCGGCAAGATTGATCACGACATCACACAGGCCCTAGTGCTGTGACCGGGATGGTCCACCGTGATCGGAAGGCGGCTCGCGGGACGAGCGCACGCGCAACGGCTGGTATTACTGGGGCATGCAGGAAGAGACGGCACGCTCCGCGATCGACACGTTCATCTCCGCGTTTAACGCCTCGGACGACAGCTATGTGACTGCCCTGCTCTCCCAGGCCCTGACCTCAGACGTGGTCTTCTGGGGGCCGTTGGGTCGCAGCGAAGGAATCGCGGCGGTCGAGCGGTTCGTGCTGGACATCCGGCGCCACCCGGCGGGGACCGGCACGATGGTGCGCTGCTCAGCGGTGGACATGCCTGACGAGTGGGCCCGGTATCAGTGGGTCTTCACCACGCCGGATGGAGGCCCCCGCCTGGCGGGAACGGACGTCGTCCATCTGCGGCGGAGCCTCATCGACCAGGTCATCGTCTTTGCGGGGGAGATCGAGCCGTCCGCCTCCTGAGTCGTCCTTCTGTCGCTGTCCTTCTCGTGAACTTGTCCCTTTCGGCACTCCGGGGCTGCGGTTCGCGGTCGGTCAGGCTGCGGCGTTGAGGGGGCGTCCGCCCCAGCGGATGCCCTTCTCGCTGCGGATGCGGGCGCGTTCCTTGCGTTGGGCGGCAAGTACGTCGGGGTGGCGGGCGTTGGCGTTGCGCCAGCGCAGGTAGCGGTGCAGTGCCTGGGTTTGCGTGGGGTGGCTGCGGTGGTGGGAGTTGGCCAGGGTGAACTGCCGCAGCGGGCCGAAGTGGGCCTCGATCGGGTTGGCCCAGGATGCGTAGGTCGGGGTGAAGCATCATCGACCGTGACACCGACAGCGACCACTCGCTGTCCACCCCCGGCCGCCGACATCGCCTACGCCGTCGTCGACAACCGGCTCCTCAACGCCGACACAGGTGACCGCGACCGTGCCGTGGCCAGCCTCCTCAACTACGTCGCCGCCACCTGGGAGAAGCAGGACGCGCCGCTGCACGAGCACGCTCAGGCCGTCGCCCGCGCCCTGACCCGGTAGGAGGGGATCGCCGCATGTCCGTCTCTACCGTCGAGCTGCGCGCGTACCGTGGCGGTACGACCCGCCAGGAGGTGCCGATGAGCGCGCAGCCCGACCACGCACCCGT
Organism: Streptomyces sp. NPDC002671; assembly: GCF_053592475.1. Classification (NCBI taxonomy): domain Bacteria; kingdom Bacillati; phylum Actinomycetota; class Actinomycetes; order Kitasatosporales; family Streptomycetaceae; genus Streptomyces; species Streptomyces sp. NPDC002671. Next base: position 1,201 of record NZ_JBSFVU010000114.1, read on the forward strand.
CACCCCGTACGCCCCCGCGCCCGGCGCTCCGGCCGAACTGCTCGCCCAGCTGCGCGCCGACCGGCGCGCGGACCGATGGGTGCCGGCCTTCGAACAGGAGTGGGCAGCAGCGCTGGAGGACTCGCGCCGGACGTTCTCCCTCGCCTCGCTGTACGAGGTCGTCCAGGTCTGGCAGGCCCGCGTCGCCTCCGCCCCGGCAGTCGACGCGTTCCTCGCCTCCGGCCGGGAGGAGATCGGCTTCGTGGACCTGGAGGAGATCCGGAGCAGGCGCCGGTGAGCGGACAGCAGCCGTACGCGGTCCGCCTCTCCTCGCACGCCGCGAAGGTGCTCAGCGCCCTGCCCGAGCATGCGGAGCAGATGGCCTGGGACGTCCTGGACGCGGCGGCCGGCGCCCCGTTGGGCTACCCGCAGTGGGACGCCGACGACCCGGAAGGCGAGGACGTGCGGATCGCGTCCGTCGGCCAGCTCTCGGTGATCTACTTCGCCAACCGCGCCCTGCGCCACCTGTCCGTGCTGGACATCGTCTGGCTCGGATAGCCACTCGTGACAACGGCCTGACCCCGGCATTGCAACTGCCGGGGTCAGGGCGTTCCGCATCGTAGCCACGGCCGTATCCACCGGTAGCCAGTCGGGCGGCAACGCGTATGAACGCGTATCCGTGACGAGCCGGTCACCAGTTGCCGCGGGGTCGCACGGCGCCAAGCTGGCCTTCGCGCCGGCATTCGCGGCAGTCCGGCAAGCCGCTCACGCGTCGGCCTTCCCCCTCCGACCAGCTGAAGCCGCACAGCGACGTGAGCAAATCGCTGGAGTCATCGGAGGATGCATGGGAGCCATAGCCCGGAACGTTCCACGTGCCCGTCGTCCCGCCGTCGTAGGGGGCACCGTCCGGCCAGTCGTAGACGGATTCGGTTGTGGTGCAGCGCATCCGGAGATCAGGGCCTTCCCAGCGGGCACCCTGCCGGGCCTCAGCGGCGGCGTCGACGGCGTCGGCCAGGCGCTCGAAGGACAGGTCGTAGTCCCTCATGTGATCCCAGCTGCCAGGTTCCTGTTCGCGGACCAGCGAACGAAACATCAGCAGCAGACGTGCCAAGTCGTGCTGCCCGACTCGGACGGTGTTGCTCTCGGGGTCGTAGTCGTACGGATTCTCGGTGCCGGTCTTCTTGGGCATCGCACTTCTCCTCATCCACGCGCTGGTGGGCTGAGTGTGCCGGGCACGAGTAATGCGTGGCGGGCAGCGTGGTGGCGAGTGACGGCGCGCGCAGTTCGGCTGTTGTGCCCCGGGCCGGGCACGGTCCTGCTCGCTTGAACACGTACCACGCTGGCTATCCCGCGGCGATCTGTACCGCTCAGGCGTTGCCCCACGCTTCGAGGAATCGCTTGCGGTCGTCCTCTGTCTCGTGCAGCCGGCGCCTGGCGAGCAGAACATGCCAGGCAGTGGTCTCGGCGTCACGCAGCCACAACTGCCCGAGGTACCGGCCACCTGCTACGAGCGTGTCATGAGCCAGTGCGTCGCCGATCACCTCGGCCACGGCGTCGCGCTGCTGGTTGTCGAGCTCTCCGAGAAAGCTGAGCACGCGATCGGCAATGCCCGCTTCGTTCCCCCTGACCAGGCGATCGAAGAACGGACCACCCGCGTTGCCGGGGTCGATGTACAAAGCGGCATCACCTCCCGCATCTCCCAGCGAACCCCAGAACGCATCGCCTTCGGGCGTGCCTGGTAGGGGGAGAGCGGCGAAGAGGTCGACCAGATGACCGTTGGCCGCTTGGTTGTATGAGACGTCGCAGGCTGCCGCGGAAGCAATCTTCGCGACCTGCCCGGTGTTCAGCCCTCCGGCCTCTGGCCAGTTCAGTGGAGTGTTGAGCTGGTGGACGAGGTGCTGGGCCAGTTCATCATCCTCGTCTAGGAATCGCCGGACGATCACAAGTTCCCCCAGTTCAGTGCCAGATGGCGTACAAGGCGCCTCTCTTTGCCTGCCAGTCTGCCCAGCTGGACAGTGATCCGCCGGGGTGTGCGGACAACGTCTGGAAAATGCCCCTACCAAAGACGCCTGAGCTTGGCACAACCGGACGCTCCAAGCCCGGGCTCCCAAGCCTCCTATCACCCGTATGGCTCACAGCCCATATCGCCCTGGCTCGGTCGGTCAGCTGTCCGTCGTCTACGTGGTCAACCGGCTCACCCGGCATCTGGCCGTCCTGGACGTCGTCTGGCTCGGCTGAAGCACCAACCTGCAGGAACAGCGCCCTGTCCCCGGTATTCGAGCTGCCGGGGGCAGGGCGTTCGCGTGTTACCCGCGCCTGACCTGGGTCAGCGGCGGATGTGAATGCCGCCGCTGCCGCTCATCCAGATGCGGGAACAACACTGCGAACTTCACAGCAAGTTGGGCTTGAGAAGCCGTTGTCGTACCGATCATGGTGGGCATCGGTTCGAGCGGGGAGCCACAGTGGAGTGATCTCCGGCCGGTGTGCGCATGAAGGCAGGGCCTCCTGGTCAGCTCGGGATTGTCGAAGCCCGATGCCCAGGAGGCCCTGTGCTGCACTCTTGCGCTGTCTTGCCCTTGGAGTCCAACTCGGCCGCCCGGTCGTGTGATTGCCTCGCTCACCGGTGCGGGAATGCCAGCGACCGTCCGGATCGCGAACCCTGCTACCCCTTTGACATGACGGACGCGGTTTTCCGGCGCCACCTCACGCCAGGACGCCCCCGCCAGAGCCGCTGGATATAGTGGCCGCGAGTGGAGCGGTGAAGGGCGGGGGCATGACGGCGAAGGTGGAGAGCTTCGATCGCCTGATCGAACCGTTCCGGACAGAGCTGCTGGCGTACTGCTACCGGATGCTTGGCTCGGCTCACGACGCGGAGGACCTGGTCCAGGACACGTTCCTGAGGGCATGGCGGGCGCGGGAGCAGTACGACGAGACCCGCAGCTCACTGCGCACCTGGCTGTACCGGATCGCGACCAACGTCTGCCTGACCGCCCTGGAGGTCCGCGGCCGCCGGCCGCTGCCGTCGGGGCTGGTGGCCGCGTCGCACCCGCTCGGGCCACTTGTCCGGGGCGAGAACGCTGTCTGGCTCCAGCCTTTGCCGGACGTGCTGCTGGATGCGGGCGATCCGGCCGCGGCCGTCGTCGACCGCAGCAGCCTGCGGTTGGCGTTCGCCGCCGCTTTGCAGCATCTGTCGGCGCGTCAGCGCGGAGCGCTGATCCTGCGTGACGTGCTCGGCTTCTCCGCGTCCGAGGCGGCAGACATCCTCGGCGCCACCGTCGCCTCGGTGAACAGTTCCCTGCATCGGGCGCGTACCCGGGTGCAGGAAGTCGAGGCCCAGCCGGAACGTCTCAGCGAGCCGTCCGCGGCCGAGCAGCGCGCCTGGGTCGACCGCTACATGAAGGCGTTCGAGCAGGCCGACGTCGAGGGCCTCAAGCGGCTGCTCACCGAGGACGTCATCATGGAGATGCCGCCGATGCTCAACTGGTTTGCCGGCCCCGGCAACTACGGCCTGTTCATGGAGTGGGTCTTCCAGGCGGCCGGAACGGACTGGCGCCTCACCGCGGTCACGGCCAACGGCCAGCACGGGTTCGCCGCCTACCAGCGCGTCGGCGGCGGATACGAACTGCACACACTGCAGATCTTCACCGTCACCGCCGAGGGCATCAGCCGGAACTCGGTGTTCCAAGACTCCGAGATCTTCGCCTCCTTCGGTCTGGCCGCCGAACTCGGCCCCGGAGAATTCCCCGCCGCGGACGCGAACAGTTCCAGCCCAGCCGCCGGTATGTACTGACGAGTTCGCCGGAGCACCCGGGCGAACCGCTCACAAGGGAGACTCCGATGTCAGACAACCGTGCGGCAGACGCGGCCGCCATCCAGGCCGTCCTGGTCGACTCCTACAAGGCATGGGAGGCCGGCGACGCCGACGGCATGGTCGCCGACTACACCGCGGACGCGACCGCCATCATGACCGGCTCGCTGCGCGACAGCCGCGACGTCATCCGCGACAACATGGCCCTGGCCTTCGCTGGGCCCCTCAAGGGCACCTCGACCTACAACAAGCAGCTCAGCCTGCGCTTCGTTGGCAGGGACGCCGCGATCGTCATCAGCGAATCCGGCATCCTGTTCGCCGGCCAGACCGAGGTGCCGGACGCGGGCAAGGTGAACGCGACCTGGGTCTTCGAGAAGCAGGACGGCCAGTGGCTGATCGCCGCCTATCACAACAGCCCGGTGCTGGCGACTGGAAACTGAGCCCTTTGCTGTAAGAAGCCGTTGTCGTACTGATCATGGTGGGCATCGGTTCGAGCGGGGAGCCACAGTGGAGTGATCTCCGGTCGGTGTGCGCATGAAGGCAGGGCCTCCTGGTCAGCTCGGGATTGTCGAAGCCCGATGCCCAGGAGGCCCTGTGCTGCAGTCTTGCGCTGTCTTGCCCGTGGAGTCCAACTCGGCCGCCCGGTCGTGTGATTGCCTCGCTCACCGGTGCGGGCGTTCCGTGGGCTGGGGGCGGAGCGTGTCAGGTCAGGTGGGGTTCAGCGGAGTGATATCGGTGCCCGTGTACAGCTCGGGTTCCAGCGACAAGACCGTGACCGCGGCTCCGGATTTCACCGCGTGCCAGGCAATCGAGAGATGGCCCGGCCGAGCATCTGAGTTGGTCCAGGCCGGTTCACTGGCGGCTTCTGCGCCGCTCCCTGTATCGCAAGCTCTTCGGCCACGTGTCAGCCGGGCGGGTAGGGTCACGCGCATGTGGGAGGGGCTGGAAGCGGTCAACTGGGCAGGTCTGGAACACAACTACGGGTCCGCCGAGGACGTGCCCGGGCTGCTGCAACGATGTGCAGGACCGAATCCGAAGGACGCGGAGGAGGCAGCGTTCGAGCTGCTCAACCTGCTATTCCACCAAGGCGGTTGGATCTGCCCCGCTGTCCCGGCCACGCTGCCCTTTCTGCTCCGTCTGGCTGCCGCCCCGCATGTGCCGAGCCGTCGCGCGGTGCTGGAACTGGTGGCGAGGCTGGCAGCGGAGGCCGGGCAGGTCGCCGAGAAGTTTCTCGATCCCAACTGGGAGCCAACGTGGGAACGGGTGCTGCCCGACGTGCTGGCTCTGCTGGCCGATCCCGCGCCCGAGATCCGGCGCGCCGCGGCCGACATATCCGGTGCCTGCGCCAGCCCCGGTGCGCTCCTGCTGCCTTCGCTCTTGCGGTGCTGGCGGGCGGAGAGTGACCTGGTGACCCGTCTTGACCTGGTTCTCGCACTCGGCCAGGCGGTCCGGCGGGAGCCGGCCGGTGACAGGTCCGGTGAGGTCAGCACCCTCCTCCACACGTTGCTCGACTCCCCGGAGCCTCAGCTTCCTTTGGCAGCGGTGCATGCGCTCGCGGCTGGTGACTCGGGCCTCGCGGCGAGGCGGCTGGAGCTCGTGCTGGACGCGGTTCGTGATCCGAGTGTGGAGTTGTGGCAGCGCACCAGCTCGGTGGAAAGTGGGGCGCGAGGTGTACAGCAATGGACGGCGGCGCTGTTCACAGGCACGTCTTCCGCCTTCACGCTGGGCCTGCTGGCTGATCACCCCGACGAAGAGCAGCGGATCGGAGGCCTGGCGCAGGCGGGCGGGCTGCTGTCGCAGTGGCGCTCCCCGGTCGATGCACTGCTGCCGGCCATCGTGGCGCGGCTGGACGATCCGGTCGCCGAGGTGCGCTACCGGGCGGCCGAGCTGCTGGCCTGCCTCGGTCCGTCAGCCGCGGCCCATGCCGACGCGGT
>NZ_JBSFVU010000115.1:0-6845 GCF_053592475.1 Streptomyces sp. NPDC002671
CCGCCCCGCCTGGCACCCGCCGGCGGGGCGTCGTCGTCACCGAACATCGGCACCGTGAATGCCGAAGTCATCGGCATTTTGAGTGCCGGGCAACAGGTGGAGGGGTCAAGGACGTCACGGTAGGCGCGGACGCGGTCACGTACGCCGTCCATGGTGAGGCGGCCGCCTGAGTCGGTGACGTAGACGCAGGTAGCGCCGTAGGACTCCATCAGTTTGGCTTGTCGGGCCAGTTCGGTGGGGTCGGCCATGTGGGACATCATCAGGAAGCCGGCGACGTCCATGCCCAGGTCGCGGGCGGCGGCGATGTGCTGGGCGGAGATGTCGGCCTCGGTGCAGTGGGTGGCGATGCGCACCGAGCGGACGCCGAGCGCGTGTGCTCGGCGCAGGTCGTGCAGGGTGCCGATGCCGGGCAGGAGCAGGGTGGTGGGCACCGCATGGGTCACGGCGTCGCAGACGGCCTCGATCCACTCCCAGTCCGTGTGGGCGCCGACGCCGTAGGTGATGCTGGAGCCGGACAGGCCGTCGCCGTGGGCGATCTCGATCGCGGTGACTCCGGCGGCGTCGAGTGCGGCGGCGATGGTGCGGGCCTGGTCGACGGTGTAGCGGTGGCGGACGGCGTGCATGCCGTCCCTGAGGGTCACGTCCTGCACGTACAGGGCGTCCGGCTGGGGTGCGGTCATGGGGAGACCACCTTCGTGGTGCGTTGGGCGGCCATGCGCTCGGCGGTGCGCAGGGCGGCCGAGGTCATGATGTCGAGGTTGCCGGCGTAGGCGGGCAGGTAGTGGGCGGCGCCCTCCACTTCGAGGAACACCGAGACCTTGGCGGCCTGGCTGGGCCGGGCGGCGGCTGGGAGGAGGGAGCGCAGTGGGTTGTCGATGGCGACGCGTTCGAACTGCACCTTCTGCTTGAGGCGGTAGCCGGGGACGTAGGTCTGGACGCGGGCGACCATCTCCTCCACGGAGGCGGCGACGGCCGCGTCGTCGCAGTCGCCGATGAGGCAGTGCACGGTGTCGCGCATGATGAGGGGAGGTTCGGCGGGGTTGAGGATGATGATGGCCTTGCCGCGGGCCGCGCCGCCGACGTACTCGATGGCCGACGAGGTGGTCTCGGTGAATTCGTCGATGTTGGCCCGGGTTCCGGGGCCGGCGGAGCGGGAGGAGATGGAGGCGACGATCTCGGCGTAGTGGACCGGGGTCACGGCGGCGACGGCGGCCACGATGGGGATGGTGGCCTGCCCGCCGCAGGTGACCATGTTGACGTTGGGCGCGTTCAGATGGGCGTCGCCGTTGACCGGCGGCACGACGTAGGGGCCGAGCGCGGCGGGGGTGAGGTCGACGACCGTACGGCCGAGTGCGCGGAGGACCTCGTCGTGGTGCTTGTGCGCGCCCGCGGAGGTGGCGTCGAAGACGAGGGACACGTCCGCGAACTCGTCCAGGTCGACCAGACCGTCCACGCCCTGGTGGGTGGTGGCGACCTTCAGCCGTCGGGCGCGGGCCAGGCCGTCGGAGTCGGGGTCGATGCCGGCCATGGCGGCGATCTCGAGGGAGTCGGAGAGCCGCAGAATCTTGATCATGAGGTCGGTGCCGATGTTGCCCGAGCCGATGACGGCGACCTTGGTGGTCATGCTCCGGTTCCTTCCGTGGCGGGGGCGGCGAACGCTGTGGTGACCGTGCCGAGTCCTTCGATATGGGCGGTGAACTCGTCGCCTTCGACGGCGAGGGCCATCGGGCCGAGTGCGCCGGTCAGGACGATGTCGCCGGCCCGCAGCGGCTCGCCCAGGCCGGCGAGCATCGAGGCGAGCCAGAGGGCGGCGGTGAGCGGGCTGCCCAGGCAGTCGACGCCGGTTCCCTGCGAGACGGTCTCGCCGTTTCTGGTCAGGGTCATCCGTACGGCGCGCAGGTCGACCCGGTCGAGGGGTACGGGGGTGCCGCCGAGGACGAACAGGCCGCAGGAGGCGTTGTCGGCGACGGTGTCGACGATGGTGATGTCCCAGTCGGCGATCCTGCTGTCGACGATTTCCAGCGCGGGCAGGGCGAACGCCGTGGCCCGCAGGAGGTCGGCCATGGTCGGGTTCCGGTGCGGCAGATCCGCGCCCAGTACCAGGGCGGCCTCGGCCTCGACCTTCGGTTGCAACAGCCGACCGGGTGCGATCGGCTGCCCTTCCGGTACGGCCATGTCGGCGAACAGGGCTCCGAAGTCGGGCTGGTCGACGCCGAGCTGGCGCTGAACGGCGGGTGACGTCAGGCCGATCTTGCGGCCCACCAGCCGCCGTCCTGCGGCGACACCGCGCTCGATGTACAGCCGCTGTACCGCATAGGCCACCTCGACGTCGGCTTCGGGCAGGAGGGAGCGCACCGGGGGGCAGGGGGAGCCGGTGCGGGCGGCTTGGTCCAGGACGGCTGCTGCCTCGCTCACGGCGGTCGCCGTGGCGTCATGGGCGTTCATGGCTGCCTCCGGGCGGTGCATCGGTGGTGTGGAACGGGCATGCGGGTGCCTCCAACGGGGAGTGGGGTCGGCGGGGTGGGTGACGCGGGGTGGGTGACCGTTGCGTCGATTCAGGACAGGTATAGGCATGCGGCCGGCGCGGCGGCAAAATATGTTCCATGACACGGAACAATCTGCAGGGGAACATGCTCGACAAGGCGGTGCAGATCCTGGACTGCTTCAGCCCGACCGAGGGAGCGTTTCGCCTGACGGAACTATCCACCCGCACGGGTCTGACGAAGACCACCGTCTTCCGCCTCTGCGCCGACCTGGTACGTCTCGGTCTGCTCGAACGCGACGCCGAGAGGTACCGGCTCGGCGGCAAGCTCTTCGAACTCGGTGCGCTCGTGCCACGCCGACATGATCTGCGGGAGGCGGCCCTGCCCTTTCTGCAGGATCTGTTCGAGGCCACGCGCGAGACCGTCCACCTCGGGGTGCGTGAGGGCCACGAGGTGGTGTACGTCGAGCGCATCCACGGCCACGACGCGCTCCCACTGCCCTCCCGTATCGGCGGCCGCCTGCCCCTGACCTGCACCGGCGTCGGCAAGGCACTTCTGGCGTTCTCCGGCTCCGAACTGACGGAGGAAGTCCTGGCCGCGCCGCTGCCCCGCCTCACCCCGCGCTCCGTCACCGACCCGGAGCAGCTGCGCACAGCCATCGAGCAGGCCCAGGTCGCGGGCCTGGCCTACGAGGAGGAAGAAGCCGCCACGGGCGTCAGCTGCATCGCGGCACCCGTCTTCGACGGACCGGTGGCGGTGGCCGCGCTGTCAGTGGCGGTACCGCGTACCCGGTACCGGCCCGCCCAGCTGGCGCCCGCAGTGCGGACAGCTGCGCTCGGCCTGTCGCGTGTGCTGCGTTCGGGCCAGGGGGCGCGGGGCGGCAACCCTCCACCTCCTGGCCGCCCTTGAGGCCACACCCGCCCGCATGACCGAGCTCGTCGGGCAGCAGGTGGGCCGATGAGGTGTCAGTCGTCGGGGATGCCGGTGCCGCTGAGAGCGGGCACGGTGTTCTCGACGTGTCCCAGGGAGCGCGCACCGATGCCGAACTGGGCGAGCTTGTTGGCGATGGTCTGGCCGACCGGCAGGTGACCCCAGATGCTGATGCCCTGGTGGGTGGTGTGTTCCCAGGTGCTCTCAGCGATGACGATGGGGTTCCAGCCGACCTCCCACTCGAAGCCCGACGGGGTGCGGGCGTAGTACGACAGCTCCTTGTCGTTGGTGTGCTGGCCGACGGACAGGGCCATGTCGAAGCCGAGTTCGTGCACCCGCTGGTAGCTCTGCGCCAGGTCGTCCAGCGTCGCGGCCTGGATGTTGAGGTGCTGCACGCGGGTGCGGACCGGATCGATTGGTATCCCGCGGACGGCGGCGACGGCGATGGAGTGGTGGCGTTCGTTGACGCGCAGAAAGCGGATCTTGAGTCTGACACCGCTGATGGTCTCGTCGATGTAGTCGGTCAGACGGGCATCGAAAACGGTGTTGAAGTAGCCGCGGATCTGGGACGGCTTGGTGGAGGTGAGGGCGATGTGGCCCATGCCGCAGGCGCCGGTGACGAAGCCGGAAGCGAGCATCCGCAAGGGCTCGGCCGACTTCACTGGGGTGGTGTAGATCTCCTGCGTGATGCCTTTGGGGCCGGGGAAGCGCAGCAGGCGTTCGACTCCGCGGATGGCCGCCTCCTCGTCGGACCCTTGGACCAGGGGCACGCCATGAGCGCGGATACGAGCTTCGATCTGTTCGAAGGCGGCATGGTCGTCGATGTGCCAGCCAGTGGCGACAATGTCCTCGGCAGGGCCCCGCCGCAGCAGGAAGCGGCATACCTGGTCGTCGAGGCGGAAGCGCATCATGTCGCGGGAGAGCGCGTCATGGTGCATGCCGATGGCGTCGGTGCCGAACCGGCGCCAGTCGGCGAAGCGGTTGGTCTCGATGACGATGTAGCCCAGACGTACGGCGCCGAAGACGGAAGCGGTGGCACTCATCGGCGGCCTGCCAGGAAGTCGGCGCACAGGCGGTTGAACAGTTCGGCACGTTCGAACTGCACCCAGTGACCGGTGTTGGCTACCAGGTAGAGGTCGCAGTTGGGCATGCGGTCGGCCAGCATGCGGCCGCCCGCCGGCCGGTTGACCTTGTCCTCGGCGCCCCACAGCACGAGGGTGGGCACCGGCAGCCGGCTCAGGCGCCGGTCGCGGGTGAAGTCCATCTTCCACAGCGTGCGCAGTGCGTTGGGCCCCGAAGGGCGCTGGAGCGGCGGGGAGGCGATGACCTCGGGGTCGATGCTGGCCCGGTAGCGCTCGTCGATGGCCGATTCCGGCACGTCGGCAGCGTTGAAGACAAGGTAGTCGCGGATGAACTTCTCAAGCTTCAGCCGCGAAGGGCCGTCCCCCGAGTAGTAGTTGAACAGGTTGTTGAGGCCGGCTGTGGGCAGGGCGCGGGTCGTACCTATGCCGCCGGGCCCCATCAGGACCATGCGGTCAACCCGGTCGGGGGTGTCCAGGGCCAGTCGCAGAGCGCAGGCGCCGCCGTAGGAGTTGCCGACCATGTGCGCCTTGCCCAGACCGAGCGCGTCCAGCAGACCGCGGATGCCGTCGGCCAGGTACCCGAAGGGGTCACTGCCGTCGACGCCCTTGGTGCTGCGACCGTAGCCGGGCAGGTCGGGCACGATGACCCGGTACTCCTTGGCCAGTTCCGCGATGTTGCGGGCGTAGTTGGAGATGCCGGAGGCGCCGGGCCCACCGCCGTGCAGCAGCAGCACCGGCGGACCGTCTCCCGTCTCCGCGACGAAGATCTCATTTCCTCGGACGTCGTACATCGTCTCCTGCATCGACGGCAGGCCGGTCTCGGCAGTCATGAAAGCGGTCCTCACAGGGTCGTGGTCGGGTCGGGTCGGGAGAAGGTGCGGCTGCCGGCACGAACCCGGCAGCAGGCAGGGGATGACACGCCGGCTGTCACGGCGGCATGGACGTGGGCGTCCTGGGTGCACGAGGAGAAGGACTGCGCGGCAGCCGGCCATCCAGGGCAGCAGCGCACCGCCGCCGTCAACGACGGCGCCTTCCGCCGACCGGGGACCTGCGGGCGGGGTGGTCGGCGAGCACATGCCCAGCGGCTCCGGCTCCGTTCCGGGCGCAGTCCTCCTTCACCGAGCTACCTCGCATCATCCCGGGAAGCACTTGATGTAGCGCTCATTCCAATTGGAATGGATGCTACGCTAAGCGGAGTGCCGGATACGGTCAAGGGCCGGCGCAACAGGAGGGAAGAGTCCATGACCAGGCCCGATGCGACGCACAGGAAGCGGGCGAACGGCGTGGAATCGCGCCAGCGCATCCTCGACGCCGCCGTCCGGATCGCGGGCGAGCGCGGGTACGAGGGCACGTCCATCGCGGCTGTCAGCGCCACGTGCGGCCTGCCCGCCAGCTCGATCTACTGGCACTTCAAGGACAAGGACGACCTGATCGCCGCCGTCATCGAGCGCAGCTTCGACACGTGGCTGGCCGCCGTCGAGCTCCCCGGTGAGGAGACAGGAACGCCCTTGGAGCGGATCACCGTCATGGCCACGAACGTGGCGAAGTCACTGGTCGAGACCCCCGACTTCCTGCGCCTCGGCCTCATGCTCGCCCTGGAACGGCGGCCCAGCGAACCCCGGGGCAGAGCGGTGTTCCTGCAGGTGCGGGACATCGCGCGCCGGAAGATCGCCGAGATGGTCCAGCAGCTCTTCCCGGAACTGGACGAGGACGCGGTCCGCACGCTCACGACATACACCGTCGCCGGCGCCGACGGCCTGTTCGTGCAGCGGGAGATCAACGGGGAGGCCATCGACCTGGTGGCGATGTTCGAGATGCACGCCCAGCTGGTGCACCAGGCAGCGCAACGCATGACGGCCAGCGACTCGCGGTGACTGCGACACCGCGCTCGCCCCTTGGCGCCGCGAGCCGCCCGTCCGTGAGTTCGTCCAGCGCACCCGCAGGGAGCTCGGGGTAGCAGCCTGAGTCAACTGCAAGACCCCAACGGCGCATCCCCCGCCCGCGACGCGAGGCGGGTGACCACATCACCTGCCTCGGCTTGCCGTGTTAGCAGCGAGCGCAGTCGTTCGATCTCGTCGTGCTGGGCAGCCAACTGAACGCCGGGCCCTGCTGCGGCGGCGGCCCACGGTGACCTCCTGGCGACGCCTGCTTGAGGCAGCCTGCCCGGACCACGACCGAGAGGCATTCCCCGTCAAGCGGAATTGAGATCACGCTACCGAGGCTGATTCGAGGGATGTTGTGGCCCGCTTTCGGGACCTGGTGGTGCCATGTTTGGCCGATCTGGCCGGTGATAGTTCCCAACTGCTCTGGCTCCTCCCGATCGGCCCACTCCACGATGTCGCCCGGGTAC
>NZ_JBSFVU010000116.1:0-6153 GCF_053592475.1 Streptomyces sp. NPDC002671
AGCATCTGGACGCTGCCGGCATCGCCGCTTCGATCGGATCGGTCGGTGACGCCTACGACAACGCTCTGATGGAGAGCACGATCGGCCTGTTCAAGCAATGCCGCGGAGTTAAGTCGTCCCGCATCACGTCAAGTTGATCAGTTTCAGCTGGCAGGGGCGAGCCATTCGGGGGCGATCCGGTATCTTCCTCGTCCTTCCCGGATCAGCATGGTCTGCTCTGCCCACTGGTTGATCTGTGTGCATAGGCTGCGGTACTTCGCCCTCACCGTGATGCCGAGGGCCTTGCTGATCTCGACGGTGCGCCAGGCTCGTCCTGGATCGGTGCGCAAGAGGCGGAGGGTGCGCTCCCTGAAGCCCAGGTCATCGGGCTCGGTCTCGTCACGCCGGTGGACGGCAACGTGCACGGAGGTGATCCGCTGGCTCTTTCTGGGACGTTCCTGGGAGACCACGGTGTACTGCGAGATCGGGCATTTCACGAGCCGGGCGCTGGTGCGTGCCCGACGCGGCGGCAGCAGCGCACCAAGTACGGCCTGCGCGATGCCGCCGTTTCCATCGGCGGGTTCGAGAACCGCCCGCGCGGTGATCACCTGTTCTGCCGCCGCTCGGAGGGCAATGGTGAAGCTGGCGCGGTCGGGGTCGGTGCCCGGCCGGGACTCGACCGCGTCCACCATGGCGCGGCGAAGGCTCTGGTAGACGGCCAGCAGCGCCCACAGTTCCTGCTGCAGGCCCACCGGGTCGCCGGAGCGCAGAACCCGGCCGGCGAGCAGCGTGTCCTTGAGCGCGAGGAAGGACAGCTCGATCTCCCATCGCTCGCTGTAGAGCGCGACCAGCCGGTCGGCCGGATCGGTCTGGTGGTCCAGGAGCGTCGTCGCGAGGCGGTATCGGTCCGCGGCGCGGCTCCCGTCGGCGCAGATCGCTGTCACGTCGGCCTCGATGATCCGGAAGGTGTGGCCGCGCAGCCGGGTCAGGTAGGAACCGTCCGGCAGTACGGAGATCACAGCCGGGCGGCGGCGGTAGGTGAGCCGTGCCAGGAGCTGGGCGCCGGTGTCAGCGACGTCGTTCAAGAACTCGTCGCCGGAGAAGTTCCGGTCGGTGAGCAGCAGCATGCTTGCGTCCAGCAGCGGCAGCAGTTGTCTGGCGTATCCGGGCTCACCTGTGCTCGTCGGCCCGAACACCGCCCCGAGCAGACCGCGGGTGCCGGTCTCGCACAGAGCCATCAACCGGACGTGCGGGTACCCCTCCACGCCTCGGTGGCGGCGGGTCTTTCCCAGCACCTCACGGATCCGGAAGGTGTCGGGAGCCTGCAGCGAGTTGCATCCGTCGAAGGCGACCGTGCGCCATCGCCGGTAGCTCACTCCGGGCGTCGAAGGACGGGCGAGCGGGCCGGCCACCGTCTCGAACAACTCCTGGAACGGAGCCGTCCCCAGACGGCGGCGCACCTCGCGCAGCGCCTTCTCCGAGGGGACCTTCGAGACCAGGGCCCGCACCCCGGCAATCAGGTTGCCCCAGACGCGCAGATACCCGGCCTTTGGGAAGAGGCACATCGCCAGGACGAAGTACACCCCCACGCGGGAGGGGATGAGACGCAACCTGCGCTGCACCGCCCTGGTGCGTTCCAGCACATCGTCGACCAGTTCGAAGGGAAGAAGCTGCGTGAGCTCCCCCAGATGTCCGGGGGCGAAGACGCCCGAGGCGACGGTAATGCTATGCGTCACCGTCGTGGTGGCAGACTGCTCGGGCAACGGGACCTCCGCTCGGAGTGATGAAGACCTTGGTCGGCTTCACCTCAGTAGCAGAGGTCCCGTTCCTCGCAGACATCCATGGCCGGAATCCGATCAACTTGACGTGATGCGGGACGACTTAACTCCGCGGCATTGCCTGTTCAAGACCGAGCTGATCAAGCCCCGACGGCCCTGGAGGACGCTGTCCGACGTCGAACTCGCCACCGCCGAGTATGTCGACTGGTACAACCACCGACGACTCCACGGTGAGATCGGCCACGTCCCGCCCGTCGAATACGAGAACAACCACTACCTCGCAACCGCGAAACCCCAGGTCACAACCAACATCTGAGATCTCTACCGAACCCGGAACGGTTCACTCCTCGGTGTACCGCTTCGTGTACTTGCTTCCCACCTGGTGCTACTTCCTCTGGAACCTCAAGATCCCAGTCTCCAGGTGTCCACGATCAAGGGGAAGCTTCACGGCCCTCGTGTCCCACTCGCGCGGACGATATCCGTTGCGGTGGTTGACTCGCTCGTCGCTGACCTGCCCGTATTCGGCATTGCAGAGGGCATCGGCCTCCGCGGACATGAGTGCGTCGGCGAACGTCTCGATCATCGCGCGCGGCAGATCGGGACTCGCCGCGGCGAGGTTGTCTTCCGTGAGGGCGTGCAGGGGCAGACTGTCGGGTGCGGTCATCGTGCTGATCTCCTTCGGGCTTCGACACCTCGAAGATCAGCCGGTGGCCGTTCATCTATGCAGACTCCACCCCGATGTCGGAGCAAACCCCCGGATCAGGTCGAACCCGTACACCACTTCCGTGGACGCAACCGCCCCTCGACCGTGATTGCCGCAGTCCTGGGTCTGGTAGAAGGCGAGCGGGTCTGTGTACGCAGGCGCCGGTTCGTCCTTGACGGCAAGCCGGTATTTCTCACCACGTCGTATTTGGCGGCCGAACTGGTTGCCGGTACGCCGATTGCGCAGCCGGACACGGGACCCGGCGGTACGGACGCGCGACTTGAGGAACTGGGCCGCGGGCCGACTCGCTTTCGAGAGGAGATCCGTTCCCGCATGCCGACCGCGGAAGAGGCTGACCGGCTGGGCCTGCCGTCCGGTGTACCCGCGTGGCACTCATTGCCCGTACTGCATTCAACGCAGACGGTGTGGCGGTCGAGCTGAACGACATGGTGCTGGGCGCGTCCGCGTACATCCTGGAGTACGGCTTCGAAGCCTGATCCTCGCGTTCTTCTCGTGTGCCGAGGCACGCACGCGTGCGCCGCGGGAGGTTTTCTCCGTGGTCCCGGATGGCTCAACTCTCTGCGATTCCCGGCGAGTCCGCTCCTGCACCACCACTCGCCGGCCTCGCCGCTGGACTGACGGCGGCCGCTTGTGTGAGCACCGCCGGGCCGGCCGCCGGGCCGCCGGTACGGCCGTTGTCGCCGGTGCCGTTCGGGGGCGTACCGCCCGTCTTGCCGTTGCCCTGTGGCCGCCGGAGAAGCCACCGCCTCCGCCACCGCCGCCTCCGTTGTTGCCCTTGCCGCCGAAGACCCGGCCGAGGCCGTTGTAGCCCGTGATCAGGTCTCAGACGGTGCCGTCCGTGGAGCCGCCGATGTACGACCGTTCCGAGGCGGGCACCAGTGGACGCGGCCGCCGTCCCCCAGAAGCTGGAGATCGCCAGGGCCACGCCCGCGAGCACCAGGTTCATGATCCGCTTCACGAGGTTCGTTCTGGCCGCGTACGGGTAGACCGCGAAGACGCCGGGGCCGGTGCGGAGGGCGGGGTCGCGGTGACCGTCCGGCTGGTCTACGGGGCCGGCGCCTCAAGGGGCCCGTCATAGGGCCGGCAGGGCTGTCACGAGGCTGGGCACCGGGGTGGCCTGGGCGGGACACGGACTTCTATCAAGATCATTTGCGGGTGTCAAGTCACGGCATTTAGTGGCGTGACGACGCATGACCCGTTCGGGCTTACTCGAAACACGACCTCACCGATCCGGAGTGAGGCGCATCCACCGAAAGTAGGGACAGGTCGTGTTTCGAACGAATAAGAAGATCGCCAAGGTCGCGGCCATCACCGTAACCGTCGCAGGGGCGCTCCTGGGCGGCGGCGCCGCCGCCCAGGCCGCACCCGCCACCGCGCACGCCACCACCGTGGCAAGCCTCAGCAGCTGGGGCGGCGGCTGGGGTCACCACCACTGTCACCACGGAAGCTGGGGCGACGACAGCAACAGCTGGGGCGACAGCAGCGACAGCTGGGGCTGGGGGTAGCCGACCCGGGGCAGGCGGCACCAACGCTGCCCTGACCCCCGCGGCACCTCGTGGCGGCGCCTGACCGGCCACGAGGAGCCCCCGGTCAGATCGCCAAGGTCCGGGCGCGGGTGCGGCAGAAACACCTCAGGTGTGAGATCGCCGCACCCACGCCCGGTGCCGGGCACAGGCCCAGCCCCCTTCTGTGCCCTCGGGCGCGCACCGACCCACAAGCACCAAGACCCAACCCACCGAGTCGACCCAGAGACTCAACCCAGGGAAGAGGAACCCATGCGACCGCTACTCCAAGGCCCCGACCGGCAGGGGACGCCGGCCGGGGCCGCCCTTCCGCCGCTGGGCGGCCCCAATCCGACACCGACCGCGCACCAGGGTGCCGCAGCCGCGATGCGGCCGCCCGGCCGTGCAGCCAGAACGGGACACGCCATGAAGATCGTGTGCGTCGGCGGTGGGCCGGGCGCGTTGTACTTCGCGATCGCGGCCAAGCGCCGCGATGCCGGCCATGACATCACCGTCATCGAACGCGACCCGCCGGGGGCCACCTACGGCTGGGGCGTGGGGTATGGGGACGACCTGCTCGACCACCTCTACCGCAACGACCCCGACAGCGCCCAGGCGGTGCGTGCGGCCTCGGCCCTGTGGCAAGACCAGGAGGTCCGCCGCGGGGAACAGACCGCGTATCTGGGCCGGTACGGCTACAGCATCGCCCGCGCCACCCTGCTCGACATCCTCACCCGACGCGCAACCGAGCTGGGGGTGGATGTCCAGCACCGCCGCAAGGTCGACGACCTGGCCGAGCTCGCCGACGCCGACTTGATCGTCGCCTGCGACGGGGCCAACAGCCGGGTGCGCCAGTTGCACGGCGACCACTTCGGCACCCGCCTGGAAGTCGGCCGTAACCCCTACATATGGCTGGGCACCGACAAGGTGTTCCCCCGCTTCACCTTCGCCTTCGAACCGACCCCGGCCGGGTGGATCTGGTTCTACGCCTACCCCTCGAGCGCGGAAATCAGCACCTGCGTCGTCGAGTGCGCCCCAGAGACCTGGCGGGGGCTGGGGCTCGATACGCTCGACACCGCCGACGGTGTGCGGTTGTTGGAACAGATCTTCGCCTCCGCTCTGGACGGCCACGCGCTGCTTGGCCAGTCCCGGGGGGAGCCGGCACGCTGGCAGCACTTCACCGAGGTACGCAACGCCACCTGGTGCCACGACAACGTGGTGCTGCTGGGGGATGCCGCCCACACCACCCACTACACCCTGGGCTCGGGCACCCGGCTGGCGCTGCTGGATGCGATCGAGCTCGCGCACAGCCTGTATACGGAGGCAGAACTGCCTGCCGCTTTGCAGGCCTACGACAAGCGCCGCCGGGCCGCGCTCCATCCCGTGCAGGCCGCGGCCCGCACCAGCATGGCCTGGTTCGAGCACCTCGACCATTACCTTGAGCAGGATCTGGTGGACTTCACCTACGCGATGTCGATACGGCAGGGGGCCCAGGCGCCGTGGCGCTACCAGCTGCACAGGGCCACCCAGGTCCCGGTGCTGCGCCGGGTACGACGGGAAGCCAGCAGTGGCCTGCGGAGGTATCTGGCGCTGCGGCGCGGGGAGACGGCCCTCGGCACGGGCAGCGCCACCAGGAGGGCCACGACCACGGCGGCCCTGGCGGCACCGGTGGGGCACCAGCAGTGACGGCACTGGACAGGGCAGCCCCGGAAACCTGGACCACCAAATTTGTCGAGCCGTGATTCCTCATTCCTCCTGACGATTTTTCGGCCGGGCCGACTCGATGCAAAACCTCGAAGGACACGAACCCCGCCGCAGTGCTTTTCCTCATCCCTCGCGATGCGGCCGCCCCGGCGCACGACGAAAATTCACCAACCCGTGTGCCGGGCCGAAAACCCTGCACCCCGGAAAGAAATAACCCATGAGCACTCACCCATGCACACATCACCCGGTGCCCGCGGCGGCACCTGCCCAGGGCTTGCCACCGAGACAGCCCAGGCCGGCACTCCGTTCCCGGTTCTTGTACACCGCCCTCGCTGCCACCACCGTCGTCTTGCCCCTGGCCCCCGCAACGGCACTAGGGCCTGTGTGATGTCGTGATCAATCGGCTGCTTGCAAGAGATCTCCGACCCAGATCATGGAGGCGCGGAGTTCGAGGCCGGCGAGGTAG
>NZ_JBSFVU010000117.1:0-5665 GCF_053592475.1 Streptomyces sp. NPDC002671
GCCGTGCCTGCATCGGCATACGGGCCCGCAGCAACCCGACATGACAGCCCATCACCGGGCGATCTCACCCAACCCGTGACCTCGCAAAGTCCCTGCGTCCACATCAAGGCTTCCTCACCCAACCCGGACGAGGCCCGCTACCAGAAACGGACTTGACGCCCACTCAAACACACGACACAGCGTCGTCCACGCCAACTCATAGACATACGTTCGAACTTCCATATAAGGTCGCGTAATGGATAAGAGACGGAAAGCTCTGACCCTCGCAGCATCCGTGACCGCACTGACCGCGGCATCCCTGACCCTCGCGCCGCCAGCAAGCGCCGCCGGCGGGATTGTCCCCTACAACGGGGCATGCGGGTCCGGATATTCGGTGATCGACCACAGAGACATCAGCCTCCTGAGCGTAGGGATGGCAGCCACCGTTTACCTCACCTACAACGGCGCCAAGAATTGCGTCGTAACCATCAACTCTGATAGCTATAAGCATGAGCTGAATGCAGCGGTTAGCCTCAGTGGCGGCGCTTGGCAGAAGGATGACGGCTACTACTATCACTACGCTGGCCCGGTTTACACGGGGAATTCGGCTGGCCAATGTGTCGACTGGATCGGTGGCATCAATGGCGTTAACGTCGAGGTGGACCACAGCCACTGCCGCTGATCTACACGCCTCCGAAGGCTTTAGCCAGTACGGGCGGGCGAGGGAAAACCACGGACAACACCGGTTGACCCGCCTGCCCTTTCTGCCGCAATTCCTTACTCGACAGGAATTGCGGCAGAACACATTTCGCTAGCCCGGATAGAAAACAGCCAGCGCCACCTCGTTCTCTGGTTTCCAACCATCATTAGACAGCTCCAGGAGCCCCTCTTTGGAGGTTACAACAAGGGGAATTTCCCTGTTCCCGGAAGCCGTGATGTTTGTGACCTCAGTGACACTAGGCAATGGCCCCTCGTTGCTGATCGATCCATCGCACTGAACATATTGAATCTGCTCCACGCCATCGGGTTCGGTCCCGATCACCACCATCCTGCTGTCACCTGCCCATGACATGGCTCGGGTCTGCTCCAGCTCCGGTGTTACAACGCGCAGTTCATGCAGGGAGAACGTGGAACGCTCGTCGTTCTCGTCCTTCTCCCGCTCGATCCGGCCCATGAGTAGGGACTGCTTGCTTCCCTTCTCCACGACGAGCGCGATCCGCACCCCGTCGGCGGCCACCCGCACAGCCTTGATGCGACCAGGCAGCTCCGGGGTTCGAACTACCAACGGCTCGTCGTTGCCATGCTCCAGCAGGAGCAGCCGGGGGTTGTCGGGGTCGCGGTCGGCCACCCACAGGTCGCCGCGCCTGTCCCAGCTGGGTGCCGTCAACCGGTCATGATCCGTCTTGCCGTGACTGACCAGCACGGGGGCTCCGAGTGAACCGATGGAGGCCAGTGCCGCGACGTACAGGTCCTTGCCATCGGCGCTAACCCCGGCCGCGGTGTGCTCGTCACGTGAAACAGCCGCCGACCGCAGCTGCTTGTTGCCCTCTCCGAGCACTCCGGGTACCAGCTCTGCCTTGATGCTATTGTTGTCGGCCGCCAGCCGTGCGAGCCGGTGCCTGCTGTCGACGAAGTACAGGTAGTCAGGATGCTCCACCGAGGCGCGCGAGGCGACGGCGTCGGCCAGGTCCTTGCTGAGCGAGCACAACCGCGAGCTTCCGGACCGCAGCTCCACCTGATCCACCGCGGGGGTGAGGCTCTGTAGCGTGAACAGCAGCTGGGCCGCCATCTCGTTGCACTTGCGCTCACCGATCCGCGCAGCGTTCGTGTTCAGCGGCACGATCAGCTTGTTCTGGTCGTCGGGCGTCAGCGTAGTGACGTCCTTCTGCAACGCCGTACCTGCGGGGAAACTAGTCCGCACTACGGGATCGAGCCAGTTCGTGGGCCCGTTGAGCAGCGAGCGGACCGTCTGAGTTATGGGATCCATGCGCCGACGCACATACACGGGATCCGCGACGGCCACGGGCTGCGCCGCCATGCCGACCGCGGTGTCCGAGGCGAAGTAGTACTTGTTGACGGATATGTAGTTGCGCTGGAAGTCCGAATTGCCGATGACGACGCCCTGCGGGAGCGAGTCGATGCGCCACTGCTTGGTCTTCTTGTCACGCGTGAGATGCACCGGCGTGTTGTAGGCGCCGTTGGCGGGCGAGTACGCCTGCTGCGCGTCCAGCGTGGCGACCTTGGTGCCGGTCAGCGTGAACGAGAGGGTGTCGCCGTCCTTACGGCCGCCCAGGGTGTCGATGCCGGGCCCGTCCGCGAGGACCGTGGTGGACAACCCCGGCTTCCACGCATCCGACGCCGCCTTGGTCAGATACTGACGCGCCCTCGAATAGTTTGGATCGTCGCTGGTCAGCGCTTCGAGGAAGCCGGAGACGATTTCCGAGGGCTGGGCGTTGTCCTTGGGCGGCATGGCGAAGACCCGCACCTGGCTGTCCTGCTGCGGCGTGGATTCGACGTCAGTCAACCCCCCACTGTCGGGCATCGAGGCGCACCCCGCCAGCAGTGCGACACTGCAGAGGCCGTACGTCACCGCGCGCAGCGGCATGCTCCCGGTGCCCCTCTCGCGGTCAGTGTCCACGGAATGCCTCCCCTTCCTTCTTCGAGTCCTCCGGCGCGATGCCGGTAGAGCTTGAGATCTCGCTCAATGTCCCGTCCTGGCTGGGCGTCTCGTCCTGTAGTTGTGCTCCGGAGGTGGGCCGGGCGCACCGGGCAGCGCCGTCGGGTCGGCGACGGGGGTCGCACCGGCCAGCCTCGGGGCTATCGACAGTATCTGGTCGCCGACCGGCTGCGCGGGTACGGAGGCGACTTTGTCCCCACGCCTGCAGCCAACCACCGTGCAGCTGCTCGGCCTCCTGGGCGATGGACGCCCGAGGCCCGTACCGTCGGTAGGACGCGCGCGTGCCGGATCAGCCCGCCAGGAACGGCTGAACACGTGAGCGTGGCCTCGCCGGACCTCGATGCCGTAGTCGGGCACCGTGGCCGTCACCGCCCCGTCCGCCGCGGCGAGCTTGACCACGTGATTGCGCAGCACTTGCTCCACGCGCCGCGCGTCCGCCACGTCGTTGACGACAAGGACTCGTACCTTCATGAAGGCATCATCCCATTCTCATGACGATGGCGAAGGTGCAGGTGAGCAGGCTGACTGGCCCGTTGGGAGACAAAACAACGCCCGAGTCACGTTCGACCGTTCCACGCCAGCGACCGCCACTGCTCGGCCTTGCGCCGCCAGTAGGGGAGGTCGACACCGGACATGACGAACTTGTCATAGTTGTGGCAGTCGAGACTCCACGGGCAGTCCTCGCCGCGAACGACGGGCTGGAAGGTGCAGTGCCCGCCCTCGGCGGGGGTGTGGAGTGTCGGGCGAGGTCGATGGTAATGGCCTGGACCGGTGGCGAGAGCTTGCCAGCCTGGAAAGCTGCATCCTCATTGGCACCGCCTCACCCCGTGACGACGAGGGGAGGTTTCAGTCCCGTCAGTCCCGTGGGTCCCGGCATGGGGCGCCGCGGGTGCGTGGGAGTAGCTCGAGGCGTACTGGAAGTGGGCAGGTCAGCCCGTCGGTCAGGTGGCGCGCGACCGTACCCTGGTAGTACTCCAGCAGGATTTCGCTGTCTGACCTGTGGGTTTCGCTGGGCGGCTGGAGTGTAGTGGGCCGCGGAGTGGTCAGGGGTGGCCTTCGGCAGGCCGCCCCTCGATCGTGCGACAGCGCCGCAGGTAGTGACAGGGTGCTGGGCAGTCTCCCCACGTGATCACCGCGCGTGTTGCCGAGCAGTGGGACCTGGAACTGGACGATCTCTTCGTGTCCATCGGCCATCGCTTCGGCCGGGTGGAACTACGCCGCCGCATGCGCGACTACGTACGTGGTCTGCTCGCCCCGGTGGCCCGGAAGAACAGCTGGCAACTGGCCGAGCAGGCAGGTCACGCTACCCCTGACGGCCTGCAGCACCTGCTCGCCGGAGCGAAGTGGAACCCCGACGACATCCGTGACGACCTGCAGGAATACGTCGCCGACAAGCTCGGCGAGAACGACGGGGTCCTCATCATCGACGACACCGGGTTCATCAAGAAGGGCATCACCTCCGCCGGGGTTCAGCGCCAGTACTTCGGAACTGCCGGCCGCACCGAGAATTGCCAGATCGGCGTCTTCGCCGCCTACGCAACCACCCTGGGCCGGGCCCTGGTCGACCGCGAGCTCTACCTGCCCAAGACCTGGACCGAGGACCGCGAACGCTGCCGCGCGGCCAAAGTCCCCGACGAGCGGGAGTTTGCCACCAAGGGCGAGCTGGCCCGGCACATCGTGCTGCGGTCCCTCGCCTCGCCGCTGCCCATCGCCTGGGTCACCGCGGACGCCGCCTACGGTCAGGAGAGCCGCTTCCGCCGACTGCTGGAACAGTCAGGCGTCGGCTACGTGCTGGCCGTGCCCAAGTCCCAGTTCACCGCGGGCTGCCCCCGGATCGACGGCCTGTTCGCACAGGCTCCGGCCGAAGCATGGGAGAGGATCTCGTGCGGAGACGGCGCGAAGGGCCCTCGCGCCTACCACTGGGCAGCGGTCCGGCTGCCGGCCGTCACCGAGTTCGACTACCAGGGCGAAGTACCCCACCGCATGCGGTGGGCACTGGCCCGGCGCAGCATCAGCAAGCCCGACCAGATCGCCTACTGCCTCGCTTACGCCCCTTTGGAGACCACCGTTCAGGAACTGGTGCGAATCGCCCGGACGCGCTGGGCGATCGAGGAGTGCTTCCAGGCCGCGAAGAACGAGTGTGGCCTGGACCAGTACGAAGTCCGTCGCTACGTGGGCTGGTACCGGCACATCACTCTGGCCATGCTCGCGCATGCCTTCCTGGCCGCTACGGCGCACCAGGTCCGGGAAAAGGGGGCGGCACCGGTGAGGAAGCCGGGGCAATCGAGTTCACAGTGGCGGAGGTTCGGCGACTCCTGGCAGCTTGTCGTCCCCGACCCCCGCACCTTCGTGGCCACCGAGGACGACACCACACGCTGAGCTGGTCGAACTGGCGCCGACGACGCCAAGCGGTCGCCCGCCGCTGCCACTATCTGCGGCGCTGTCGCACGATCGAGGGGCGGCCTGCCGAAGGCCACCCCTGACCACTCCGCGGCCCGCTACACTCCAGCCGCCCAGCGAAACCCACAGGTCAGACAGCGAAATCCTGCTGGAGTATTAGAGAGGGCCATCTCCATGTCGGTGGAATCCATGATCTGCATCAAGGGGAGTGCACCAACAGTGACGCCTGGAGCGTTGGCCAGCAGGGCGTCAGGCCCGAATGCGTACAGGACTCTCTCGAAGGCTGCAAGGCCTACGGGCTGATCGGGCGAGCCCCCACCAGGCGCAGGCTACTGAAGCGGGGCGGAAGCAGTTACGGCGACAGTGATCGCGGACGACGAGATGCAGTCGACACAGTGGAAGTCGGCTCCGGTGATCTTGTCGCCGTGGTGTGGGCAGGCGTGCACCGAGCACTTCTCGCAACTGCCGAACCCATCTCCGACCGTATGCCGGGTCCCGGAGGTGACAGTGAGCGTTTTCCAACCTCACCCTGAGCTGGTCAGATGCAGCGTGAGTATCGCTTGGACGAGGTTGGTGATCCGGGCGGTTGAGCATCGGAGTTTGCGTAGC
>NZ_JBSFVU010000118.1:0-5608 GCF_053592475.1 Streptomyces sp. NPDC002671
CAGGGCGGCGGCTACGAGCACGAGCCCGAACAACTCGTTCCGGCGTGGGATCGATGGATCGGCAGTCAGTCGGAGCAGGTACGGGACGACAGCCGGCATCGTGGCACTAGGACCTGTCCGGCGGATCTTGGTCGAGAGCGGCTAGGAGGCGTGGGACCAGGGGATTTGAGTCGTTCTCACGCCAGGCGACGGCGACTCGTGTGCGAGTGGTGTTGGGCTCGATCCTGCGGAATGCAACGCCCTTGAGGCGGATGCGGCGGATGCTCTCCGGGGCCACTGACACGCCCAGCCCAGTTTCTACCAGGGCGCAGACGGTCTGCCATTCCACGGCGTGCTGCGCCACCCGGGGCGTGAAGCCTGCCGCGATGCACAGGCTGGCGATCTGGTCGTACAGCGGCGGGCCGACGGCGCGAGGCAGAAGCACAAAGGGGCAGTCCGCCAACTGCTCGATGCGGACGGCGCGTTGTGCTGCGAAGGGGTGCGCGGACGGCAGGACAGCCACAAACGGCTCGGTCAGCACGGTCGCGAATGCGAGTTCCGCGTCGTCGGCCGGCGGTTCGCGCAGCAGGCCGATGTCGATCGTCCTCTCGCGTAGAGCGGCCAGTTGCGGCGTGGTGGTCATTTCCTGGATGACCAGCTCCACGGCGGGAAACCGTTCCCGGAAGGTTCGTAGCAGGCCGGGCAGGACGGTCAGGGCGAGGGAGGCGGCGAAGCCGATCCGCAGCCGGCCGACCCTGCCGCTGCCGACGTCTCGGGCTGCGGCCAGGCCGTCCGCGAGGCCGTTGAGGGCGTGCCGAGCGGCAGGAAGGAGTTCTCGGCCCGCCGGGGTGAGGGCGATACGTCCTGGTTCGCGGCTGAACAGTGCGTGGCCGACTTTGCCCTCCAGGCGTCGGATCTGCTGGCTCAGTGGCGGCTGGGCGATGCCCAGGCGGGTGGCAGCGCGGCCGAAGTGGAGTTCCTCGGCGAGCATGACGAAGGCGTGCAGTTGCTGAAGAGGAAGTTCAGGGCGTTCCATACGCTCAGAGATATCACTCCATACCCGAAGCTGTATTAGACGTATCTGTGCTGCTCACTTAGCGTTCGGCACATGACGGAGCGACGTTCCATCCTCAGCGGCTCGATGTTCGAAGAGCGGATCGGCTGTGCCCGCGCCGTCGTCGACGGCGACTGGGTTCATGTGTCCGGGACGACCGGGTTCGACTACGCCACCATGACGATCTCCGACGACGTGTGGAGCAGGCCGAGCAGTGCCTGCGCAACATCGAGGCTGCGCTGGCCGAGGCGAAGTGCACCTTCGCCGACGTGGTGCGGGTGCGCTGTCTGCTGCCCGACCGGGCCGACTTCGAGCCCTGCCGGCCAGTACTGCGTCGCGCCTTCGGCCAGGTCCGACCGGCCGCCACGATGCTCATGTGCGGCCTCGCTCATCCCCGCATGAAGATCGAGGTCGAGGTGTACGCACGGCGACCCACCGCGTAACCGTCCGCGCAATCGGCTCTGGGGGAACGGGGCGTTGTGTCTGCGGGCGGGTGGGCAATCAGCCGAAAGGGCACCGGATCCTACCGGCTCGCCCATACCCGAGCCCAAGCCGAACAGGTCGGCTGACCTGGGGTGCGAGGCCAAGCTAGCCCTCAGGCGGCCCGGAGAACGCCGGCTCGGACAGCTTTGACCAAGAGCCG
Source organism: Streptomyces sp. NPDC002671 (assembly GCF_053592475.1). Classification (NCBI taxonomy): domain Bacteria; kingdom Bacillati; phylum Actinomycetota; class Actinomycetes; order Kitasatosporales; family Streptomycetaceae; genus Streptomyces; species Streptomyces sp. NPDC002671. Next base: position 1,677 of record NZ_JBSFVU010000118.1, read on the forward strand.
TATCCCCTATGTATACCGTTCAGGAAAGGACACTGGATCGTTGTGCGCATCCTTCCCCACAGTGGTGCCGTGAGCAGTCACTCCGAAGCACGTGTCACGCCCGTCGAAGCATATGAACCCCCCTACTACGTGGCTGTCTTCACCACGGTGCGAACTCAGAACCAGAACGACTACAGCGAGACCAACGCGCGCCTGGAAGACCTGGTGAAGGACCTCCCCGGGTACCTGGGGATGGACCACGCACAGACTCCCGGCGGGCTGGGCATCACCGTCAGCTACTTCCGCGACGCCGACGCCCTCACGGAGTGGCGGACCAACGCCGAGCACCGCGCAGCGCAAAAGCGCGGGCGAGCCGAGTGGTACCAGAGCTACACGCTGCATGTCGCGAAAGTGGAGCGGAGCCACGGGTTCACGCGAGCGTAGGTCCCGTAGAGCCGGCACGCTGACCCGCGAAGGCCGCAAAAGGGGTGATCTGTAACGGGACAACCTAGGCGAAGTCGCTGACGAGCTCCCGGACCACGGGCTCGGACGCTCACGCGGTGGCCTGACTCCCAATGGTGTTGTCAAGTAGCAGCCACTGCTGGTGGTGTGGGTTGGTAGCAGCGTCCGTCACGTAGGAGGGCCCACAGGACGTTGACGCGTCGGCGGGCGAGGGCGATGACAGCCTGAATGTGCCGCTTTCCCTCTGCACGCTTTCGGTTGTAGAACCGGCGGGACTCCGGACAGAAGCGGATGCTGGTCAGGGCGGAGAAGACGCGCTGAAGCCCGCGGTGATAGAGCCTGGGCCGGTGCATGTCGCCACCTGTCGCGGGGAGGAACTCTGCACCGAGCACAGGTCCGATGCCGGGGAGGGTTTCGATGATTTCGGCGAGATGGTGGCTGCGGAAGCGTTCTGCAATGAGTTTGTCCACGGTGGCCACTTGCTCGTTGAGGGTTAGCACCTCCTTCGCCAGCGTATGGACCATCTCGGTGGTGATCTTCTCCCCGGTCACCGCGGTGTGCTGACGGCCCGCAGCCTCTACCGCCACGGCGGCCAGCTCGGCAGCACGGCGGACCTTGAGGGATGGGCCTGGCGGAGAAGTTGTCCTTCGGCTTCGTGGTGTCGTACTTGCTCTGAGCGGAGCCCTCGTAGGTGCTGGCGAACGGATACTCATCGCGTTCGCGCTTCACTCGCGTCCTTCAGGTGCTGGGCCACTGCACGCTCGGGAGCGCCGGCCTTGGAGCTGTAGGGCAGGGTGAGCACCACCGGCAGGGCCGCGCCGCCTTTCTTCTTCGGGTTTCCGTCGCCGGTCTTGTTGAAGAGGTACGAGGCGGAGTCCCAGCGGCCGGCGAGGAGTCCCACGTTGACGCGGCCGGTGTTCGGCGAGGTGTAGGGCGCAGGGAAGGTGAGCTTCACGTACGGCTCGTACACCATCTGCACCAGGTCGTCCTTGCCGGTGCCGTGCCCGGGCTCGACGAGCATGGTGTGGAAGTACTCGGGCTTGGTCTTCAGGGAGTCGTAGGTTTGCGTGGGCGGGACCTGTCCGCCGTACTTCATGCTCACGGACGCGGGCCACGTCTTCACGTCGCCGTCCGTATCGCCCTTCAAGCCGCTCGTGCGGGTGCTGCCGGCCTTGTCGAAGTTGGTGAACAGGTACTGCATCCGGATCGTGCGGTCGTATTTCTTCGGGATCGTGTCGATCACCCACAGCGTGAACGAGCTCTGCCCCACAGGGCGGCCGTTCTGCATCCAGGTCTGTACGAACTGGGTTGCGGTGCACATCGCGTACCGGGACTTGACCGCGAAGTACTGGCCGCCTTGTGGTCCTTTCTTGCATTCGGTCTTCGTCATCGTGCGGGGCGGCTCCGGATAGGTGGCCGTGGATGCGACCTTGTCGGCCATCTCGTCGGAGAGTGACGACGGCTTGGTCGCCTTGGGCAGGTGTGATCCGCATCGCCAAGGACAACCTGACCTTCTACCAGCAGATCGGCCTCGCCTGACATCCCGTGCGTGGCCCGGCCATGCACTATCGATGACCTGGCCGGGCTGGTCCGCGCCTGCCTCAAACGGATGCAGTACCGGCCCGACCCATTTGACGGGTTCATCGCCGAGACCGGGACGCCGACATGACGTCGCCTGGAAGAGAAAACCCCAGTAGCCGTTGTAAGCCCGATCCGGCCTGCTACTTCACCGCCAGGTGCAAGAGATCGCGGCCGACCACTATCTGTCCGTGGTAGCCGCCTGCCTTCTTGCTTGCCCTGGCCTGCTTGGCCCACCACTGCTCGGATCGCGCGTGCGGGTCACCGGGCGAGAAGTGCGTCAGCACCACTTTGTCCGCCCCGGACTCGGCGCCGATCCGGCCGATCGCGGAGATGGGGGTGTGGACGTCCTGCATGTGTGCGATCACCGGGGCGGGGAGGCCCTGTTCCTGGAACCAGGCGGTGTCGATGACCTCGTGCACCAGCACGCTCGCGTCCTTCGCGAGGGCGGGAATGTTCGCCGTGGGCGCGGTGTCGCCGGAGAAGACGACCGAGCCGTCGGCGGTCTCGAAGCGGTAGGCGAACGACGGGAAGACGGCGCCGTGCGGTACCAGGATCGCGGTCACCTTCATGTCGTCGTTCTCCATGACGGTGAACGGGGCCATCGGCGGTGCGGTGTTGGCCGCCGTGGCGCCGACGTCGGGCAGGCCGATCTCGTGGACGTTCAGCAGGTCCGTCGGTGCGCCGCCGAGCCCCTCGGCGGTGAAGGCGTTGGTGGAGTAAGCCCACGCCTCGGCCGCGAGCCGCGTCAGGTCGGCGGTGCCGGGGAAGGGGTTGCCGGGGTTGAACCACGCCTTGCCGCTGGTGTTGTGGAGTTCTCCAGGGGATCCGGGGCCGTACACGTCCAGCAACCGGTTGAATCCGGCGAAGGGCTTGGGCATGCCGCCGCACAGCAGTGGAAAGGCGAAGTAGTCGACGGTGTGGTCGGCGTGCAGGTGGGTGAGGAAGATTCCGGAGAGCGATCGCGGGTCGAGTCCGGCACGCAGGAACTGGGTCACCGCCCCGCGACCGCAGTCGATCACGTAGGTTCGCCCGTTGACCACGAGCGCGGATGAGATGCCCATCCGGTCTGCGAACGGAGGCGGGCCGCCGGCCGTGCCGAGCAGCACCAGATGCGTGCCCTTGTCACTGACCGCAGCTGTCGGCGAGGCCGAGGCCGCTGTAGTCGTTGCCCGTGCCGAACCGGTGGCCAGGGTCCCGGCCGCGAAAGCCCCCGCGGCTGCCGTGACCGTCTGCAGGACCGAACGCCGCGACGGCACGTGCGGTCTGTGACTGGTCCCCGAATTGCACATGATGTGGTCCTTTTCCATTGATCGCTTGTCCTTAGCGGGGCAAAACGCCCTTTAACGACGTGTGCGGCCCTTGCGGTCAGCTGGTGCGGGTTGCGGCGAGGTCGAGGGCGATGTCGGTGATCATGTCCTCTTGGCCGCCGACCATCTTGCGCCGTCCGGCCTCGATGAGGATGGCGCGAGTGTCGATGCCGTGGTGGCGGGCGGCCGTTTCGGCGTGACGCAGGAAGCTGGAGTACACGCCCGCGTAGCCGAGGGTGAGGGTCTCGCGGTCCACCCGCACCTCGCGGTCCTGGAGGGGGCGTACGACGTCGTCGGCCGCGTCCATCAGGGGGAACAGGTCGCAGCCGTGCTTCCAGCCCGTCAGGTCGGCGACGGCGATGAACGCTTCCAGGGGGCAGTTTCCCGCCCCGGCTCCCTGGCCGGCGAGGGAGGCGTCGACGCGGGTGGCGCCGTTCTCGACGGCGACGACCGAGTTGGCCACGCCCAGCCCGAGATTGTGGTGGGCGTGGATTCCCAGCTCGGTGGAGTGTTGAGCGACTTTCAAGATGCCCATGTCGCGGGCAGCTTTGCGGCGTTGATCATGCCGACGAGTTCGGTTGCATGCCGGCGGGGTTGGGGTGT
>NZ_JBSFVU010000119.1:0-5383 GCF_053592475.1 Streptomyces sp. NPDC002671
CTCACGGAACTCCGCGTCGTACTTCTGTTGCTTGGACCCCATGAACCTCAACTTCCCCTGGTATCACGGACTCCACGCTACGAGGGGACCTTCACAGACTGTGAGAACCGCTACCAGAAGCAGCGCGAGGCCACCGCCCCATAAGGCCTTTCCCGGACGGCCGTTGTTTCCCCACACGTCAACCCCTTGGTCGGGTTCGAAGGGCCACCCACCGTACCGGCTATGGGGACGGTGCCGAAGGGAGCGGAGAATCGCGCACCTCGCCGGCTTCTTGAGGTTGGCCCCCTGGCCGGCCTTCTCCCGGGATCACCGTCCGGATCTTGCGTCTACGCAGGGTGAAGTCCTTCGGCATTCAGGCGGCTCGGCCGAGGCTGGCCGCGGTCTGGTTTGGCTCGCGCAGCAGGTGAAGTCGACGTCGAGTTTCGTCTTGTACGCCTTGGGCTCGATGGCGAGTTCGTGCGTGCTGTACTCGCCGAACCGCTTGATGTGCTCGGTCAGGTACGGCGAGTGTGGGCCAGGTCCTCGGGGTCGATCTCCCAGCCCCTTCTTCCAGGGGCTGGCGGACGATCTCGGCGATGTCCAGGGCGTTGTGGAAGATCACGGCGTTCGTGAGCAAAGAGTTGAATTTCATCGCCTTCTCCTGCTCGACGGGGTCGTTGTCGGCGATGATGCCCTGGTTGGCGAAGCCGACCCACTGGGAGAACCGGTTGAACGACTCGACTTTGTTGGTCGCCGCGGTCACGCGTCGGCGCAGCGGTGCGTCCGTCAGATACCGCTGGAGTTGGACGGCGCGGATGACGCGGCGGACCTCGCGGAAGGCTACGTACGTGGCGTTCTTGTGCGACCCGGACCGGAGCCTCTTGAGTAGCGTCGCCGAGGAGATGGCGCCCTCGCGCACGGAGACGGCCACCCGCATCAGGACGCCGCCGCGGCGGCGACCCGCAGCCGGTCCTCCAACTGGCGGCGGAAGGACACGGCGTCGAATCAGGCGGCCTCGCCCTCCTCGGCGAGCCCGACCTCCACCAGGTAGGCGGGCAGCTTCTCCTCCACCACCTCCCGCGCAAGCAGCTGCCTCGACCAGTCGGCGTACTCCTCCGAGCCGACCACCGCCACGTCACCGCAGCGCCCCCTACCATCAAGCAGAGCCTGGAACGCCAACTCGACTGCCTCGGTGAGGAGGGCATCCCCGACAAGCAGATCTACGTGGACAAGAAGAGCGGAGCCACCGTCGACCGCCCCGGCCTAGCCGACTTGCTCGCCTACGCCCGCCCCGGCGACACCGTCGTCGTACACACCCTCGACCGGCTCGGGCGCAACCTGCGCGAAGTCCTCAACCTCGTCCACGACCTGACCGGCAAGCAGTTCGGCGTGCGCTCGCTGGCCGACCCGCTGCCGATCAACACCACCGACGAGGGCATGGGTCGCATCGCCTTCCTGCTGCTGGCCCTGTTCGCTGAGATGGAACGTACCTTCACCGCTGAACGGGCCGCCCACGCCCGCGCCGTGGCCGAAGCCGCAGGCCGTCGCATCGGCCGTCCCGTCGCCCACCTCGCCGACAAGATCGAGTACGCCAGGCTCCTCAAGCAGCAGGGCGGCAGCCTCGGCGAGATCGCCGAGAAGACCGGTATCCCCAAGACGTCCCTGCACCGCTACCTCACGGTCGCAATCGCACTTGGAACTCTGCATGGTTCCTACTCGACCGCCGACTGCGAGTCTCCAGGCCACGCTCACCGTCTCCATCCACGAATCCTTGTGATGAACTCATTGGCAGCACGTGCGAAGGGCTTCCAGCGCCTGCCGCCGTATCTGCCGAGGGCCTCGGCCAACTCAGCCCGCTGCTCCGGCGTCATCGGGCCCAGGAGGCAGACCGGGACTTCTGGGAAGCTTTCGGGGGGAGGCATCTTCGGATAGGGCCATCCCGCCGGCTTCAGCATGGGAGGCTCGGAGCCCGGCATGAACGTCAGGTAGAGCACGGTGAACTTGTAGGGACCCCAGTTCCGGAACTCCCTGATGGAGATGTACAAGATCCGGTCCCAAGTGAATTCACGGCGCTCTGTGGAGTCGGTGGTCATGATGTATTTCGGGCCGACGTGCAAGACCCAGCCCGATCTCACCTCAGGCACTGCAAACTTCTTTGTTCCGAACCATCCCGCGAACGTCCGCGAAGACCGAGGATTGGGGAGCTTCTCGGCATAGGTGTCCAGAGGTTCTTTGCCCGTCCAGACCGCCTCGAACGGGCTGTCGTCCGGGGGCTTCTGGCCCGTCCGCCAACCGCGCAGCCTCTCCAGCGCGGCAGCGGCAGTCAGACGCTTTTTGGGGTCCTTGTCCAATAGGCCGAAGATCAACGGTTCGAGGCCGCCGGCCTTCTTCATCGGCGGCGGCTGCGTCGCCACCGCGCCCAGGGTTGCAGTGTCCGTTTCGCGCCGGAACGGGGATTTGCCCTCGGCTGCGCGGTAGAGCGTGACGCCGAGGGCGAACAGGTCACTCGCGGGCCCGGCCTCCGCGCCGTTGATGCGCTCGGGGGCAAGGTATTCCGGCGTCCCGATGACGTTGCCGACGGTGGTGAGGCGGGTGTCGTCCTGGTGGGCGGCGATACCGAAGTCGGTCAGGAGTATCCGGCCGTCGTCGGCAAGCATGATGTTCGCCGGCTTCACGTCCCGGTGGACCACCCTGGCCTTGTGGGCCGCGTTCAGCGCTTTCAGTATCGCCTCCGCGACATCGGCCACCTCCTTCGGCGGCAGCGAGCCCTGCGTCAGCCGGTCTGCCAGCGAACCGCCGTGGACCAGCTCCATCACGATCCACGGCCGATCGTCCTCGATGACGACGCTGTAGACCGGCACGATGTGCGGATGACTGCGCAGCTTCGCGGCGTTGCGGGCCTCCCGCGTGGCGTATTCGAGCCGCCGGGAGTGCTCGGCCGGGTCGATGGCGGGAGGGAACCACACCTCCTTGACCGCCACATCGACGTCCAGATGTTCGTCGTGGGCCTGCCAGATGCGGCCGAAGCCGCCTCCAGCCAGCTCGCGTACCAGACGGTATTGGTCGGCGATGCGCCGTTGTGGGCTGCTCATGCGGCCGGCGCCACTCCGGCCGCTTCCTCGGGTCTGCCACCGGGGTTGTCGGCGCACCCTGGGGGCATGGGCACGATGGTGGCGATGGCCCGGCCGTGGTCGGTCAGGACGATGGGCTCACGGGTGGTGGCGACCCGGCGGGCGAGGTCGCCCAGGATCGGCCGCGCACGGGTAATCGATACCGCCTCGGTCATGAATGTAGTTTGACGAAGTGTCATGAATGGAGGGAAGGGATCGGAGCGATCGCCACCAGATGACCCGCGCATCCTCGGCCGGTTTGGCGGTGTCGACGGGCCTACACGCTGGGCTTCGCCCGTCCTGGACAGGTCGGCACTCCCCTTCTTGACCGGCTAGCGGAGCGGCGCCGGGACGCACGCGAGACGCTCATGATCCTCCTGCGCCGTCGCGCTACCCGCAGGGGTAACTGATGATTTGGGTCAGTACGTGCAGCCGACTTTGGAGGCTGACACCTGATCGGGTGTCAGATGGCGCCGTCCTCGCTGGCCTTGCGTCCATCGCGGACAAGAACCTGCCGACCGCGACGAAGGTCTTCGGCGCACTCGCCGTCCTCGCCCTCGGAGCGGCCGCCGTGCTGCTGCTCCTGGTCGTCAGGCCCCGCCTGCGCGGCGACGACAAGGCGTCCTTCCCGTACTGGGCACGCCTGGACGAAGACGAGATCCGCGCCTGCATGGACGGCGACACCCGATCGGGGTCGCGGTGCCGACGCCCGACTGGCGAGCCGGGCGCCGATGCCGCGCACGTCAGGCCTAGACGGTGACCGCTCGGCCGAAGTGCCGGGCGAAGAAGCGGACCGCGCTGTCGGCCTCGAACCTGGGTAGCTCCTTGTGCTTGCCCGAGTTCACGTGCAGCGACTTCTCCTTCGAGGCGAAGGCGTCGAACAGCGCGAGACCCTCCTCGCGCGAGATGTGCTCGTCGTCCCACTGCAGGTCGAACTCGATCGGGATGGTAATCTGCTTCGCCTTCTCGGCCAGGACGTCGGGCCGGTGCTGGCCGAAGACCGCGGCCTTGATCCTGGGTTCGACCGCGACGAACGGTACGCCGATCGCGGTGCCCATGTTGATGCCCCAGAAGCCGACGGGCCCGTCGGTGCCGATCTCCGGGAGCTCCTTGAGGGCGTCCAGCATCGCCCGGTACTCGGGCACGGCAAGCTCCGCCAGGTGGTCGTTGTAGCGCACGACGATCGGGCCTTCCGGCTCGCCCGCCGCCCGCGCCCGGAACAGCTCGGCGATTTCCGCCTCGTCGTGCGCCGTACGCGGCCGGTCGCCGTGACCGGGCGCGTCGATGACGGCGACGTGGAAGCCGCAGCCGGCCACCAGGAGCCGGGCGCGGCCGGACATCGCCGGGTGCTTCTTGTGATTGCCGCCGCCGTGGGCCATCAGGATCAGGGGCGCGCGATCGGCGCGTTGGAGGCCGACGACCAGAGGACGCCGGGACGCCGCCCACGGTGAAGTCGCGTTCGAAGATGCCGTTCGACGACGACTCGGCGGTGAACTGCAGAGAGTGCATGGGTGTTGCCTTTCGGGAGTGCCTTGTTGTCGAGGCGCTCCCGGCGGCGACACTACGTCAATCGCCAGCCGTGACGGGAAGCGGGAGCACCCACGTCGGTACAGCGTTCATGGGGTCTCACCTCCTCGGGCGGTGTCACGGTCGACTGAAAAGCTATTAGTGCGATGATCATCTCTTCAATCCTTTCCCTGCCCGGTGATCAGAACTCCAGACAGGCCCGAGACACGGCGCGGTGGATTGCCAGCGTTTACCAAGGCCCGCGGCGTATTCGGGACTGGTTCTGGTCCGAGCCGGAGGGTGACTTGGTGGCCGAGGTCGGTGACCTGGTTGGTGGTCAGTCGGCTGATACGGCCGACGGGCTGGGTGAAGAGCAGCAGAAGCAGGGCCGAGGTGCGGTCGGTGAGCGTGAGCTGCTGCTGGTGGAGCCGTTCCAGCAGACGGACGCAGTTGCGGATCTCCGACCTGGTGGCGCTGGCTTGACTGTTGGTGACGTGGCGCCCCGGAGTGAGCGCACGGAGTCGGCACAGAGGGTGCCAGTGGACGAACGTGTGCAGGGTCCGGCGGTCGTCCGGTTGGAGGGACGCGGGCGATGGTCCTGCTCGACCAGTGTTCCAGGCGGGCGAGTTGCTCGTCGCGGTCGGGCAGTAGGCCAGCGGCGACCAGCGTGGCGCGAGGGTGGTCGACCGTCTGCCCCCGGAGCTGGTCCAGGACCTTGTAGGGCTTGGTCAGCTTCACTCGGGAGTGGCGTGTCTGTTGGGCTGCGGGTGTCGTTGGGGTGGTGTGAC
>NZ_JBSFVU010000120.1:0-5279 GCF_053592475.1 Streptomyces sp. NPDC002671
GAATCCCTGAACGCGACCATGAAACGCGAGACGCTCCAGGGACGGAAGCGGTGGAACGGGGCCCTTGAGGCCCGGCTCGCGGTCTTCCGATGGGCGACCCGCTACAACACCCAGCGACGGCACTCCCGCCTCGGCCAGATCAACCCGATCGCTTACGAACAACGATCAACTACGCTGGCCACCGCCGCATAACAACCGGTGTCCACGACCAAGGGTGAAGCCCCGCCCGGCGCGGCCGGCGAGGGCGACCGCAACGGCTGCCAGGACATAGCGTGAAGCTGGAGTGCGTCTCCCGTACCTGAACGTCAGCCCCGCGACCTGCTCGACGAACGTACGTCGCCCGCACAGGTCGCTATCGCAGTACAACCGCCGCACGGTCAGTTCGATCACCACCGGCTGGCCACCGACCGGAGTATCAGCAAGCCGACGCTGATAGCAGCTGTGCACACGACCCGAAGCAAGCTCACAGTCCGGACAAGAAGCAGGCCCATCGAAGGTTCTCGCAACGATGTGCACCACACCGCACTCCGTGAACATCCGCTCCACCAGAACCGCGCTGAAATGCGGAAACAACACCGCTATGAGGTCATCACACCGCACCACGTTCCCAGATGACGCCACGTCACCGTGGCAGAACGCCGTTGATCGTCCTCACGGAATGTGTGCCAGAACCCCTCAGAAACCGACACAGCCAGATGCCACCACCGCTGAGCTGCGCGTGCGACCTCGCCTCTGGCCACCTCGGGAAGGTTCAATACCGCAGTGGTGGACTGGGCACAGATGCGTGACTGCTGGTTCGAGGTTGGTCGTGTTCCGGAGCTCTTGGAGCGGGTCGAGTGCGATGACGACGCAGAGGCGTGGAAGGAGTTGGGATGGCGGCTTGTCCTCGAGCATGACCTGGTGTCCCCGGCCAGCTTCGCTGCCGTCCCGCGCCTGGTGCGTCTCGCGCCGCGCAGTGCGCAGGCGCGCGCCCTGGCTGGAGAGATCCTGGAGCGTGCGGCAGGGCATCATGGCTGCGACGATCTGCTGGCGGACTGCGCCGACGCCATCGTGGAGTTCCGCGACGTGCTGGACGGGCACCTGCGGTCGCGGCCCGCTGACTATCTTGTGTCCTTCCGTGCCCTGCTCTCGGTCGAGGAGGAGTACCACTGGGCGGCGGTCCTGGGTGACTTCACCGATGACTTCTATCTGCTGGCCTGTCCCCACTGCGGGGTAGAGGACACGATCGCCATCGGCGACTACGGTCGGTACTCCGCGATCCGGGACTGGGATTTGGGTGATGTGAAGCGACGGGACCTGCAGCCGGTGGCCTGTGAGGAACTCACCGGAACCGGCAGGTGGATGCATGAGACGGCTGTCCGCGATGGGCAGGAGGTCCTTGCCGATGGACTTGCCTATCTGTTCGGTAATGCGGAATGCCCGGGCTGCGCCAGCGTCTTCAACGTGGCGGACGAGTACACCTCTGCCAACCGGCCGGTCATGCGATAGCCCACGGCTGGGCCCTACGGGTGGACCCACAGCCGGATCGCGGCGACGGTGACCGTGTCGTGGAAGAGGGAGGCCCTTGGGCTACCGCGTTGATCACCCCCCCCCGGTCATCCCGCCACCCCATGCCAAGACCCATCAAGACGGCGGATGACCGCAGGCCATCACCGCCATCACCAGACCGGATGCCTTACCGGCTCGGGCCCGCTCCGATACGGTTCAGCACCTGGTCGGCCAGCTCCTGCGGCGACAGCTCGCCGTCCAGGGACACCGTGTCGCTGGGCAGGGTGTCAGCCGCGGCCATGCACGATCCGATCCTGCCCTTGCACCAGCGCCGGACCCGCTCGTCCTGCTCGGGGTCGTGCGGGGTGAAGCTCCGTCCGTCGATCCGCTTCTCCAGGACCTCCCGGGAGACCTTGAGGAAGAAGTGGTGGACGGTGATGCCCGCGTCCCTCAACACGTCGAAGATCTCACCGACATACCCAGGATTGACCAAGGACATCGGGACCAGAACCGGGCGGTGGTACTCCTCGACCAGCCCCACCGCCAGGTCGGCGACCTGCCGCCGCCACAGCCGCAGATCCTGGAAATCACCGGTCGGCACCTCCACGATCTCCCGCAGCACATAGCCGACCATCTCCGGGTCAAAGACCAGCGCCTCGGGCCAGCGCGGACGCAGCTCGTCCACCAGCGTGGTCTTCCCGCTGCCGAACGCACCGTTCACCCAGACGATCAACTCGATCCTCCCCGCCCCGTCGCCATGCCCCGTCGTCGGGCCCGGCATGTCGGATCAGCATGCCGCGCGACTTGGGTGGGGGCAGATTCCATTGGCAGATCATGCCCGAAAGATCGCCAAGTGGGGCCGAATCCCGCCGTCGAACGAAGCCGATTCACGCTGTCGAGGCCAGATGGTGGCAGCGACAAAGCACTGCTGAAAGCCCCCCTATGGCACCGATGCCAAACTGCGCGACTGGTCGATGCCGTTGGCGAACTGGCGCAGCACTTCCCGCCGCTCGGACACGAGGTGGTAGCCGCACAGCCACGCTGACCACACCCGGTCAGGCGGGACGTGACGTCCGGCCTCCAGCTCGTAGAACTCAGCGTCGATCGGCGACTTCGGCAGCCGGCCCGCGGCCGTCAAGTCGTCGTCCGAGACGTCGTTGACGCACAGCTCGGCGGCCGTCTCGGGCAGCTTCCCCGCGAAGGCCGGCAGCCTCCTCCACCTTCTGATGGAACGTCATCACCGTCTTGAGGTTGTGCCGGGCGGCGTGCTCCAGGAGCGCGGTCTGCAGCAGGGCCAGGCGCCGGCCCCGCGCGCCTCCTCCGACAGCCCGAGGACGGGGGAAGGGTCGCGGATTTCCAGTACGTCGATCTCGAACCCTGCGAGGATCTCGCGCTCGATCGCCTCCGAGAGCCCCAGTTCGGCCAGCCACGCGCCGTAGGGGCCCTCGGGGTCGTCGGTCATGCTCGCGATCTCCAGCTCCTGGCCGTCCGCGCCCTTCTGCGGCTGGGCCGCGGCCAGGATGCGTGGCGTGGCTGTGAGGTAGAGCCGGAAGTCCGCCAGGATGCGGGCGTTGTCGTGGATCGTTACCCACGGCCGTCCGAGATCACCGGCGGTGCCGTGGGCCTTGTCCACGATGGCGAGGTCGAAGCCGTCCATGCGTTGCCCGTAGAGGCGCTCTCCGCCTGCCAGAGCGGCCTCCAGCGGCCCGCGAAACCTTCCGCTGGCCTATATATCGGTGCGTCGATGTCCTCACGGTCCACCAGGGAGGCGTACATGGCGAACACGACCATCGGCCTGTGCCCGGCCCACAGGGCGAGCTGGATGGGGTTGGTGGTGGTGCGCACCCCCAGCTCGTTCAGGGCCGTGTCGTTCTCGAGCGAGCACACCGCGGCCATCGGGGCCCGGTGGCCCACCAGGCGCCATGCCTGGGCGGTCTGCGCGAGCATGTCCAGGGTCGGGACGCTGACGAGTATCCGGCCGCCGGGGAAGCACTCCAGCGAGCTGGAGACCCTGGTTCGCAGGAGGCTCAAGCTGGCATGGCATCCTCAACGGATTCCTCGCCGGGGGTGGGCTCCGTTCTCGACCCGAACTGGCCTCGGAGCACCGAAGTTGGGGCGCTTGTGTCCGCCGTTCGTGTATAACGGGACGCAGTAGAGCGGAGCTTGACGTCCGCCCGCGTATGTGGGCCCGCACGGAGAGGAGGACCCTGTGATGAGAGGTGTTGCACCGCTGCGGTCGTCAGCCGTGCTGATGGTGCTCGTGCTCGCGCAGGTCTTCCTCGCTGAACCCGGTTTTTCGCTTTCCTCGGCCGTTGCCGTCGCGGCGACGGCTACGGCGGCCGCAGCACTCGTCTTCTGCACGGTCATGGCTGCCCGGTCGGTGCCCGTCGTGCCCCGCCAGCGGGTGCGGACGGCGCTCCGAGACCGCAGGGAACGCACCGCGTTCCTGCCCCAACGTGACCCGGACGCTCGAGGCCGCACTCGGCCCCGGGCTCCCGGCCGCCGCCTTCCGACGGCCGCGTAGGGGCCAACACGTCCGCCCGTGACACCGTCCGCGGGCAGAATCGTCAAGAAACAGACAGCCAGAACGCCGCCTCCTGCTGTGTCGCCGCGTCCATGAGACCGTCGCGTCCCAGAGCGCGGCAACCTGCCGGGCCCGCTCTGTCATGAATGGCCGACCGGCTCGTCCGAGGCCCATCCTGGATCTCGATCCGCCGAAGGCTACGGCTCGCCTGTTTCTTCCCCTGCCTCCGCGCCCCCTGCGCCGGTCGTCACGCCGCATCCCAGTCGATATGACGTGACCCTCGGAGGGCACACCCATGACCCCGATCTTCGCTGCCTTCGCTCACCTGGTCGACAGCATCGCCGCCCTACTCCAGCCACTGTTCCACACCTCCGCTGTGGTCGCCGCGATCGTCCTGTTCACCCTCTGCGTACGGCTCGCTCTGCATCCGCTCGCCCGCGCCGGGGCACGGGGGCAGAAGGCACGCTCTCAGCTCGCGCCGCAAGTCGCACAGTTGCGCAAAAAGCACTCGAAGAACCCTGAGGCGCTACGCAAGGCGCTCGCCGAGTTGTACGCGGCGGAAAAAGTGTCTCCGGTAACCGGATGCCTGCCGATGCTGCTCCAACTGCCGGCCTTCTACCTGATGTATCGGGTGTTCTCCAGCAGCCGCATCGGAAGCGGCCCGAACGAACTGCTCAGCCACCGTCTCCTCGGCGCCCCGCTCGGTGAGCGGTGGACCGACGCGCTCGTGCACGGCGACGTGTTCGGGGCCACAGGATTCGTCCACATGGTGCTCTTCGCGATCACCGCGGTGGTCGCCACGATCACCTACCGCCGCACGCGACAGCAGCAGGCGACCTCTGACACGGGCATAGACCCGTCGGTGCCGGGCGCGGATGCTGTCGCCGGTCTCGTGCGGGTGCTGCCAGTGACGTCCTTCTTCACGCTGATCACCATCGCTGTCGTCCCGCTCGCCGCATCCCTTTACGTGGTGACTAGCACCATCTGGTCGGCAGTCGAGCGGCACGTACTCTATCCGCAGACACCCCCGAGCACGTCTGCAAAGACACTCCCTGCGTAACAGCCGTCCGCGTCTGCCGACGGTCACGTATTACTCGACCGTCGACAGACGCTGACGAGGAGGGTGGCCCCTGCTGACGCGTGGATCAGGGCGAGGTAGGTGGTGCCCGCCTTTGAAGGTCCCCTCGTAGCGTGGAGTCCGTGATACCAGGGGAAGTTGAGGTTCATGGGGTCCAAGCAACAGAAGTACGACGCGGAGTTCCGTGAG
>NZ_JBSFVU010000121.1:0-5012 GCF_053592475.1 Streptomyces sp. NPDC002671
TCCTGCATCTTCCAGGCCAGGCGGGCCTGCACGTGCGCCGGATTCCATGGGCTCGTCGTCACGAAATGGGCCAGTGCCTGCCGGTTGCCGTCCTCGTCCAGCCGGGCCGCCATCGGCTCCACCGACTTGCGCCGCCCGTCCAGCAGCAGCCCGCGCACATACACCTGCCCCCACCGCCGCTGGTCAGCACGGAAGAACCCGTCGAACAACTCCGCCGTGAACGCCTCCAGGTCCTCCCGGACCCCGGCCATCTCCCCAGGTGTCACACCACCCCAACGACGCCCACAGCCCCACAGACACGCCACTCACGAGTGAAGCTGACCAAGCCCTACTAGCACTCGTGAAGCACCATTGCGGAACACGCACCGTGCCTGTCCTCCGGTCGTGTGGTCCACGGAGTTGGGCTGGCGTGTCGGCATGGCGCTCAGTCGCGCGGGTCGAGCTCTAGGTTGCTGCCAGTGTTGTGCGTTCGGCGTGGCCCAGCCAGTCGGTGTACCAACGGGTGAACGTTACTGGGGTCCCGTCGTCGTTGAGAAGTGGGGCGAGGTCAGCCTCGTCCGCACGATCGTCGGTCCACATCGTGCCGCGGTGTGCGCCGCTGATGACCAGCCAATCGCGCAAGGCGCAGCCGCGGTGGGAGATGACGATGGCACCGACGGTGCGATCAGGGTTGAACATGACGGCGTCCCAGCGTTCGTCCCACGCCTCGATGGCGTCGTCGAACTCCTCGACGTCGTCGAAGTCCTCCTCTTCAGGGTGCTGGGCTGCCAGTTCCTCCAGAAGCTTCGGATCCGGGCCGTGCTCCGGAAAGGGTTCGGCAAGCCGGGACAGGTCGGTCAGCTCAGCGGCGTCTCCCTCCCACCGCCAGTGGCCTTGCACTCGCCGCACTGGGAACACGCCGTAGGCGGGACCTGCTCCACCCGTGCCGACTCGAAGGAGGAATGTTCGGAATCCTTCGGGTAGCCGCACCTTCATCTGGTCCTCGAGCTCAGCGAGTTCGGCGTGGCTGAGCGGCTCCTCCAGAACCCATTTGTGCCCCAGGGCCCCGAACACTTCGTTGCTCGCGGGGGACGCCCCCAAAGCCTCGACGCGTTGACGTATGCCCGCCCATTGCTGATCAGTCATGCGCAAAAGTTAGGCGCTGCCACCGACACTGAGGTCGGCGGGGCTTCCGCAGCACCAGTTGTGCGATGCAGCACGACCCTCAGGTTCTCATCACGGACGGCGTGGCTGTCGCTCGCGGGGTCATGCGTAGGCGGCGACGGCAGTGAAGTAGATGCCCAGGGTGGTGGCTGCGGCGCCGGCGCCGGTGGGGATTGCATGGGGGATGCCGGCGCCGGCTTGGTGGGCGAGTAGGCCTGTGGTGATGGCGATGTTGAGGGCGGTGGACAGGGCGAGGAACAGGGACAGGATCTGCAGCGGGCTCATCGCGGGGCTCCCCGTGGTGGTGACGGCCCTGGGTGGGCCGTGCTCGACTGGTTCAAGGCTGTCTGTCCAGGGGGCCGTCCCGCAGGAGTCCGTTGGCAGGTTGGACACGGCGTGTTCATGCGGGCTGGTGGGCGCTAGGGTTCACGGCACGGCAGGGCGTGTGTCCGTCAGGGTGTGCAGGCGCGGGGTGGACACCCGCGCCGGGGCCGGGGGGGGTGTCCCGCGCGTGGGGGAGCGGGGCAGGCCGGTTCGGTGATGGGCTGCGGCCTTTCGTCAGTGGGTGACGGCATAGATGTCAGCGGGTGTTGTGGCTGGTCGGGTGCCCAGTCCTGGGGCTCGTGGTGGCGCTACTGCGGTTTGCACGGCGACAGGCTTCCCGCCACACGCCTCCACATACGACAACAGACCTTCAGCGGGAAACGACAGCAACCTGCACCAGGAGAACGACAGCTGTTTGTGCCGTGGTGGTGAAGGGCAGGGTGGCTGGCTCGGTGTGCGGGAGTGGCTGATGGCCGTTGTGGGGGCTCCGCTCCCAGCCAGTCCCGCAAGGCGGTTACGCCGGGCGAGGCCGACTCGGTCTACAACGCCCTCGCCGCGGCCACGCGCCCGCCGGGACGGCTGTCGCCGCGCACCGGTATGCCGCAGCGCTGCCTTTGAAGGGGGCGGGCCGCACTCGATAGGGCTTAGACCGTGTCCTACATGGTCAGCTTGAGAAGTCGCTTGTGCCTGTTTCCCGAACCTGTTGCGGCAGGTCAAGCCATGTGACGCGGCGCCGGGCGCAGCACTCACGGCGCCGACAGGGTCCGGTCGGCGAACAGTCAGGCGGCGTCGATCAGCCCAGCGACGCAGTTGCCGCGCGCAGGTCCTCCAGGGCTGCCAGTGCGTGAGGCGCGAGCCCTTCTGTGTCATCACGATTGCTTTCGGACCACTGGGCGTAGCCCTGCTTGAACGCGAGGACTCCCAGCTCGCCCGCGAGATGCGCAGTCAGGTCGGGAACACCGCGGGCGATGAGCGCGGCTGTCATGGCGGCCGCGAGACCGACGCTCTTGAGGGCGTCGCGCTCCTGCAGTTCGGTGCTGGCTGCCACGGCTGCTTTGAGGCGGGGGCCGAGTTCGCGGTTCGTCGGCCCCATGGCGCTCGATGCGCGCTCGAGACCGGCTGCCACCGCCTGGAGCGGGCTGGCGCCCGCAGGCGCCTCGGTGATGCCGTCGGCGAGCAGCCTGCTGAGCGTCTCCTGGCCGGCGACCAGTAGCTCTCGTTTGTCGGAGAAGTGTCGGAAGAAGGTGCTCTTGGTGACGCCGGCGCGCTCGGCGATCTGCGTCACCGTGGTGGCGTCGTATCCCTGCTCGGTGAACAGGTCGACGGCCGCGACGACGAGTCGCTGGGTCGCCCCTGGTTGCCATCTAGCCATGAGACCAGAATAGGTGATGGGACACCTGTCCCGTCACTGTGTAAGGTCAGTGATGGGACAACAGTCCCATCACTTGAGGGAGAGCTCATGCGCGTCTTCATCACCGGCGGTACCGGCACCATCGGCTCCGCCGTCGTCGCTGAACTGCTCGGCAACGGCCACACCGTTCTCGCACTGGCTCGCTCGGACGGCTCCGCGCAGGCCCTTGAGAGCGCGGGTGCCAAGGTGCTGCGAGGAGACCTGGCGGACCTCGACGAACTGCGGTCCGGCGCTGCACAGTGCGACGGCGTGATCAGTCTGGCGTTCGGACGCGACTACAGCAGTCCGGATGCGCTCGCGCAGGCCATCGCCGAGGAGAGCGCCGCTCTCGGCGCGCTGGGGCAGGAACTGATCGGCAGCGACCGCCCGATCGTCACGGTCTCGGGTACGCCCTGGGTCCCGGGTCGCGCCTCCACCGAGGCCGATCCGCTGCCGACCGACGGACCGGTGGGCGGTCGAGGCCGTTCGATCACAGCGCTGCTGGATCTCGCCTCGCGCGGTCTGCGCAGCATGGCTGTCCGCATGCCGCGCACGGTCCACAACGAGGGCCAGGGCGGATTCGCCGGCCTGTTGGTCGATGCAGCGCGCCGCACCGGGGTGGCCGGTTACCCGGGCGACGGCACCCAGCGCTGGCCGGCTGTGCACGCGCTCGACGCAGCGGTCCTGTTCCGTCTGGTCCTCGAGTCGGCACCGGCCGGGACGTCCTGGCACGCCGTCGGCGACGAGGGCGACGCGGTGCGGGACATCGCGACAGTCATCGGCCGGCGACTGGGCCTGCCGGTCGAGGAGGTTCCGCAGGAGAACTTCGCCCCGTTCGGCCCGATCTTCGCCATGGACCAGCCGGCGTCCAGCGCCCACACCCGCGATGCCCTCGGGTGGCAGCCGACGCACTCCGGCCTCCTCGAGGACCTGGAGAACATTCAGCCCTGACGGGTTTCGACAGAACACGGCCCGAGCAACGCACGCCTCTGGCCTGCTGATCCTTTCCACCACCGAAGCCCTCCAAGCCGTGGGAGGGGCCGCCCGATAGCCAGCCAGGATCGGGGGCGGGGCAGGTCATCCAGGGTGATCGCTGCTACACCATCGGCGGGACACCATCCGTCACGGAGGCAGCACAATGCCTTTCACGGTGATCCCTTGAGGGGGAGAGGGCTCGGCGTAGCCCAACACGGCGGCGAAGGAGATCGTAAGGGATTTGGCGCTGGGCTCAATCTGGCCGCCCAGTGCGATGACTCCGCTGACAGACCCGTGAGCAGGTATGCTGCCCGGCCACTGGCTCGCCTCGCTGTCGGGAGACGGAGGGTAGGTCTTCCCGGTGTTGTCGACTGCCTCGAAATTGTCCTTGAGCGGCAGTGTCCGGGTATACGAGGCGCTGTTGTCTACGCGGACGTGCAATCGCAGGTAATCATCGTAGCTTTTCTCGGCCTTGGTGACCGTGACTGTCAACGCCCCGCTTTTCTCCACCCAGTTCCCTGTGACGACCCTCATGCCAGAAGCGGAAGGACTTGCTGTCTGTTGCTCTGTCCCTGGCGTGGATGCCGCGGGGGAAGATCCGTCGGCCATGACTGGAGACGGAGCTTTCCCGCCGCTTTCTGGCTGGTTGAGTACCAGCCCGATGACGAGCCCGACGATCGCGACGATGACGCCGACGCCCGCCCACCCCGAGTAACTCAGAAACCGTGTCACCCGGCGCCGTGGCGGGTTTGGTGTGCCGCCAGGGCCGGGTGGAGGCTGCGGCGGCGGTATCGACGTGGAACCTGCCTGCGTCATCGATCTCCCCCGGATGCCCAGTGCATGGACTGCCCTTCAATGATGGGGCAAGCACGCCTGGGACGCGGCGAGATGAACGATGACGCCGGCGTCGGCCGCCTCTCCGCGGCAGCGTGAAGACTGGGGAGTCTCCGCTGTCCGTCCTGAGGCGATTGAGGGGCTTCGCGCGCTGGTCGAGTCCTCGCCGACTGCCAGGACACGAAAGAGGAGGCCAGCCGCGGGCTGTTTCGGCCGGCCCCTCGACGTCTGGCTCTACGCCCATTACTGATCTTTGCGGCGTGATGTCGTTGAGGGCTGACGATGTGTGATCGTCGCGGTATGCCTGTTGTGTGAGATATCCGCAGGGTGGTGGGCTGACGCCTGA
>NZ_JBSFVU010000122.1:0-4859 GCF_053592475.1 Streptomyces sp. NPDC002671
CGACATGGCTCTACCTCGCCACGGTGATCGATATCTGTTCGCGGCGGGTGGTGGGCTGGTCGATCGCGGACCACATGCGCACCTCGCTGGTCACCCGACGCGATCGAGATGGCCGTGGCCGCCCGCGGCGGTCAGGTCCACGGCGTCGTCTTCCACACGGACAGAGGAGCCCAGCACAGCGCGGCCACCTTCGCCGAGGTCTGCCGCCGCCACGGCATCCGCCGCAGCATGGGCCGGGTCGGCTCGAGCTACGACTGTGCCCTCGCCGAGTCGTTCTTCCAGGGGCTCAAGCGCGAGTTGCTCCACGGACGCCGCTGGACCTCGAAGGCACAGACCCGACTCGAGCTGTTCTGCTGGCTGGCCTACTACAACCGGCGCCGCCGTCACTCCGCCCTCGGCTACCTCACACCAGTCGAGTTCGAACAACAGCTCACCACATCACATACGCTGTCACTCGCCGCATGAAACCCGGTGTCCACTCCCGAGGTTCAGCCTCACCCAGGGCCTTCCCCCCCCGAGACGCACAGCCACGTGCTGCCAGGCCTGTGCCGTATCACCCTGGAGAACGCCTTCCTGGAGGCCGCGTGGATCCGCCACCACCGCACCGGCGGATCGGAACACGACCTCCGCCCTCTTCGGCGACGTGAGGCGCGGTAACGACGTCAAGGAGGATGTGCGCCGCCGCTACGGAAGCCCGGCGTGCTCCCTGATCCAGCAGTGCCAGAAGGGAGCCCATCCCGACGGCACCTCGATCCCCAACCCCCACCGCTTCGTCACGCACGTCGAGAACCTGGCGCAGAAGATCCGCAAGCCGGAGGTGACCGCATGACCGCCCCTTCCCTCGCTTCCGTCGAAGGTCTGCTGCTCACGGCCGACCGCCTCCTCGACGGCGAACTCGCCGACGCCACCACCGCCTGCCGGTACCGCGGCGCCTGTCTCGCTCTGCGGACCGCGCTGGGAGCTCTGCGTCGACCGGGTGCTGGAAGCCGCGACGCCCGGCCTGTCCCGCACCACGGGGCGCGCCAAGCTGCTCCTCCTGCACTCCGCCGCGCCGGCGGAGGCGGCCCGACGGGCGAAGGCCCTCTAGTCCCAGCCGAGTCTGGGGTGCCATTACCACCTGTACGAGCTTGGGCCCACGTACGACCAGGTACGGGCCTGGCGGACCGAGACCGACGGCCTCGTCCGAGAACTGATCCACTGACTGTTCGTCACCGTCCGGTTTCTGATAGTTGTTTCAGCGGGGTACGGGCACATGCCCGTGGCGGTGTTCCCCGGCACCGCAGGGAGGACGCACATGAGCACCACGACGCGGGACGAGATCCTCGCCGGCGAGCAGCGGGCGGTGGACCACGCGTACGACTGCTACACCACGAAACTGGCCGAACTGAGCGGCACTTCGGCCGCCACCGCCTCGGCGAGCGGCAAGGACGGAATCGCCAACCGGGCCGGGGCCGAGGCTCGCGCAGAGGCATACGGGGGGCTCGGCGACGAAGCCCTGGTCTTCGCCCGCATCGACGCGCCGGAGGACCCGGGAGGAGACCCCCGTCCCTGGTACATCGGGCGCCGCGGCGTGCACGACGCCTCGCACGAGCCGGTGGTCCTGCTGTGGACCAGCCCCCTGGCGAAGAAGTGGATCGAGAAACGGCCCGAGAACCCGGGCGAGGTGGTCCTGCGTCGGCAGCTCCGTTGCGTACAGCAGATCGTCGAGAGTTACTTCGACGAGATCTCCTTGCCGATGCCTGTTCCCGTGCCCTTGGCCGTACCCGAGCCCGCCGCCGTACCGGAGCCCCGTAAGGCCGCCGACGACAGCGCGGCGGGGGAGACGGAGGCGCCCCCCGCCCCGGAGAGTGCGTCGGCGCCCACGCCCGGTGATGTCGTACGACACCAGCGGCGGAAGGCGCTCCAGCCGGACGACTTCCTGCTGCGGGAGCTCCAGCGGTCGCGTGGCGGCCGGATGAGGGACATCGTCGAGACCATCCGCCGTGACCAGATGGAGCTGGTCACCGGCTCGCCCTCGGACATTCTCGTCGTGCAGGGCGGCCCCGGTACCGGCAAGTCGGCGGTCGGTCTCCACCGAGTGACCTGGCTCGTCAACAACGAGCACTTCAAGGCCCAGGACATCCTCGTCATCGGCCCCCATCAGCGGTTCCTCGACTACGTCGGTCAGGTCCTCCCCACTCTCGGCACCCGGGACGTCAACGCCGTCCAGCTGGACCGGCTGTGGGAGGGCGAGATTCTCGGTGCCGACTCGCCGAAGGCGCGTCTCGTGAAGTCGGACGAGCGCATGGCGGCTGTCCTGCGGCGTCGCGTTGAGAGCGACTACCGACCTGAGGCTCTCGATGCCCTCACCGTCGATCCTTCTTTCGAGGGCGATGAGCCCGCGATCGTCGTCACCGCCGGCAGTACGACCCTCCGCGTGCCGAAGTCCGAGGTCCTCGCCATCCTCGACCGGGGCCACGCCGGCGACGGGCCCTTCCGGGAGCGGCGCGACCGTTTCCGAGGCCTTTTCGTCGACCGGCTCCTCCAGGAGCTCGCCGACATCGCCCCACGTCGCGGGCAAACCGGCACGATCCGCCGTGACCTGGAGCGCAACCGCCGGGTTGAGCGTCTCGTCGAACGCCTCTGGCCGTCCCCCGGCCCCCGGGAGGCCCTGCGCAGCCTCTACGACTCGGCCGACCTCCTGCGGGACTGCGCCGACGGCATCCTCGACGAGGACGAGCAGGCGGCCCTGCTGCGACCCCGCGCCGCCAGCGCCGACGCCGACCCGTGGACCCTCGACGACCACGTCTGCCTCGAAGAGCTCAGCCTGCTGATCAGCGGCGACACCCCGCCGAGATACGGCCATATCGTCGTCGACGAGGCTCAGGACCTCACGCCCATGCAGGCCCGCTCCCTGCGGCGTCGCTGTGCCGTGGGCGGCTCCATGACCGTCCTGGGCGACCTCGCGCAGGCGACGGGTGCCCACATCCCGACGAGCTGGGACCTGCTCGGCGCACTTCTCTCCGACCACGGCGACTGGAGCGTGGCTCAGCTCACCACGAGCTACCGTGTCCCCGCCGAAATCATGGAGTTCGTTGCTCCGCTCGCACATGCGATCGCTCCGGCCCTGCCGTACCCGCAGGCTGTCCGGGAGGCGGGAGCGGACGCCGTACGGACTGTGGCGACCGAGCCGTGGAAGCTGCTCGACGACACCGTCGCCCATGCGGCCCGGCTCATGGACACCAGTGATGGCAGCACCCCCCGCTCTGTGGCCGTCATCGTTCCTGACGACTCGGGCTGGCTGGACGCCATCAGCCGCAGGATCGCCGAGGACGGCGACGTCGGCGAGCGGAACGGCAAGGCTGTCTCCGTGCTGGCCGCGGCTCAGGTCAAAGGCATGGAGTACGACCACGTCCTGGTCGTCGAGCCCGCCACGATTGCCGACCGCGGCCCCGCCGGTCAGCGCCAGCTGTACGTCGCCCTCACCCGCAGCACCCAGAGCCTGACCGTCCTGCACACCGCCCCGCTGCCGGAGGCGCTCACTGGCGCCGGGGACGCCCCGGCCCCGACGGTGCCCGATGCCCAGCCGGAGGGTGGTGGGGTCGGAAGGCTTCCCCGGATCGGTACCGACGTCCGGGTCGAGGTCGTGGACCGGGCCCCGGGCGGTCGCTTCAAGGTCAAGCCGTTGTCGCCGATGATCGACCGTCCGCTCGTCCTCACCGTCCGCCATGGGTCGGTTCCCCCGCTGCGGGGGGAGAAGCTGGACTGCTGGGTGTTCGCCAACGAGACGACCCAGACGGTGCTTGCCGCCGACCAGCGTGGTCGGTCGCCCGTTTCGGAGCGGATGGCCGGGCGCTACCTCGCGGCACTGGATGTTCTTGGAGAACTGACCGAGAGCGACAGCGACGTTCCCGACGCCCGCAGCCGTCTCTCCGAACTCCAGGGCATGGCTAACCGCATCCTTCGACGGGACCAGGCCGACTGGGTCGACGTGCTTCACCTGTTCGGCGATCCCGACAGAGAACGACTCGGAGTTCTTCGCGACCTCGCCGCGACGACCAACCGCGCGCTCAAGGAGGGCACTTTCGACGTGGGCCGGCTCGCGGAGGGGTTGGCAGCTTCCGGCTGGGCGGGGCCCCTTGCTGAAGCGCGGCGAGAACTCCAGGAGCGCTTCGGCATGGCGACGAAGCCGAACTCCGACGGCGCGGTCCCCGTCGCCCCGACGCAAGCCGATCAGAAGGAAGAAGTCCAGATGACCACCGCGGACACCACCGCCACAACACCGGCTGCGACCGCGAAGGATGGCTTCCTTCGCGCGCTGGAGACGGCCGCCAGCACCGACCGCGCGTGCAAGAAGCACGAAGCGGTTCGTCACGCGCTGAAGGCATCACTCCTCTGGGTGGACCTCCAGCCGACCGACTCAGTGATCGTCGACGTCAGCTGCGTCACCCAGCACGGTCTCTTCCTCTACGAGGCCTTGGGCGCAGGCTGCTCTACCTATGCGGACCTGCGATCGGGCGCGACCCGTCTGCTCGAGATCAACCACACGCTGCCCGAGCCGGCTGACGGCCTCTACCTCGTTCTTGCCGAACCGCCCGCTGAGGACTGGTCTGTAGACATGATTCGCGACGTCTTCCGTGTCAATGTCATCTGGCGCAGCCCGACCGGCTGGGGCGGCGAGAACGCAGACGTCGCTTTTGGAGCCTCCGGATGAGTTCCCCGCCAGGTGGCCGAAGGGCCCGCCGCGCCTCAGTGCTACCGGCGGTCGGACGCCGGGTGTGGGCCGATCCGGAACCCCGGAGACATTGGCGTCGCTTCTTCGAGTGCACACGGTCGACCTAGAGTTGGTCTCATGAGCCGTTGGCAGGAGTTGACCGGGG
>NZ_JBSFVU010000123.1:0-4708 GCF_053592475.1 Streptomyces sp. NPDC002671
TCCGCCGCAACGCCCGCGACCCTCGCCGCCCCCTCGCACTCCTCGGCCTCGGATGACCACGAACCGGACGTCATGCGACTACAACGAAGCCCTGGACCGTACTCAGCGGATGAAGCGGTGTCAACTGATCCACTGGGGCCTCTGGTGCTGCCCTGCGGCCCGAAAAACTGCTGCATAAGGACAACCTGCGCAAAGCGTTGGAGAATTTTCAGCCAAACGCGAGCGCAAGGCCGGACGCACGTGGTCAGGGTGGCGGGCGGCAGCCTAGGGTGGATCGCGCCCTTATCCGCCCCGAAGGATCTTCACTTGGAGTTGAAGACTTGGCCCGAAGTAGCAGTGCCAGCAACGGCACCACTGGCCCGTCCTCCCTGGCTCGACGGCTCGAAGACATCATCAACGCGTACTACCGTGGCAACCGGCCTCCTTACAGCAAAATCGCTGCGGAGATCCACGAAAGTACGGGACGCATGTTTTCGGCCACCTACCTCTGGGAACTCGCGACGGGCCGGAAGCATAACGTGACTCGCGATCATCTCCGGGTGCTGGCAGAGCACTTCGGAGTCACGCCGGACTACTTCACCGATGAGGAGGTCTCCGAACGGGTCAGACGTCAGATGGAGTTCGCCGTGGCTCTGGGAAACAGCAAGGTGCGCAATCTGGCCTTCCGCGCTGACGGGCTGTCGGAGGCAGGGCTCGACGCCCTGCTCGCTGTGGTGAACGCAATGTCCAGCGAATCCGGCGAGGGAGAGACTCCCGCCGCTTCGGTCGGCAAGGACAGAGGAGAGCGTCGTGACACCCACAGTCGGCGCAAGTAAAGGGAACATCGGGTGAGGGGAACAGGCGAGTACAGTGAGTTGCAGCGTCGCTGTAGGGCGATTCTGCGAGACCTCGGTGTCCATCGATCGCTCACCCTCGACGAGGTTCGCGAGCGAGTGGAAGAACTCAGGGGGCGCCCACTCATTCTCAAGGAGCTACCCGACCACATAGCGACCGCTGGAGCGTGCGGACTATGGGTGGGCACCGATGACGCGGACTACATATTTCACGAGGTCCGCACAGCGCGTGTCCACCAGGACCATATAATCCTGCACGAACTCGCCCATATAATCTGTGACCATCATCGAGTCGATTCAAATGACAGCATGTTCGGTGAGATGCTAGGCAATCTCCAGCCCCATATGATCAAGCGCCTGATGGGAAGGACTAGCTATACGACCAACGAGGAGCGGGAAGCCGAAATGATAGCCAGTCTTATACAGAGCATTGGGAAGCCCGCTCGGCCTAGGGGCCCTCTTGGCCGCCTCGGGGCATTTATGGGGTTGAACGATGGTGAATGAGCTGGCACAGATCATCGGTTGGTGTAGCGTCGCCGTCTTGTGGGTATCGCTTGCCGGGCGAGCCAAAGCGGCCATGCGCTCACGGCATCATCGTCGCCACTGGCTCGTTGTGTTGACAGCGGCAGTAGCAATTACGCTTTTTCAACCACAAGTAATTGTTTGGGCCGTAAACGTCACAGGGAACGCTCACGCGATCACTCTGGCTCGCAATCTTATTGGTGTGTTGAGTGGAGGGCTCTCAATCCTATTCCTCATCGACTCCACCAGCGGCCGCCGTCTCCGCCTGGTGGGTTTGGTGCAATTGATGGTCATTTTGTTCGTTCTTTTTTTTATTGATTTTCTTCAAGGCGACTACCCTGGCCCGAATATTCCTTCCTCGGGCGAGCCTGCAACGCCGTCAATTTCTTATTGGGTCATTGTTATCGGCGCACACTTGGTTGCGGATACCCTCGCCACCGCCATCTGCTGTAAGTACAGCCAGCGGACAGGTGACCGTGAACTCGCGTGGTCGCTGCGGCTATACGCTGCCGGATCCATCATTGCCATCGTTTTCTGGGGACTCTATCTGGTTCATTTGTTCGATCGAATACCCGGCGCCCTTCCTTATATGTTGGTGATTGTCAATACCCACGGAATCTTTCGCGCGGCCCTGTTGCTGGTGCCTACTGGTAGTGCCTTCGTGAGGAGGGCAATAGCCCTGCGGACGACTTGGGTGCTATGGCCGCTATGGCGGGATCTGTTGACCGCAGTACCAAACGCTGCGCTGGTGGAACCACAGCAGACCCGGGTGAAAGAAGTGTTGAAGCCGCACGTCCCGTTGGCGCTCCAAGCGCACCGTCAGACTATCGAGACCTACGACGCCCTTCTGGACCTGCAGTCTTACGTCCGGCCGGAAGCATACGAGCAGGCGCGCAGACACGCCGAGCGAGCTGGTACTTCGACAGATGGACTTGAGGCGGCCTCCCTCGCGGGGGCCATAGGGCTGGCCCGGAGAATGAAGCTAGCTGGGCAAGCACCGTCTG
This sequence comes from Streptomyces sp. NPDC002671, assembly GCF_053592475.1. Taxonomy (NCBI): domain Bacteria; kingdom Bacillati; phylum Actinomycetota; class Actinomycetes; order Kitasatosporales; family Streptomycetaceae; genus Streptomyces; species Streptomyces sp. NPDC002671. The sequence continues at coordinate 2,360 of NZ_JBSFVU010000123.1, forward strand.
CTCCCCATCCCCTCCCTGGGGTCGAGGCTGGCAGCTCAGTGTTGCTTCTCGCAATCGCCCGGCATTGGCCGTCGATGAGGGATGCACTCCCCATGCCACAGCAGTCGACGGCACTGCACCCCTAGGCCGCCCTGTGCTGGGGATGGCTTACAGGTTCTCTATCCGAACCGCAGACTCGATCAGGCGATCTTCAACATACCTGATTCAGGTGGCATTTTCCGTCCAGGATTCGTCGCCCCGTGCCGACTGGATTTCGACGTGTGACCTGGTGTGCATACAGTTTCCAGGCTATATTTCCGCTATCGCCAATGGTCTATGGAGGAGGATGCTTGTGACTGTACACGACGAGGTTTTCATCGGAGGGCAATGGAGAGCTGCGGTCGGAACCGATGCCATTGATGTGGTCAACCCGGCCAATGAGCAGATTATCGGGACCGTTCCGGCCGGTTCTACAGCGGATGTTGACGCCGCAGTCAACGCGGCTCGATCGGCACTGTCAGCGTGGGCATTCACAGCACCCACCCGCCGTGCCGAGCTACTGATTGCGCTGTCTAACGAACTCGCTGTCCACCAGGACCAGATGGCGTCGCTCATCACAGCTGAGGTTGGCACCCCAATCGGGTTCTCCCGTAGGGTGCAGGCCGGTTTGCCGGTCACCATGACGCGTTTGCATGCCGAGCTTGTGGCCGACTTCGCCTTCGAAAAGCGAATGAATAATTCGCTTGTCCTGCTTGAGCCCGTTGGTGTCGTCGGCGCCATTACTCCGTGGAATTATCCGCTGTACCAAGCCGTCTGCAAGGTTATTCCCGCCCTCGCCGCGGGCTGCACGGTGGTCCTCAAGCCTGCGGAGCTGACCCCTCTGTCGGCCCAATTGTTCACGGAGTGCGTAGCAGCGGCAGGCTTCCCTGGGGGGGTCTTCAACCTCGTCACCGGCAGGGGGACCGAAGCTGGGGAGGCGCTAGTGCGCCATCCCGGGGTCGACATGATCTCGTTCACGGGTTCCACTGCTGTCGGCAAGCACATTGGTTCTGTTGCCGGCGCTGCTGTTAAGCATGTCGCCCTTGAGCTCGGCGGTAAGTCCGCTAACGTCATCCTTCCTGGAGCAGACCTCGCACGAGCTGTCCGTGCCAATGTCGCCGACGTCGTTCGCAACGCAGGGCAGTCTTGTAACGCGTTGACGCGCACGGTGGTCCACGCGGATGACTATGAAGAGGCGGTTCGGGTCGCCGCCGAGGAGATTGCTGCCTTCGCTCCCGGCGATCCGGCCGATTCCGAATGCCGTCTAGGCCCGGTGGCGAGCAGCGCCCAGCAGGAGAAGGTCCGCGACCACATCCATCGGGGCCTGGTAGAAGGCGCTCGTCTTGTCGCGGGTGGCCCTGAGGCCCCCGACGGTCGCGACAAGGGCTACTACATCCGTCCCACAGTATTCGCTGATGTCACCGCCGAAATGAGCATTGCTCGCGAGGAGATCTTCGGTCCCGTGCTCTCCTTGATGAGGTACGAGGACGAGGGGGATGCCCTGCGCATTGCCAATGACTGCGACTACGGCCTCGCAGGGTCCGTCTGGGCAGCCGACGAGAAGCAGGCAATCACCTTCGCGCGTTCGATGGCGTGTGGCCAAGTGACGGTTAACGGCGGCGCTTACAACCCGCTTGCGCCCTTCGGTGGCTACAAGCAGTCAGGCGTCGGGCGAGAGCTTGGCGAGCATGGCCTCATGGAGTTTTTGCAGACCAAGTCGCTTCAGCTCTGACCTTCTTGAATCAAGGCCGCCTGCCTTGCACGTCAAGCGTGGTGCCCCAGCACGTCTGTAGGGCAGGCGGTTCGAGGACGTATCGCTTCCGCGGGATCTTGAGGTTGAGCGTCGACCTGCCGTCGCTGACGACGTTCGGCTCGTCAATGTCGGGCTAAGGGCTTGCAGATCATCAAGGTGTTGCTTCCCGCTCTGGAGCTCGTTGGTGTGGTATGCGCATCCCGGACGAGACTCAAGCCCAACTTGCTGTGAAGTTCGCAGTGTTGTTCCCGCATCTGGATGAGCGGCAGCGGCGGCTGCTGATGGGAGCGGAGGCCCGGGTGCTGGGGCATGGCGGGATCCGGGCCGTCGCGCGGGCAGCCGCGGTGAGTGAGACCACGGTCCGCAAGGGCGTGTCCGAGCTGGAGGCTGGAGAAGAGCCGCTGGGGCGGGTGCGGCGGCCGGGAGGGGGCCGCAAGCGAGTCGCGGATCTCGATCCGGGACTGCGGCCCGCGCTGCTGGCACTGGTCGAGCCGGACGAGCGGGGTGATCCGATGTCGCCGCTGCGGTGGACGGTGAAGTCGACCCGCACCCTCGCGCGGGAGCTGGCCCGGGCCGGG
>NZ_JBSFVU010000124.1:0-4597 GCF_053592475.1 Streptomyces sp. NPDC002671
AGCTGGGCATGCCGCCACACGACCTGCACCGGCTCGCGCAGGCCCTCCCACACGATGGCGGTGCGCAGAATGTCGTGCCGGTCCACGACCCGCTGGAGCGCACCAGCGAAGGCGTCGAGCCGATCGCGGGTGTCGAACTCCAGCACCGTCGGCAGGACATAGGTGTCCTCGCCACCGTCGGCGAGGAGGTGGTGGAAGAGCATGCCCTCCTGCAACGGGGCCAGCGGGTAGACGTCGGCGACATTCGCCGCGCCACCCTCGACCGTGGCGACGATCCGCTCGACCTCGTCAGCCGTCAGGTCGACCAGCGGCAGCATGTCGGGCGTGATCGCCCGCGCACCCTCCGGAATCGCATTCGCCGGGACGACGACGCTCTCCACCCCGGACGCGGCCGCAAGCCCCGCCACCGTGGGAGTCTGGAACAGCGCCCGCACCGACACCGTGACCCCGTGGGTGCGCAGGACCTCCACCAACCGGATCACCAGCAGCGAATGACCACCCAAAGCGAAGAAGTCGTCATCGACACCGACACTGTCCACGCCGAGGACCTCGGCGAACGCCGCGCACAGCAATTCCTCGCGAACCGTCGAAGGCCCACGTCCGGTACCGGTCGTGTACTCCGGTGCGGGCAGCGCCCTGCGGTCCAGCTTCCCGTTCACCGTCAACGGCAGCTCGTCCAGCACCACCACCGCGGCCGGAACCATATAGCCGGGCAGACGCTCGGACGCGAACCGCCGCGCCGCTTCCCGGACACCACCCTCCACCGACCCGTCCACACCCTCAGCAGCCACCACATACGCCACCAGACGCTCGTCACCCGGCATGTCCTCACGCACCACCACCGACACCTGAGCCACCTGCGGACAGGCAGCCACCACAGCCTCGACCTCACCCGTCTCGATCCGGAAACCCCGCACCTTGACCTGGTCATCCGCCCGACCCACAAACTCAAGCTCCCCACCCGCGGACCACCGCACCACATCACCCGTGCGATACATCCGCTCACCCGGCCCGCCATAAGGACTGGCCACGAACCGCTGCGCACTCAGCCCAGCACGCCCCAGATACCCACGCGCCAGACCCCCACCCGCCACATACAACTCACCAGGCACCCCAACCGGAACCGGCTTCAACCACCCATCCAGCACATACAACTGCAGATCAGGAATCCCCCGCCCGATCACACTCGGCGCACCCTCCACAGCCGCCGCCACACCCAACGGCGCATACGTCACATGCACTGTCGTCTCAGTGATCCCATACATATTGACCAACCGCGGCCCACCCTGCGGATGCCGGCCATACCACTCCCGCAACCGCGCCGGATCCAAAGCCTCACCACCGAACACCACCGTGCGCAGCACAAGCTCCCGCCCCAGCTCCGGCTCCAGCGCCTCAGCCTGCATCAGCTGATAGAACGCCGACGGAGTCTGACTGAGCACCGTCACCCGCTCATCCACCAACAACCGCAGGAAATCCCCCGGAGAACGCGACACCCCGAACGGAACCACCACCACACGCCCGCCATACAACAACGCCCCCCACAACTCCCACACCGAGAAGTCGAACGCGAACGAGTGGAACCACGTCCACACATCACCCGCCCCGAACCCGAACCACCCCTCCGTCGCCGCGAACAACCGCGCCACATTCGCATGCGTCACCACCACACCCTTGGGCCGACCCGTCGACCCCGACGTGTAAATCACATACGCCACATGCGCCGCCAACAACACCCCGCCCCGCTCCACATCCGACAACGGCGAGTCGCCCAGAACCCCCAACTCAGCAACCACAGAAGGCTCGTCAAGGACCACCTGGACAGCGCCTTCCGGCAGCACACCCAGCAAGCCCCGAGAGGTCACCACACACAGCGCACCTGCGTCCGCGAGCATGAACTCCACCCGCTCGGCGGGATAGGCCGGATCGATCGGCAGATACGCACCCCCCGCCTTCAACACCGCCAGCAGCGCCACCACCACATCGACACCGCGCTGCAGGCACACACCCACCACGGACTCCGGCCCGACACCCTGCCCGACCAGCAGCCGCGCCAACCGGTTCGCCCGCGCATCCAACTCGGCATACGACACCTCGACACCGTCCGCGACAACCGCCACCGCATCCGGGGCATCCGCCACCCGAGCCTCGAACAACTGCGGAATCGTCCCCACCGGCACCCCAATGGCCGTGCCATTCCACTCCACCAACACCCGACGCCGCTCGGCCTCACCCAGCACCTCCACAGCACTCAGCCGCAGCCCGGGCTCCTCGACCACCGCGCCCACAACCCGGACCAGAGCCTCGACCAGATGCTCCACCGAACCCGCATCGAACAGATCCGCCGCCGCGATCACCGCACCACGCAATCCCCCGGGCGCACCATCCGGCCCGAACACCTCCCCGACCGTCAGCTCCAGATCGAACTTGGCCATCGACTCACCCGCGTAAAGCCTCCCGCCTTGTTGCGCGCCCGAGAGGTCCAGGGACGTCTCAGCGTTGTTCTGGAGGCTGAGCATCACCTGGAACAGCGGATGCCGGGCCAGCGAACGCGCAGGGGCCAGTTCCTCGACCAGACGCTCGAAGGGCACATCCTGATGCGCGAATGCGGAAATGCTCGCCTTGCGTACACGGGACAGGAGTTCGCGAAACGTCGGGTTCCCCGACAGGTCCGTGCGCAGCACCAGCGTGTTCACGAACAGCCCCACCATGTCGTCCAGAGCTTCGTCGGTGCGACCGGCGACCGGCGCGCCGATGGGGATATCAGCGCCGGCGCCCATGCGGGAAAGGAGCACCGCGAGGGCGGCCTGAAGCAGCATAAAGGTGGTGACGCCTTCGGCGCGAGCCACCTCCAGCAGACGGGCATGCGCCTCGGCCGGGATATCCAGTGGGACGGTGTGTCCGCAGTGGCTGGCGACTGCCGGGCGAGGCTTGTCGTAGGGCAGCGTCAGCTCCTCCGGCGCGCCTGCCAGCGTCTCGCGCCAGTAGCCGACCTGGCGGGATATCAGGCTTTCCGGGTCCTGATCGTCGCCCAGGAGTTCACGCTGCCACAGCGCGTAGTCCGCATACTGCACCGGCAACGGCTCCCACTGCGGAGCCCCGCCCTCACACCGTGCCTCGTACGCCACCGACACATCCCGCGCCAACGGCCCCATCGACCAGCCATCCGCGGCGATGTGATGCACTACGACCACCAGCACCTGCTCATCGGGAGCAGCACGGAACAGCCAGGCCCGGATGGGCACTTCCGCCGACAGGTCGAACGCGTAACCCGCCGCCTCCGCCACCGCACCGGCCAGGTCCGCCGGTCCGTCCGTGGTGGCGGGCAGGTCGACGACATGGAGCTCCCATGTGAGGTCCGCGAGGTCCAGCACCCGCTGGTACGGCTCACCGTCGGCCACCCCAAACACGGTGCGCAGCACTTCGTGTCGGCCGATCACATCGCGCAGCGCGGCATCCAGCGCTTCGCTGTCCACCTGGCCGGAAAGTCGCAAGGCCGTCGGAATGTTGTACGTGGGGCTGGGCCCCTCGAACTGGTCAATGAACCACAGGCGGCGCTGCGCGAACGACAACGGAAACATCAGGACTCCCCCTGGTTACGCATGGGCCGCAACGCCGGCCGAGATGACTTCTTCTTCCCAAGCTGTTGTGCGAGCCCCGCCACCGTCCGGGCATCGAAGAGCGCCCCGATGCTCAGCTCCACGCCGAGTGACACCCGGATGCGGCTGACCAGGCGCACGGCCAGCAGGGAGTGGCCGCCGAGGGCGAAGAAGTCGTCGTCGACTCCGACCTTCTCCAGCCCGAGGATCTGGGCAAACGCCTCGCACAGGGCCTCTTCCTCGGGGGTCGACGGGCCCCTGCTGGAACCCGCCGTAACGGTGTACTCCGGTGCGGGCAGCGCCTTGCGGTCGAGTTTGCCGTTGACCGTCAGCGGCAGCGTGTCCAGGACCACCACCGCTGCGGGAACCATGTGCGCGGGCAGCCGTCCAGCCACCACCGTGCGTACGGACTGCGCCAGTTCATTGCAGTCTGCGTTCTCGTCCGGCACCACGTAGGCCACCAGACGCTTGTCACCCGGGGTGTCCTCGCGGGCGACGACCGCGGCCTGAGCCACCCCGGCATGGACGGCCACCGCGGCCTGCACCTCGCCCAACTCGATACGGAATCCGCGGACCTTGACCTGCTCGTCCGCCCGGCCCACGAACACCAGCTGACCGTCGGCCTCCCAGCGGGCCATGTCACCGGTCCGGTACATCCGCGCCCCGTCCGCTGCGAACGGGCAGGCCACGAACCGCTCGGCGGTCAGTGCCGGGCGGCCATGGTAGCCACGCGTCAGCTGCGCGCCCGCCACATACAGCTCACCCACAACTCCCGGCGCCACCGGCGCCAGACTCCCGTCCAGCACGAACAGACGGGAGTTGGCCACGGGCGAACCGAACGGCACCGTCCCCTCGCGTTCCGGATCCACCACACCCGTCGCGCAAATCACGGTGGCCTCGGTTGGCCCATACGCGTGGATCAGCTTCCGTCCCCGGGCCCACGTGGCCGCCAGAGCCGGCTCGATCGCCTCCGAGCCCACAACCAGGGAACCCACACC
>NZ_JBSFVU010000125.1:0-4554 GCF_053592475.1 Streptomyces sp. NPDC002671
GAGTTGCCTGCGCGTCACGATTGCCTTCCTACCGGATCCGCCTTCCCGACGGACCCGGATCGGCAAGATTGATCACGACATCACACAGGCCCTAGATCGTTGATCGGCTCCGCGAGGGAGACTTCGCCGGTGGCGTAGCGGCGGCGGATCGTCCGCTGCGCGGATTCGGGGAGTTTGGGCTGCTTGCTTGAGCTTGCCCTGGCGCTTGGCCAGGGCCATGCCCTCGCGAATGCGCAGGTGCCCCAGGTTGGCCTCGAACTCAAAGCGACCATGGCCAGGGTTCGCAGGAATAGGCGGCCGAACGGCCCGTCGACTCCTTCAGGGACTCCAGCGGCAACTGTTCTGTGGCCAGCTCCGCCATCCCCTTAGGCGGACCCGTCTAGACCTTCCGGTGGATGCGCGTCCCGCCGCCGCGGTTCCCAGGCGTTCACGGTGGGGGCAGGTGGGCGGGCGCGACGGCGAACTCGTCCTGGAAGCCCCGGCACCCGTCGTCGCCCGCATGCTCGGCTACCACAACGAGAGCGTCGCCGGCATCGCCGCTCAAGCCGCCGGCCCCTGGAGCCGCTACGCCTCCGGCGACCACACACGGTGAGCGAATACACCCTCTACCCAAGGAATACGTGCCAGACGGTTACGAGACTTCACCAGTTCTGGACCCGGATGTTCAACGACGAGTCGTCCAGCACCTGCAGTAACCGGGCTGTCGCGATCACCAGCGGCAGGACCATCGCACTGCCGGCCTGCGCCAGTTCCTTGATGCCGGGGATTCGGTGTATCGCGGGCGTATCTGAAATCGCATACGCCACCGCAACAGTCTTCCGTCTTCAGTGGAGGCACGGGGACCACATGGGTGGGTGATCGGTTGCCGACAGCGGTCGCCGTTAGACCTGCAACGGTCGATTTGTCGATCAGGAAAGGACCTTGATCATGGACTCGGATTCCGTACGTGGTATCAATCGGCGGCGACTGCTCGGGTGGGGCGGGTTGGCGGCCGCCGGTGTGGTGGCGGCCGGCGCGCCGCTGGTGGGCGCCCGACCCAGCCACGCCGACCCGGCCCCAACCGACTCCGACATCCCACCGGCCACCCGTCCCGGCGGAGCCTACGACCAGTACGTGGCGAAGCTGGCCGCCGAGGGGAAGTTCTCCGGCGTGGTGCTGTTGTCGCACCGGGGCCAGACGGTGCTGTCCCGCAGCTACGGCATGGCCGACAGGGAGAAGGGGATCCGCAATCACGAAGGCATCGCGTTCAGCCTCAGCTCGGCGGGCCAGCCGTTCGGCGCGGTGGCCATCTTGCAGCTGGCACAGCAGGGCAAGCTGAGCCTGTCGGACACGGTGGGCACCCACCTGACGGGCTACGCCAAGGACATCGCCGAGCAGGTGACCATCCACCACCTGCTCTCCGGCACCTCCGGGCTGAACACCCCGGATGAGGACGTGCAACGCATCTTCCAGAGCCGGGAGGAGGTGCACGAGTACTACGAGCAGTGGGTCCGGCAGTCCAAGCTGGTGGCCGCCCCCGGCACTCGCACCAGCCACTCCGGCGCCGATGTCGGCATCCCCGCGTTGATCGTGGAGGCCGTGAGCGGCAAGACGTACTGGGACTACGTGCAGGAGAACATCTTCGGGCGCTGCGGCATGACCGGCTCGGCGTTCTACACCAGGCCGCAGTGGCTCACCGACGAGCACATCGCGCACCCGTACATGACGCTGGCCGACGGCAGCCAGGTGGACGCGGTCCGCAATCTGGACAAGGGCAGCCCGTCCCCGGAGGTACTAGGCAAGAACCCGGGCCGCAGCTTCATCGATGCCCCCGGGGGCGGCGGCTTCGCCACCGCGCCGGATCTGGTCCGGTTCGCGCACGCGCTGGGCGACGGCACGGTGCTGGACCGGCCCTGGGCCGAGTTGCTCACCGGAGCCAAGATCCCCCACAGCGGTTCGTCGTTCGGGGCCTACGACATGCCGGTCCATATCGTCAACGGCCAGTGGGTGTTCGGGCGCGGCGGTAGCAACCCCGGTGTCAGCGCCAACTGGAACATCTACCCCTACACCGGCTGGGTCGGCGTAGTCCTCGGCAATTGCGACGGCCTGCCGCTGCAGGAGATCACCAGGCGGGAGATGCAGGCCATCACCGGGGCTTCGCCCGGCGACGGGGGTGGTGGCTGAAACGGTCCGGCGGCAGACACGGAGAGAAGGGATCTCCTCCAGCCCGGTGTGCCGGGCACGCGCAGGGCGCCATCGGCGGGCGCTGACACCGTCCGTTGGCCCTGAGGAACTCCAACGGACAACCGTCACATCTGTTGGGTCATCGAAGAAATCACTCTGACCTGCGGGGAGATTTCGCGGTCGGACGGAAGCGGAGGTAGCGTGATCATCAAGGGGTGGCACGGCTGGTTCGGTACGTTCACTGGCGTGGCCCTCATCACAGTGGCCGTGCTGCCGTTGGCCGCGCTGGCGGTGTGGGCTCTGGCAGGCCGTCGACGTGTCACCGGCACCACGCCGGCGTGGGCGTGGCGCACGTCGCTGGCCGACGTCGGCATCGTCTACGGGACGGTGCCGTGGGTATGGATGATCATGTTGCCGGGCGGCCGGGCCGACGCCGTTCCCGCTCGGGTGAGCCTGGTCCCGCTGCGGGACCTGCTCACGATCCTCGCAGGCGATCCGGTGACGGCGATGGGCCAGGTCATCGGCAACCTGCTGGTGTTCGCGGCGCTGGGGTTCTTCGCCCCGCTGCGGTTCGCGGCGCTGGCGTCGGTACCGCGGATCCTGGCGCTCGCGGCGAGCTGCTCGGTCCTGGTCGAGACCGCGCAGTACGTCCTGCGGCTGGACCGGGTGTCCTCTGTGGACGACGTACTGCTCAACACCGCCGGCGCCGGGCTGGCCGCGCTGGCGTCGCGCCGCTGGTGGCGCGCTACAGCCAGAGCGTCGTCCGTCGGCCAACCACAGCAATGCCCACGACCACCAAGCCGTCGAGGTGATCCGGTCCAATAGGCCGCTGGCCGGGCAGATCGACCTGCTCGCCCCCCAGGTGCGTGACGAAACTCTGGACCGAGAGGACCCTGGCTGCGCCTAGTGGGCCCTGTTCTCGTATAGCTACGGCGAACGGACTTGTAGAGCTACGTGATGCTCGGGGCCGCATTCATAGTGAGGGCCGGCGGTGCAGCGGATAGCGGGTAGCAGCGGTTCCGTTTCGAGGTCGGCTTATCGGACTTCCGCTGCCTGATGGCTCGTCAGGGTGGTGCCGCAGTAAATGCCGGATTTACTGCGGCGGTGCCGATACGGTCCCCTCGACACCCCACCGGCGGCCTCGCGTGTTCGACCGAGCGTGATCACGAGGGCTGGGTGCGAGGTGTGGACTGGATTCACTGGCAGTCCGGTACCGCACAGCTCCTGCCGCGGCTCATCGCCGGCCGCACACACGGCCCGCTGTTCCTCACCGACCGCAAAGCCCCCGCCCGCACCCCGACCCTGGACACCTGCCCCGTGACCGGCCGCGCACGGCTGTCCTACCGGCGGGCGGAAGGGATCTTCGAGGAGAGCACCCGGCTGCTGGCCAACCCCCTCGCCAGCCCAGACGACTTCGACGACCTGGAGGGGTGGACACTCCACCGGCTCCGCCACAGCGCACTGACACATGACGCGGAGGACAGCACGTCAACGCCGATGCTGCTGGCCCGTTCCCGCCACGCCTCAGTACGGTCGCTGGAGCGGTACGCCCGCCCTGGCGTCGACGCTGTCGCCCGGCACGTCGCCGAACGCGACCCCGCTGCCCGACGGAAGCGGTAGGGCTTTCCTCCGCGCTACCGCAAGCCGTCCGCGCGAGTGATCCTGGATGTATGGCCCGCCGTCGGCACTGCTACGTCTGCGGCGCCGTGCTCCCTAAGAACGCGACACGGCGGCGCCTGTACTGCGGTCCGGCCTGCCGGGCCCAGGCGTACAGGGACCGGCAGGCCACCGTGCGGATCGGTGTCCGGTGTGCGGACGCATGACCTACGCGGCAGGGTCCCGGCGTCGGGATGAGGCTGATCCTTACGTTGTTGGTGGGTTGTTTTCGGTCACTCGTAGGATCGGGAGACCCGGGGATGCCGGGTGTGGCTTTGCTGATCCAGCCCTTTGGTGGCTTCAAAGGATTGGCCGCCCGGCATCCCGCGACGACTCGACCACTCATTGGGATGCGCGCGGCAAGATCGCTTGGTAAGGACACGCTGGCGAGGTCGTCTGCTGGGACCACGTACGGAACGACTTCGGAGGTGGCCGTGCCCGAACTGTGGGCAGGTACGGACGCGGGCAAAGCCGAGCACCACTGCGTGGTGATCGACACCGATGGCAAGCGCAGACTGTCGCGGCGGGTGGCCAACGACGAGACCGTCCTGCTCAAACTGATCAGCGACGTGCTGGAGTTGAGCGACAGTGAACCGGTGACCTGGGCGATCGATCTGAATGCCGGCGGGGCTGCGCTGATGATCGCGCTGCTGACCGACAACGGGCAGCAGGTCCTCTACATCCCCGGCCGCACCGTCCACCACGCCTCCGGCTCCTACCGGGGTGACGGGAAGA
>NZ_JBSFVU010000126.1:0-4220 GCF_053592475.1 Streptomyces sp. NPDC002671
GTTGTACCACCGCCACCGCCTGGGTCTCCTGAAGATCTTGCCGAGGTGAGGCTGCACCGGTCCGGGGCAGCCTCACTGTCGTTATGCCGCGGTGGCGAGGGTCCGGATGCCGTGGGTGTGGGTGAGTCCGAGCTAGTCGTGCATCGGGCGATGCGTACCCGGGCAGGCGGAGCCGCCCGGCCGACTGCTCGCCAGTACCCGGATACGGCGGCCAGCCGGGGTGAGGAGTCCGCCGGCGGTCGTCGTCGAACTTCGCTTCGCACTCGTGGCCTCACCCTGCCCGATGCAGGGGCACTGGTTCGCCTACTCCGGACGGCCGATGCGTCCTGTCTGATCAGGTGGTCGAATGTGCCGGCCTTCGCGCCGAGGATCATGGCCCTGATCTCGTCGCGGGTATGGACGAGCGGTGTCTGCTCGGGCCGCTTGGGGCCGGGGACGGCGATGAACTCGCTGATCGCACCGAACTCCACAGAGTTGTCGTTGCCTCCGCTGAACGGGGACTTCTCCCAGGTGACGGCTGAGAGGCCCGGCTCGGCAGGGTCGGGCACGCGTCCAGCCCGAAGGACGGGCGTCGCAGGAATTCGGACTCCGCAGCCCTCCTGTTGTTCTCATCCACGACAGCACACATGGTGGTAGGGCAGCGCTTCCGCCCCAGCAGGTCGGCTCAGCCACCAGGAGCATCCCCATGACCGAATCCTCGGCCCCCCGGCACGAAGCCCCGGTGAAGACCATCGCCTTCGTCCAGTACCCGGGTCTCACCCCGCTCGACATCGTCGGCCCACTGCAGGTCTTCGGCATGCTGTCCCATCTCGTCCCCGGTTACGACACGGTCGTGGTCGGCGAGCGGATCGAACCGATGGCCACGGACACCCCGCTGTCGCTGGTTCCCAGCCATACCTTCGAGACCATGCCCGATCCGTACGCGCTCATCGTGCCCGGTGGCACGGTCTCCACCATCGCCGCGATGGCCGACGAGAAGCTGCTGGACAAGCTACGCACCGCGGCCGCGCGGTCCGAGATCGTCGGCTCGGTGTGCACCGGCTCGCTGCTGCTCGCCGCCGCCGGTCTCCTGGAAGGACGCCGGGCCAACTCGCACTGGAACTACCGCAGCCTGCTGGCCAAGTTCGAGGCGATCCCGGTGGCCGAGCGCTGGGTCCGGGACGGGAACGTCATCACCGCCGCCGGGGTGTCGGCCGGCATCGACATGGCACTCCACCTGGTCGGCGAGCTCGCCGGCCGGGACATCGCGCGCAAGGTCCAGTTGTTCGTCGAGTACGATCCCGAGCCCCCGTTGGGCCCGATCGACTGGGAGGCTGCCGACCCCGGTCAGTACGCGCCCCAGCGGCAGAAGGTTCTTCACCAGGCCCTCGCCGACCATCCCGCACTTCTGGAACGCCTGACGGACTGAGTGAACCGACCGTCACGCGCCAGCGGGCTGGCCCACGGTTCCGTGCCGCCCCGGCCAGCGGTGGCGGCCGGTCCGCGGAGCCGGAGGGTGACTGCCGTTCGAGCTGACAGCGCGCCAGCCGGTGCGCCGAACAGGCGCTCGGGTGTCGTTGCAGGTCAACGGGATGCCGCCGAGCAACCGGGGAGGAGAGTGGATGGTTCTAACCTCGCGCTTTCATGAAGCGTGGTGTCCGGCGAGAACCGAACACGGGCGCGGATGGGCCCCGGTCAGGTGAATGACGGGCCTGTAGCGCGTCTGTTCGCAGCGGACGGGCAGACATACGATCACGGGCTCCTGCGAGGAAGGGCTTGTGCTGTGCGTCGCGCTCTGATCATCGTCGATGTGCAGAAGGACTTCTGCGAGGGCGGCAGTATCCCGGTGAAGGGCGGCGCCGACCGGGCCCGCGCCATCGCTGAGATGGTCCAACGCTCCGCCGGCGGCGAGTATGCGCATATCGTCGCCACCCGCGATCACCACATCGATCCGGGCGACCACTTCTCCGACCACCCGAACTACCGGAACTCCTTCCCCGTGCACTGCGTGGCCGGCAGCGGGGGCAGCACCTTCCACCCGCACTTCGCGCCGACTGCCGCTTCCGGTGCCGTCGACGAGGTTTTCTACAAGGGTGCGTACTCCGCTTCGAAGAGCGGCTTCGAGGGCTCGGCCGAGGACGGCACATCCCTGGCCGAATGGCTTCACTCGCGCGGCGTCAGCGACGTCGACGTTGTCGGTATCGCCACCGACCACTGCGTGAAGGCCACCGCGCTGGACGGCGCGAATGCCGGCTTCGCCGTACGTGTCCTGCTCGACTACACAGCCGGCGTCGCCACCGACACCACCGACCACGCCATCGAGGAACTGCGTCGGGCCGGCGTCGCACTCACCGGCGAACCCGTCGTCCTCGACGGGTGACGTCTGCGGGGGTCCCGGAGTGAGTGTCGCTCCCACACCGGCCTCGATGGGAAAACGGCGCATTGCTCGGCCGCTCGGACAAGCCGCACCACTATGCCCTCTCCCCGAACCGATCAACCCGCCAGCCCACATCACCCACCTGGACGTCCGACGACGAGACCGACTCGCCGGAACCCTCCACGAGTACCGACATGCCGCTTGACCAGGCTGGATGATGTATCGGCACCCGCAGTGTGGGCACACGTCGAACGCGGCCTGGCCAACCTCGCCGTCGTCGCCCTCGACCGCCTGGAGACGCTCGTACGCAACCGGCACAAACGTCTGCAGTACCGGCCCGACACCCTCGACGGGTTCATAGCCGGGACCGGCCTGCCCCTGGACACCCCCACATCACTGCATCCCGTATGGCCCGTCACAGTGCTGTGACCGCATAGGTTCACCGGGACGGCGCTGGTGAACCTCAATCCGACTCCGATGTCCCAAGATGTTCCGGCTGGGGCGTCAAAGGCGGTGGCATACCGGTCAGCCTGCCACGGCTGCTTGGGCCCGCCGCCGAGGTCAGTGGGTGAAGCGCGGGTCCGATGCGTCGTATTGGTAGCCCCGGGACAGCACCTCTGCGACGTCGGCCTCGCCGTGCGCCTCGGCCCACGTTCGGATCCGCTTCTCCGCGGCGCTGTAGCGCTCGGCAACCATCGCGCAGCGACATTACGGCTTCGGTCGGCACCTCGCCTACCCCTACGAGGGCGACATTGCCCTCGGTGGCGGCTCGGGCGGTTCCGTCGTGCACTGCTGAGACCCGGACCTGGCGCGGTCTCCCGGGGGCGTCCGGCAGAGGGATCAGTTTGACGAAGTAGGAGTCCTCGAAGAAGTAGAAGTCGCCGACACTACCGTCGAGCGCGGCGGCAACGGCCTGCCCCATGGAGCCCAGCACGGAGGGAACCGCATCCGTCCATCCCGATGACGGGAACTCCCGGCTGCCCGACGTCAGCCGCACTGGGCCGTCGGTACAGAGGGGATCGCGGGAGTCGATCCTGAGCTCGTCCGGAATGACGTGCACGTCGAACAACCGCCATCGCTCCCGTACATGCGAAGCCGCGCGGTTGCGGCTTCTACTTCAGCGTAGTGCTGTGGCCGAGAGGTTCACGGGGGGCTCGATCAACTGGCCAGAGGGCGCATTGGTCCCACCGCGGTGTTGGGCCGGTGAAGATGGGGTGGGGGAGTTGTCGTAGCTGGTCCACGCGCGTAGCGGACGGTGCCCAGGCTGCGGTTTTCTCGTGTGCGGATCTCCAACCCCCCACACTTCATGGAGACTTCATGCGTCACGCCGCCTTCGGCCAGCCCGTAAAGGCCGTGTTCCTGATCGGCATGGCTGCCGCTCCTGCGCTGGCTGAGCCGCCCCGCCGCCCTCGACGGCAACCGCCCGCAGCGAGCTCGCCGCCCTCACCGTGGCTCCGCCGCATTCGATGGACGGCTACGCCCGCGACAAGTTCGACGTCTGGTCCACCCAGCCGGACGGCTGTGCCACCCGCCTGGACGTCCTCGCCCGCGTCGGCAAAGACGTCCAGGACAAACCCGGCAGCTGCCAGCCCTCATCCGGCTCCTGGTTCGGCGCCTGCGACGACACCACCGTGACCGACGTCGCCCAGGCCACCATCGACCACATGGTCCCCCTCGCCGAAGCCTGGCGCTCCGGGGTCGACGCCAGGAGCGCGGACCGGCGCAGGGCCTTCGGCGACGACCTCAAAGGCCCCTAGCTGCTGATCGCCTCGGAGTCGTCCAACTCGTCGAAGTCCGACAGCGGGCCGGCCGACTGGAAGCCCACCAACTACGCCGTCTGGTGTACCTACGCCAAGGATTACAC
>NZ_JBSFVU010000127.1:0-4113 GCF_053592475.1 Streptomyces sp. NPDC002671
AGCGCCCCCGGCTTCTTGTCACGGACCCCGCATTTCCCCAGCGCCTCAGTGATGAGCTCCGGCGTCACCCACCGGGTCACCGCCCCCAGCCGCACGTGATCGGACAACCCCACCCACGGATGCATACCGGGCCCAACGACTCCACTCCTCCAATGTCACCGCGAACTGCTTGCCGATCTCAAGCAACGGCATTGAGTGCCGGGAGGCAGGTGGCAGACGGTGACCGTCAGGCCGGCCTCAGCGGCGAACCGGGCGAGTTCAGTCTTCCAGGTGCGGGTGCGATACCCGTTGGAGCCGCCGGCATCGGCAGTGATCAGCAGCCGGTCGGCCGTCGGGTAGGTGGCCCGCCCGGCTCCGTTCCACCATCGGCGGATCGACTCGACGGCGAACGCGGCGGTGTCGTGGTCGGTGCCCACGTTGACCCAGCCGGTGTTCGCGGCGACGTCGTAGATGCCGTAGGGCACCGCTCTGCCCAGCTCGCGGTCGGGGAAGTCGTGGGTGTCGACCCGCACCGGCTCGCCTCTCGGCTCCCATTCACGGCCGTTGTTCTTGAACGGGCCGACCAGTTCCTTCTTCTTCGTGTCCACGCTGATCACCGGAGCCCCGCAGTCCTGGTGGTCGCGGGCCTGCTCGTTGAGGTAGCGGAACTGGGCGTCCCGGTCGGGGTGCTGCTTGCCTTCCAGCGTCTTGGCGTTGCTCTGCAGGCTGAAGCCCTCCTCGCGCAGAAGGTCGCCCACCGTGTCTGCAGAGATCCTGTGGCCCTGCCGGGTCAATTCCCCGGCGAGCTTGCGGGTGGATTTGGTGGTCCAGCGCAGCGGCGACATGGGATCTCCGCGGACGTCGGGCTCGACCAGCGCGAGGAGTGCCTCCCGAACGGCCGGGTTCCGGTCGACGATGCGTTTGCGGCCAGCGCCGGGCCGGCGGATGCGTCCCAACGGAGCCTCTCCGGAGTCGAGTTCCCGCACTCCGGCAGACACAGTGGCCTCACGAACACCGGCGGCACGGGCCACCGCCCTGATTCCGCCGTGGCCGAGCGACCGAGCCTCCGCCCCTATCAGCAGACGACGCTGCCGCTCGTCCAGATGCGGCAGAATCACCTCGAACTTGGCTGCCAGCACGGCCCGTTGCCCATCCAACCCGCTCATGCCAGACCAACGAGCCACCGAACGGAAAGCCACGAGTTAAAAATCTGCACGCCCTTAGAACTCCTAACAGAATGGCCTTGATGGCCTTGGAATGTGTTGCCCCGTCAGGTTGTTGGCTGGTACATGCGTAGGGGGGAACGGCCGCCGTGGATCGTGTCCGATGAGTTGTGGGCACGGATCGAGCCGCTGCTTCCCGTCGTGCCGCGTCGCGTGGATCACCCGGGACGCAGGCGTCTGGACGACCGGAAGGTCCTGTCAGGGATCCTGTTCGTGCTGTACACCGGCATTCCGTGGGAGTTCCTGCCCCAGGAGCTGGGCTTCGGCTCGGGCATGACGTGCTGGCGTCGTCTGAGGGACTGGAACGACGCGGGTGTATGGCAGCGTCTGCATGAACAGCTGCTGGCCGAGTTGCATGCCGCCGGCGCGCTGGACTGGTCCAGGGCGGTGATCGACGGCTCCCACGTGCGGGCCATGAAGGGCGGCCCAAAACCGGCCCGAGCCCGGTCGACCGTGCCCGGCCGGGCTCGAAACACCATCTGATCACCGAAGCGCACGGCATCCCCCTGGCGGTCTCGCTGACCGGCGGGAACCGCAACGACGTCACTCAGCTGATGCCACTCATCCAGGCCGTCCCGCCGGTACGCGGCCGACGCGGACGGCCCCGCCGACGGCCGGACAAGCTCTACGCCGACCGCGGCTACGACCACGACAAGTACCGCAAGCAGGTCCGGGCCGTGGGCATCACCCCGATCATCGCCCGCCGCGGCACCGAACACGGCTCAGGACTCGGCGTACACCGATGGGTGGTGGAGCAGAGCTTCGCGCTGCTGCACTGGTTCCGCCGCCTGCGCATACGGTGGGAGATCCGCGACGACATCCATGAAGCCTTCCTCAGCCTGGCCTGCAGCATCATCTGCTGGCGCCGGCTGAGGAACCTCACACTTTGTTAGGAGTTCTTAGCTTGGCGTTTATGCAGCTGTGCTGCTTGCGGCGGCTGCCGCGAGGTCCGGTTTGCCCTGTTTCCCGACAGGGTGCTCGCGTGCACGGCGATTGTTCTTCACGCCGGATGGCTGGCCGGGGCCTGCGATGGTGAGTTTCGGTGCGCTGGCCGGATGAGGGGCTTTCCTGTGTAGGCGGCGAAAACCTCGACGGACGCGTGCGGGGGTGAGGCGCCCTTGGCGTGCGGGCCGTTCCCAGGGTTTGCAGAGGTCTTCTGCGAGGGGCCGGGCCAGGCGGAGTTGGGCGTGTGAGGCAATGACGAGCCAGGTCCAGCGATCGGCGGCGGCCGGCTCGCGGAGTTTGGGAGTGGTCTACCCCAACGTCTGCTTGAACATCCTGAAGGTGTGCTCAAGATCGAATCTGCGCAGGAATGCCTGCCAGAGCCGGTCCACATCCACAGCGGTAGCAGCGGTGGCCGACCACCACAGCTAGACCGGCCGGGGACTGCGCTCTCCACGGAGGCGGTCGACCCGAAGACGGATGACGGTGCCTTCGATGACCGGCAGCTCTCCTTCGGGGTGGTCGGCCCAGGCCGAGCGCCGGACCAGTAGCGGGTGCAGGCGGTCCCAGGCAGTGGCGACGGCTTTCCCGCAGTGGGTGGTGTCGCTCAGCGTGGTGACGGACGGGACTGGCTGGGTGGCCGGATCCTCGAACTTGAACTCCGCCCCGCGCTTGGGCTTGCGCCCGCGTTTGCCCGCCGGCTGCGGCGAGGGCGGGAAGTACAGGACGCGGTCCGAACGCATGCGGCCCGGCAGCTCAACGGACAGGTCCGCGAGCAGGAAAGCCAGGCGGGTCACGTCGTAGCCGGCATCGACGACGACCAGGACGGGCGGGTCACCGATCTGCCACTGGCCTGCCACATACAGCCGCTGGAACACTTCCCGGACCTGGGCGGCGGTGATCGTGATGATGTCGTCCCACGGACACAGCCGGACCACGTCCAGCAGGGCCGTCCACGATGTCCGACCCTGCTCCAGGGCGGCGACGAAGGAGTAGGGCCACCCGGGGATCATCTGCGCCGAGCCCCTGCCCCGGCCGTATGTGTGGCAGAACATCCGGCCGCAGCCAGTTGCTCACATCGACCGCCAGGACCAGCCGCCCCTCCGCCGTCCGGGGAAGCTGCAATCCTGCCAGTGCCCTGCGCAGCCGGGACAGATCCAGGCGCCCGTGGTTCAGCCCGCTGTACAACGCGCCATGTCCGCGCCGGTGCTCAGGTGCCAGGGACAGTTCGACCAACGTCTTCACCGGGCCGTCCGCACTTAGCAAGGCGTCACTCAGCTCGAACAAGGCGTCGGGAGCAATGCTCATGACCTGTGGATCGGCCTCGGGCTGGGACGCGAAGGGCGTACCTTCCCGAGTGATCGACTTCTGGTCATCGAGTAGGCCGACGTTGCACCGTCGGTCGGGAAGGCACGCCCGTGCTGAGCGTAGTGAATGCCGATGGAACGACCGAGACCGGCTCCCTGATCGACGACATCGTCCGCGAGGGTGCGAGGCGGATGCTGGCCGCCGCCCTGGAGGCCGAAGTCAACACCTACATAGCAGAGTTGACCGATCAGCGTGATGAACGCGGACGCCGCATGGTGGTCCGCAACGGCTATCACCAGCCCAGGAAGGTCACCACCGCGGCCGGGACGGTCGAGGTGAAGGCGCCGCGGGTGAACGACAAGCGCGTCGACGAGGCGACCGGCGAGCGCAAGCGGTTCTCTTCGGCGATCCTGCCGCCCTGGTGCCGCAAGTCCCCCAAGATCAGCGAAGTGCTGCCCCTGCTCTATCTCCACGGCCTGTCCTCCGGCGACTTCGTGCCCGCCCTCGAGCAGTTCCTCGGCTCCACGGCCGGCCTGTCGGCAGCGACGGTCACCCGCCTCACCCAGCAGTGAGCGTTTTCCAACCTCACCCTGAGCTGGTCAGATGCAGCGTGAGTATCGCTTGGACGAGGTTGGTGATCCGGGCGGTTGAGCATCGGAGT
>NZ_JBSFVU010000128.1:0-4050 GCF_053592475.1 Streptomyces sp. NPDC002671
GCAGCAGCTGCCCGCGCCTGTTGTCGAGGACGACGAAGTAGCTCACCAAATGCATCGCCGGAACGTCCGGCTTGCGCACCCGGTAGACCGGGGCTCCGCTGGCGAGCCACTGCGTAGCGGTCTCCAGATGGGTGCGCTCCAGTTCGTCCCACGGTTCGATGGCACCAACCAGCTGGAGAAGGCGGCCACGCGGCTGCTCGTCAGGGGCGGTGAACAGGTGGTCAGTTGTGGTCATCCGTGGATGCTGGCAGGCGCCACCGACAACCGTGCTCTACGGACACCATCCACCGCGGGCACCTGGGAATTACGCGACCAGACCGGGGGAACTGTGGGCTCTGTCGGTGATCTTGTGACGATGAGGGTGCCGAAGGCCTACTGATTCACTTCGGCGTGAGCGTCGGCACCGGCTTCGCAGAGTTCGGCCACCATGGCGGTGGCGACTTCTTCCGGCACGTTCTCGAGGATGGTCGCGGGCAGGTGGCTGATGAGGGACTTGCAGTGCCACAAACTCAGCCCGGTCCGCCTGTGAAGTAGCTTCACGATGTCCATGACCCGGGGGCCAGAGTCAGTCAGAACTACGGTGTGCGGTAGGTCGTCGCAGACCAGCAAGAACGATTCGCTCACCGTGTCCGATCCCTTCATCAGTCCGCAGATGGCCTGCAGCATACGGCGAGGCTCGGCGATCACGTCTTGAGAAGGATGCGTCTGCGGAGCAGGTCGAGGTTGGCTCGCCCGAAGCCCATGCGCTTGAGGAGCTTGACCCTGGTCACATGACCCTCGACCTGGCCTGAGCTCCACGGTGTGATGAGCGCGGCGACAACCGCTTCCAGGTCCCGCTTGAGGCCGTTGACCAATGAGTGCAGAGCGGGCAGGTCGTCGGTGAGGACCCGGTCCAGCCAGGCGGGCAACTCGTCGCCGCGCAGGTCGCGCATCATGTGGGCGAAGTCTCGGACGTGCTGTGCGGCGGCGTCGAGGTGCGGACAGGCGGCGCGGATCTCCTTGAGCTCGGTCGCGTCGGCCTCAGCCAGACGACCCGGATGGGTCATGATCCAGCGGACGACACGCCGCGGCTTCGGGGTCGGCCGCAGCTCGGGCGGCGGTGCAGGCGGGTTCCGTGGCTTGGGGCTGTGCGGCTTCTTGAAGGGGCGGAAGTAGCGGCGGACGCACTGGATGTCGCCGGTGAAGCCACGCTCGCGCAGTTCGCGGTGGAGCTGGGGAATGTCTTGGCAGCCCTCACGCCAGCGTTGGTGCAGATACGGCTTGTACTCATCCAGGATCGAGATGCGGTTGGTTGCCTTGACCATGAGCTCGTCGAGGCTGCCCGCGCGGGCGAAGCGCCGCACGGTGGAGTGGTCCAGCCGTAGATGGCGGCCGATGGCGGCCAGGGACTTCCCCTCGGCCAGCAGCTGTTGCACCGTCGTGTACCGCTCGGTGGTGCGGGCCACCAGCCGCCGGGGGTGGCCCAGGATGTCGAGCGTGCCATCGGGTGGGGCGAAGTCAGGCTCCGGCTCAGACGACTCCGCCGTGACCAGGATCGTCGTGGTCGGCTCCGGAATATCCGGGGTCGGGGCGAGCGCGGTGCGGATGCAGGCGTGGTGGGTGCCGACGGTCTTCTCCACGGCTTCGGCGAGGTTGCGCCACAGATGCCAGCCGTCGGCGACCTGGAGGGCCTGCGGAGCCCGGTGCGGGCGCCTTCGGCGTAGGCGCCGGCCCGGTCGCGGCAGATCACCTCGATCTCCGGGTGGCGGGCGAGCCAGGCGGCCAGGGGTTCGGCGTCCCTGCTGGGCAGGACGTCCAGCGGGCGGCGGGCTTCCAGGTCAACCAGGAGAGTCGCGTAGGAGTCACCCTCGCGGAGGGCGAAATCATCAACGCCCAGCACTCTGACCAGGCCGGACGGTGCATCTGGAACCGAGCAGAGCAGGCCCAGGAGCACGTCCTTGGCCACCGGAATACCCAGCAGCGCGGCCAGCCGGGCCCCTCGGGACGCCCCGCCAGCATCAGCGCGATCGACGACAGCATCTGCCGTAACAACGGCGTGTACCGGGCGTGCGGCCGGGTCAGGCCCTCCACATGCTCGGCGAACGTCACTGCGGCGCAGCGGGAGTTACTGCACTTGAATCGCCGCACCACGAGCTCGATCACCACCGCACTCCCAGTTGATGCCCAGTTCAGACCGGCTCCGTCACAAGATCTCCGACAGAGCCCGAAAAGGCTCTGGCGCTGATCTTGTGACGCGGTCGGTGTGTGGACATCGCCACCGCGGCCACCGGCCCGCTGTGGTTACAGCTGTACTGGCTCAAGCGCTGCGACCTCCCGGTGGACCTGATCCGCTGGGCCGGGGCCACCGGTTTCCGCGCGCTGGTCCTCACCGTCGACGCGCCCAGGGTGGCGTTCTGTCCCCGGGACGCCGCCAACGGGTTCGCGGTGCCCCCGGGCATCCGGGCGGTCAACGTGGCGCACGACGTGATGGCCGCCTCGCACGGCAGCCGGGACGGGGAGTCGGCCGTCGCCCGGCACTCCAAGGAGCAGTTCGACGCCTCGATCACCTGGGAGGATCTCGCCTGGCTGCGCGAAGTGACCTACCTGCCCCTGGTACTGAAGGGCGTGCTCACCGGCGAGGACGCCGAACTGGCCGTCAAGCATGGCGTCTCGGGGCTAGTCGTCTCTAACCACGGCGGCCGCCAGCTGGACTTCTCCCGCAGTGCCCCCGACGCCCTCCCCGAGATCGTGGACGCCGTCGCCGGGCAGTGCGCGGTCGTCCTCGACGGCGGGGTTCGGCACGGCGCCGACATCGCCAAGACCCTGTGCCTGGGCGCGGACGCGGTGATGGTCGGACACCCGGCCCTGTGGGAGCTCGTCCACTCCGGCGCGGAGGGCGTCGCGGACGTCCTGCGGCTGCTCATGGGCGAGTTCGAGGAGGTCATGGCCCTGATAGGGGCGCCCACCGTGGCCGACTTCGAGCGGTCAGGGGTGGTCCTTCCCGGGGGCGCCCACTTCTCCCCCTGACGCCGCGCGTCCACCCGGACGCCCGAAGGCGCCTTCGGCCTTCACCGCTTGGTATGCGGCGGAGGCCCAAGGCGCCTTATCGTACGGTCGTTGGGAGCGCGGCGTCAGCCGAGCTGCCCGGTCGGCCGCATGGTGATGTGGTTGATGTCCACGCCCGCGGGCTGGTTGACGGCGAAGACGATCGTGTCCGCGATCTGCTCGGCGGTCATCGCCGGCGCCGCCTCGGGGGTGCCGCCGCGCTCGTCCCAGAACGGGGTGTCCACCACCCCGGGGGCGACGACGGTCACGCCGACTCCGTCCTTGCCGACCAGCAGCCGGGTGTTCTCGGCCAGCGCGTGCGCGGCCCACTTGGTGACCGAGTACAGGTTGCCAGGCGTGTTGCGCACCCCGGCGACCGAACCGATGATCACGATCCGGCCCTTGGACTCCCTGAGGTGCGGCAGGGTCTCCCGCACCAGCAGGGCCGGGCCCAGGACGTTGGTGAGGACCATGGCGCGCATGTCCTCGGGGGCGTGGCTCTCCAGGTTGCCGGGCAGTGAGAAACCGGCGTTGGCGATGACGTTGTCCAGTCGGCCCCACGCGTCCACCACGCGGCGCACGGCGGAGGCGACGTCGTGCGCGTCGCTGGTGTCGCCGGTGATCGTCAGCAGCCGCTCGCCCGCTCCGGCCGAAGCGGCGAAGGCGGCCAGCTTGTCCGCGTCACGTCCAGTGACGGCCACGCGGTGGCCCTGCTTGAGCAGGGCGCGGGCGGTGGCGGCGCCGATTCCGGTCGAGCCACCGGTGATCAGCGTGACGGGTTCCATGGGACGGCCTCCTCAGCGATATGGGTCATCGGGGCTCCGCCAGGGTCCCGGATGCCGATGAACGCGAGGTGGCGCGTGAGGTCGGCCGACTCCGGGTCGCCGGTTCCCCGAAACGCCTGCACTATACCCAGCGATCTTCCCGCCGAGCCGGTACGCCATCGCTGACCGGCCACGATGCCGTACGAAGTGGCCGAACCCGCGCGGCCGGCCCCCATGTTGGGCCCTGCGCGCCGCGCAGGGC
>NZ_JBSFVU010000129.1:0-3984 GCF_053592475.1 Streptomyces sp. NPDC002671
AAACTCCGATGCTCAACCGCCCGGATCACCAACCTCGTCCAAGCGATACTCACTCTGCATCTGACCAGCTCAGGGTGAGGTTGGAAAAGGCTCATGGGCTGGGTAGATGTCGTCGATCACGACGCCGATCCGCCCCACATCAACGGCGATTACGTCCGCGACGAGGAAGAACAGGCCCACTACCTGCGCGAGATGCTCGCCGTCTTCGACGAGGAAGGCGTAGATACTGCCTTCTGGTTCACCTTCGCCGGCTACGAGTACCCGCACCACGCCGACCCGCGCTTCGACCTCGACATGGCCTCCTACGGGGTATGCAAGCTGATGCCCGACGGCAGCCTCACCCCCAAGCGCTGCTTCCACGCCATGGCCAAGGCATACCAATCAGCAACGTCAGCGTTGCCTGTCCAGGGTGAGGACGGCCCTACTGATGTTTCAGAATGCCGTGCGTAGTCGTCTCAAGCAGATGATGCTGCAGGCGAGTTCGAGGAGTCCTTGGTGGAGGTCGGCGCGTATCTCGTAGCGGATCCGCAGGCGTTTGAATTGGTGAAGCCAGGCGAAGGTGCGCTCTACCACCCAACGGGTCTTGCCCAGGACAAAGCCGTGCGGAGTGCCGCGGCGGGCGATCTTCGGTGTGATACCCCGTTTGCGGATAAGGTGCCTGTACTTGTCGAAGTCGTAACCGCGATCGGCGAACAGCCTCCGCGGCCGGTGCCGTGGCTGGCCCCGCAGTCCTTGAATACGGGGAATGGCATCCAGCAGCGGCATCGACTGGGTGACGTCGTGTCGGTTGCCGCGGGTCAGCGACACGGCGAGCGGTGTGCCGTGCCGGTCGACGATCAGATGGTGCTTGCTGCCCGGCCTGCCTCGATCGACCGGCGAAGGCCCGGTGTGAGCCCCCCGTAGACCAGGTGTGCTGGTCTACGGATAGCAACCCTGATAGGTCGCCGACCATGATGCGCTCGGCCCCGGTCATCGGAGCGATGAACCGTCAGTCCGGCATGTCGCCGTTCCTCCTCCGGCCAGCAGGCTGAACCGGCAACCTGGCTTCGTCCACTTCCTCGGGCAGCGTTTGTTAATTTAACGGCCCTGTCTCGCATTCGGT
Organism: Streptomyces sp. NPDC002671; assembly: GCF_053592475.1. Taxonomy (NCBI): domain Bacteria; kingdom Bacillati; phylum Actinomycetota; class Actinomycetes; order Kitasatosporales; family Streptomycetaceae; genus Streptomyces; species Streptomyces sp. NPDC002671. The sequence goes on from NZ_JBSFVU010000129.1 coordinate 1,103, forward strand.
GGTGACGCCGGCGTCTGGTGTGTCCTACACGCGGTTGCCGTCATACCTTCCGTGAGCAGGTGTCCGGGGTGCTGGAGCGTTACCAGCGCCGCACAGCCCGTCTGACCAGGCAAGTCAAGGACGTGGTCAAGGAGTTAGCGGGCCAGGCGGGGGAGCACGGCGGCGACGAGGAGCGGCCCCAGCAGGGTGATCGGCTCCCATGTATCGGTGACCGCCTCATGGATGGCCCGGCGGGGCGCGGCCCGGGCGGCCTCCTTACCTACACGGTCAGTCTCCTCCACGTTCAGCGCAATGGCGCAGGAGTCCGCGACGCGTGCGCGGTACTGTGCGGCCTGCGCGCGGACGAGCTCGATGGACGGGCGGCTCACGGCTGCTACTTTCGGGGGCGTATGAGCAGGAGAACCTCAGCGCTATGCCCGCCCGGGCCTTGGCCCGTCAGCCCCCTGGCGAGAAGGCCGCCTCACCCCCTGCCCGGCGTTCCGTCACGGCCGCCTACGGCCGTACGCGCCGCGGCAGCACGCAGTTCCCGCAGTAACACCCGCCCGACATCTGGTAGCAGAGGTGCCAGCTGCGCCGGGCGAAGGCGGTGCCCAGCCCCTCCTCGGCCATGAAGCCCCCGGTGCTGCGCAGGGGTTCGCGGTCCATCAGCTCCTCCGCCAGCCGGACCGCCGTCCACGGTGCCCTGGCGCCGAGCAGGACGCGCAGGGCGTCAGACCGGGTTCTTTCGGGCGTTCCGTACGGGTGAGGAGCCGGAGCCTCCCTGGCAGTTGTGGGGTGCCGGACGGCGCGGCGAGGCTGCGCCGCGCGCCTTCCCTGCGCCAACACTCCAACTCCTGCTGGTGCGGACGGAAATCAGGCCGTTCGGGTTCTCCTCCGTACGTCTTTTTCTGTGTACGCCGGGAGTCGTAGCAAGACCGCCCTGCAGGTGGATTCGCCCGCCCTCGCGGACGCGAAATGGTCGTTCCGTCCTGGAAGTTGACAGAAAGGAGCGGCCATCGTGCGGATAGGACGCATCGCGCCCTTGCTCGCCGTAGGGGTCACGGCAACGCTGATCCCCGCCCTCGCCCCGGCGCAGGCATCCGCGGCAGAACCGCTGCAGAGATTCGAGAACCAGAAGCCCGCGTGGCACCGGTGCGACGCATCGCAGCCCGCTGCGTTCCAGTGCGCAACGATCAAGGTTCCGCTCGACTACAGCCGCCCCGACTCCAAGACGATCAAGCTGGCCATCTCCCGCTTCAAGACCAGTGTCCCCGGCAAGCGGCACGGCGCGCTCCTCTTCAACCCCGGCGGTCCGGGCGGTTCGGGCCTGGACATGCCGGCCATGATGAAGGGCATAATGCCCAAGCAGGTCCGCGAGCAGTACGACCTCATCGGGTTCGACCCGCGCGGCGTGGGTCGCAGCAGCCCGCTCACGTGCGGTCTCACAAACACCGAGCAGAACTTCGAACACCCTTACAAGCCCGAGACGTTCAGCCGTGACGTCAAGTGGGCCCGGACCGTCGCCGACAAGTGCCGTACCAGGAACGGCGACAGGCTTCCGTACATCACCACCCGCAACACCGCCCGCGACATGGACGTCATCCGCGCCGTTCTGGGGGAGAAGAAGATCTCCTACCTGGGCTACTCCTACGGCACATACCTGGGTGCCGTCTACTCCCAGATGTTCCCCTCGCGGACCGATCGCTTCGTGCTGGACAGCGCGGTCGACCCCGCGCGGGTCTGGCGAGGCATGATCCAGGTCTGGGCGGAGGGTACCGAGCCGGCGTTCACCCGCTGGACGAAGTGGACCGCGCAGCACCACCGCACCTACAAGCTCGGCGACACCCCGGCCAAGGTGAAGAAGACGTTCTGGGACCTGGTCGCCCGGGCGGACCGCACTCCCATCGACGTCGGTGGCGACAAGCTCACCGGGGACGACATCCGTGCCGCCCTGCGCTCCGCGTTCTTCAGTCCCAAGTACGCGGCCCAGGCGGTCGCCGACCTCAAGAAAGCCGCCGACGGCCATAGGGTCTCCCGCCTGTCCCCCGCGCCGGACGTTCAGCAGACGCCACGCCGTTTCGCGGCTTCCGGCGCGGCGGCGCCGGCCGACAACGAGACCGCCATGTTCTGGACCGTGGTCTGCGGCGACACCGCCGCCTGGCCGCGCGACCCCGAGCAGTACCGGCGTGACGCGATCCGGGACAAGGCCAAGTACCCGCTCTACGGTGACTTCGGCTCCAACATCACGCCCTGCGCCTTCTGGGACAAGCCGGCCGAGCCGGTCACCGTGGTGCACAACAAGGTCGGCCTGCTCACCGTGCAGAACCAGTGGGACTCCCAGACACCCCTGATCAGCGGCCTCGGTATGCACCACGCCCTGAAGGGCTCGCGCATGGTGTACGTCAAGGGCGGCGAGGGCCACGGCGTCTACTCCGGAGACCCGCGCGCCTGTGCCGACCGCACCGTCAACGCCTACCTGAGCAACGGAAGGCTTCCGGTGCACGACGTCACCTGCCAGGCGTCCGGGCGCCAGGGCCCCGGCGTGACCCAGCGCATCGCCCCGACCCCGCAGGACACACCGCAAGCGCCCCGCTTCTGACGCGCCTTCCCTAGCCCAGAAGTTGCTGCGGTATGGGTGGGGCCTCCTGAACCACATCAGGAGGCCCCACCTCGTTCCGCCACCGACGGGCGTCTCAGTCGCCGTGGAGGGTGAGGGTCGGGGCGACGTCAACGCACGGTCAAGGGAGTGATGCTCAGCGTCTGCTTCAGGGTGTTGTAGAAGTACAGGTCCTGGCCCATGGGGCCCAGTGAGGCTGATCCTTACGTTGTTGGTGGGTTGTTTTCGGTCACTCGTAGGATCGGGAGACCCGGGGATGCCGGGTGTGGCTTTGCTGATCCAGCCC
>NZ_JBSFVU010000130.1:0-3947 GCF_053592475.1 Streptomyces sp. NPDC002671
GCGTCCCTGAAGCGGGATGTCTTGCCAGGGAAGGGACTTGAGCTGTCGGCGCAGCTTCTTCTGATTGCCCTTGACGATCACGATGTAGTGCGCTGCGCGGCCGAGGAGGTAGTCGGCGTGCTCGCGCTGGGTGTGCATCGCGTCGCTGGTGACGACAACTCCTGCCAGGTCGGCGACGGTGCCCAGCAGCGGTTGGAAGCAGGTGATCTCGTTCGTCTTCTCGCCGACGTCCAGCTGGGCCAGGACCAGGCCGGTGGTGTGCTCCAGTGCGGCGATCAGGTGGATCTTGCGGCCCTTCGCTTTGGCCGCGCCGCGCAGGCTTTTGCCGTCCACTGCGAGGCCGCGCAGCCAGGTCGCCTTCGGGCGTCGGTCGGCGAGCCAGCGTCCGACCGCCTGGTCCAGCGCGTCGCCGTCGATGCGGGCCAGTAGCCGCCGGACCGTCGTTTCCGCAGGCAGGAACCGCTTCGGGAACAGTGGGTCGAGGCGTATGCCGAGGCGTTGAAGGATGTGTGGCGGGGCGTCGGCGATCCACTCGCTGACGGCCGGCACAGAGGTCGCCCCCGCCAGAACCGCGCACGCGGTCAGCGCGAGCACGGCGACCAGAGCGTGCCGTACGCCGCGTGGGTCTCGCGGGTCGGGCACCTCGGCCAGCCGTTCCAGCAGGCGCGGGACCTCGTCGGATACGGCCTCGGGATGCTCGCGGAGCTGGTCAAGGGCAGGCGGGATCAGCGACGATGCGTCAACAGGCACGGTCTTCCACTCGGATCACGGGGCGTAGAGAACATCCCAATGCCGTTGTCAAACCGCAGGTGCGACACTCGGTGCAGGTTGGTAGCACGCTCCGTCACGGATCATCGCCCAGAGGACGTTCACTCTCCGCCGTGCGAGCGCGATCAGGGCCTGCTTGTGCCCCTTGCCCTCGGCGCGCTTGCGGTCGTAGTAGGTCCGCGATGCTGGACAGGATTTCAGGCTCGCCATTGCCGACAGGTAGAACACCCGCAGCAGGCCGCGGTGGTAGCGCCGCGGGCGGTGGTGGTTGCCACTGATGCGGCCGGAGTCGCGGGCAGCGGGGGCCACGCCTCCGTAGCCGGCAAGACGGTCGGCGCTCGCAAAGGCGGTCATGAGGCCGCCGGTGGCGGCGATGAACTCGGCACCGAGCTGAGTGCCCATTCCGGGCAGGCTGCAGATCACGTCAGCGTGCGGGTGCTCACGAAACCGGGCCTCGATGAGCGCATCGAGCTCGGCGATCTCCTCGTCAAGGGCCATCACCGCCTTCGCGAGACGGACCACCATGCCGGCAGCCAGTGTCTCGCCGGGCAGCGCGGTGTGCTGGGCCTGCGCCGCCTCCAGGGTGGCCTTGGCCAGGGCCGCGGCGCTTCGGACCTTGCGATTACGCAACCAGGTCTCGATACGCTTCGCGCCGGCGCGGCGGATGGCGGCCGGTGTCTGGTATCCCGTCAGGAGAATCACGGGACCCTTGTTGGTCAGGTCCAGGGCGCGTTCCAACGCGGGAAAGAACTCCAGCAGTTGGGCGCGGAGCCGGTTGATCTGGCGGGTGCGGTCGCCTGCGAGGTCGGTGCGGCGGGTGGTGAGGATGCGCAGGTCGACGGCTATCTCTTCGCCGGGCCGCAGCAGGCCCAGGTCGCGGCGCATGCGGGCCTGGTCGGCAATGACGAAGGCGTCCTTGGCGTCGGTCTTGCCCTCACCGCGGTAGGTGCCGGACGCGCGGTGGACGGCCAGGCCGGTGAGGTAGGCCATGGGCTGACCGTGGTTGAGCAGCAGACCGATCAGCAGCGCAGCACCGCCGTGATTGACGTCCACCGCCCACAGCACGTCCTGGTCGATGTCCAGGACGTCGCGAATCAGCTCCAGCAGGGCCGCTTCGTCGTTCAGGACTCGGCGGGACAGCAGCCGCTCGCCCCGCTCGTTGATCACCACACAGTGGTGATGCTCCTTGCCGATGTCCATCCCGGCCCAGATCTGGGGCACGGCCACCTCCGTCAGCTCGTCGTCAGTCCATCCCGCAGACGACCTCGCCGACGTAGTCCTACAGAGCGATCAAGTCGCGCATCCCAATTGGCGGTCGAGTCGTCGCGGGGCTCCGGGCGGCCATGTTCTCTGAGCCATCCGATCGGCTCCTCCATGACAGCCATACCCGGAGCCCCTGGGCTCACCGATCTTACGAATGACCAGCGGAAACCCACACTTGAAAGGTAGGACTCCATGATCTTGGAAGCCCGTGCCTGTCACGTTCCGGGACGCCACCGAGCTGACAGACCGCCACGAACCGGGCTCCACACGACAACGCCGAAGCCCTGGGAAGTAGCCCAGCGCCTCTCTGGAGTCGTGGTGATTGAGCATCCCCTGGACTGCCGCACGGCTCTTGCAGAGTTCTCTGTCGACCTCGCTGAGCATGTCCCTCGGCGGGCCCCGGCCCCAGAGTTCGCGCCCCTGCTCGCGGGCGAGAACGGGATGCCGGTCGGGGCCATCGAGGGAGCAGGTGACGTTGCCGACCAGTGGACAGGCGGTCAACCGGCCGTGCTGTGCTCGGTTTCCGGCACTGGGGGCAGCCAGTGCACGGCGTTCTCGCGGAAGGACGCGTGGATCGGCACGAGGTCTGGGCCGCTGGTGTCGTCGAGAGCGGTGACGTTGATGCGATCTCTGGGATGTCGCTGTCGATCGCCGCGAGGCGGCTGCCGCAGGTCGGGCAGAAGCCGCGCTTCGCCTCGCCTTCGAAGGTCTCGTACCAGGTTGGTTCGCCGCCCTCACCTGTCCAGGTGACCGTCTCGAATCCCACCCACCACATCACTGGTGTGCCGCCGAGCTTTTGGCAGTGGCGGCAGGCACAGGTGTGGGCGAAGACCGCCGGGCCTCGAGTGGTGAGACGGATGCGGCCGCACAGGCAGCCGCCGGTGCGTTCCCCATCTGTTTCGGCTCCCTGACTCTCGGCGTCGGGGGTGGCGTTCATCAGGTGATCTCCCGTGCACGATGGGCAAGTTGGGCCCATCAGTGTGTCATCACTTCCGTGATCGCCAGAAAGCTGTTGGCGGCTCTGGCGTGGCCTCGGCCGTGTGCGCCGATTGCGGCGGCGCCACAGGCCGGGCGACGAAACTGCTGCTCAGGGACGTCCGAGGGCGCGGACGGTTGGTGACGCCTCAACCGAGACGGGCGCCGGCGCCTGACTCGGCTGAGGCGTCGGGTCATACGAAGGCGAGCCCCCGGAAGCTGAAGGCGAGTTGACGCGATCGCGAGATGAACTGCACGGTTGCCGCGTCAAGTGAGGGCGGGGCTTCACCCTGATCGGTGACGGCGGGGGCCCCGCGAGTAGGCCGCGGCGTGGGGGGTGAAGGAGCTGTGCCGTCACGGGAGGCGAGCCCGGCCGCGCTGCCGCACGGCGGGGTCGGTGCCGAGGGCGGCGTCGGCAAGCTGGTGGATGCGCCAGTACAGGCGGAGTCGGCGGTCGGCGTCCGGATCGGGCTGGTGGGCGAGGTGGAGGACGCCGGTGGGGTCGGGCAGGTCGAGACGGACGGCGAGGCGGGCGAGGTCGGACAGCGGGTCGCCGAAGGCGGCGAGTTCCCAGTCCAGCAGCAGTGGCTTGCCGCTGGTGGGGTGGACAAGGTGGCCCGGCTGGAGGTCGTGGTGCAGCAGCCTGGGTTCTGTGTCCACGTCCGTGGCGTCGAGTTCGCGGCGGAGGGCTGCCGCAGCCGGGGCGAGGTCGGGTGCGGCGGCCGTGTAGGTGTCGAGCCGGTTGTGAAGGTAGTCGCGCCATGCGCGGTGGCGCGGGGCTCCGGCGAGCCGTCCGGCGTGGGGGCCTGGTATGCGGTGAACGGCGGCCAGGGGGTCGGCCAGGCGGCGCAGGAGCTGGTCGGCGGGCACGGGCCCGGGGGGGGGGGGCGGGGGGGACGGGGCCGCCCCCCCCCGCCGCCCCCGCGCGCCCCCCCCCCCCA
>NZ_JBSFVU010000131.1:0-3934 GCF_053592475.1 Streptomyces sp. NPDC002671
TCCGCGGCGACGATCAGCACACCCTGCAGCCCCGCGGGACGGCCTTCGGCGTCGAAGATCTCGCCGATACTGACGTCCAGGTCGAACTTGGCCACGTCGAAGGTCGCAGCCTGTGCCGCCCCGGCTCCTCCGGCGCGCACACCGGGCAGGTCCAGGACGGCATCGGCGTTGTTCTGCACCGCGAGGGCCACTTGGAACAGCGGGTGCAGGGCCAGGGAACGTGTCGGCGCCAGCTCCTCGACCAGACGCTCGAACGGCACGTCCTGGTGAGCGAAGGCGGACAGGCTCTCCTCACGCACCCGCGCCAACAGGGCACGGAACGTCGGGTTCCCCGACAAGTCCGTGCGCACCACCAGCGTGTTCACGAAGAACCCGACCAGGTCATCGAGGGCTTCGTCGGTGCGTCCGGCGTTCACCAATCCGATGGAGATGTCGGTGCCCGCGCCCAGCTTGGACAGGAGCACCGCAAGCGCGGCCTGGAGTGCCATGGCCACTGTCGCGCCCTCGGCACGGGCCACCTCAGCCAGGCGGGCGTGAACCTCTGCCGGGATGTTCAACAGCACGCTGTGCCCCTGGTGGCCGGCTACGGCGGGGCGCGGGTGATCGTAGGGCAGTTGCAGCTCTTCCGGCGCGCCGGCGAGGGTCTCACGCCAATGACCGAGCTGACGGGCCATCATGCTGCCTGGCTCGTTCGCGTCGCCGAGCAGCTCGCGCTGCCATAGCGCGTAGTCCGCGTACTGCACCGGCAACGGCTCCCACTGCGGAGCCCGGCCCGCGCGGCGTGCCGCGTAGGCCGTCGACACGTCCTGTGCCAACGGGCGCGTGGACCAGCCGTCGCTGGCGATGTGGTGGACGGTCACCACAAGGACATGGTCCTCCGGGGCGATCGAGAACAGCCAGGCACGGATCGGCACTTCGGCGGAGAAATCGAAGGCGTACCTTGCGGCGCCGTCGATCGCGTCGGCCAGGTCCGCCTCCGGCACCTCGGTGACGTGCAGCTCCCACTGCAGGTCCTCGGTGTCGAGGATGTGCTGGTAGGGCTCGCCGTCCGCCGTCGCGATGACCGTGCGCAGCACCTCGTGGCGGCCGATCACATCCCGCAGTGCGGCGTTCAGCGCCACACTGTCCACGACACCGGTGAGAGGCACGGTGACGGGGATGTTGTAGGTCGGGCTCGGGCCCTCCAGCTCGCCAATGAACCACAGACGTTGCTGCGCGTACGACAGCGGCACCCGCTCCGGGCGTTCCCGCGCCGTCAGCGCCGTCCTGGCCTGGTCTGCCTTGTCGATGTGGGCGGCAAGGCCCGCCACCGTCGGGGTGTCGAACAGGGCGCGGACCTCCAGTTCGACGCCGAGCGCCACACGGATGCGGCTGACGAGGCGCACGGCAAGCAGCGAGTGACCACCGAGGTCGAAGAAGTCGTCGTCGACACCAACCCGGTCGACGCCGATGACTTCGGCGAATGCGGCGCAGAGGATCTCCTCCCGGGGGTTGGCCGGCGGGCGACCCGTGCCCGCCGTGGTGGCGCCGGCCGGCGCGGGCAGCGCCTTGCGGTCGAGCTTGCCGCTGCCCGTCAGCGGCAGCTCGTCCAGCACGACCACCGCCGACGGCACCATGTGGCCCGGCAGCCGCTGCGCGGCGAACTCCTTGGCTGCACTGGTGAGTTCGGCCGTGTCCGTGCCCGTGCCCATGTCCGCGTCCGCATCCGCATCCGCATCCGCATCCGCATCAACGGGGACGACGTAGGCGACCAGACGCGGGTCGCCTGGGGTGTCCTCGCGGGCGATCACCGCCGCCTGGGCGACCTGCGGGTGCGCTGTCAGCACGGACTGCACCTCACCCGGCTCGATGCGGAATCCGCGGATCTTCACCTGGTCGTCGGAGCGGCCCAGGAACACCACCTGGCCGTCGGCCGTCCACCGTGCGCGGTCGCCCGTGCGGTACATGCGCTCGCCGGGGCCGCCGAATGGGCAGGCCACGAACCGTTCCGCGGTCACATCGGGGCGGCGTACGTAGCCGCGCGCGAGCTGGGCGCCCGCGATGTACAGCTCGCCCACGACTCCCGGTGCGACGGGTCGAAGCGCGGCGTCGAGGACGTAGACACGCGTGTTGGTTGCCGGGGAGCCGACCGGTACCACGCCGTCGGCCACTTCCTCGGCCGTCAAGCGCGTCGTGGTCACACCGATCGTGGTCTCGGTCGGGCCGTAGTGGTTGAACACAGCGGTGCGCTCACCTGCGGCCGACACCAGCTCTCGCACCCAACCGGCAGGAGCCGTCTCACCGCCTAGCACCAACGACTTCTCGGGCAGCAACCGCTCCAGGGGCACCCCGGCACCCAGCGCCGCCAGATGCGAGGGAACCACCTTGAAGTGATCGATGGCATGCTCGGCCAGATACCCGGCCACCGCCTCCGGATCAGTCGCCGCATCCTCACCCAGAACATGCAGCACACCACCTGTGGTGAGACTCGCGAACACCACTGTGTTCCCCAGGTCGGTGACCTGCGCCTGAAGCAGCGCATACCGGTCCCCCGAACCGCCGAACGCCACCCGGCCCGGCACCGACGCCACGTAGTTCGCCACCGCACTGTGCGACACCGCCACACCCTTCGGACGGCCCGTCGTCCCGGAGGTGTAGATGACATATGCAAGCTGCCCCGGCGCCGTGACGATCTGTGGCACCGTGGCCGGTTCCATCGACAGCTGCACATCGACCAGGGGTTCGTCGACCGCAACCGCGCGGACGCGGTCGACGGGCAGTTCGTCGAGGATGTCCTCGGTGCTCAGGAGGAGTATGGCTCCGCTGTCCGCGAGCATGAAGGAGATCCGCTCGGCCGGCTGACCGGCGTCGATGGGCAGATAGGCCGCCCCGGCCTTCCACACGGCCAGGATCACGGTGATCATCTCGACACCGCGCGGCAGGCACAGACCCACGACCGACTCCGCGCCTATGCCCTGGGCGATCAGGTAGTGCGCCAGACGGTTGGCGCGTGCGTCCAGCTCCGCGTACGCCACCTCGGTGCCGTCGGCAACGACCGCCACCGCCTCCGGAGTACGCGCCACCTGCTCCGCGAAACGCGCCGCCACCGTGCCCGAAGGCACCTCCGCTGCGGTGTCGTTCCACTCCGCCAGGACCCGCCGACGCTCGGCCTCCTCCAGCACCACCACATCACTCAGCCGCAGCCGCGGATCGAAGACGACCGCCTCCAGGACACGAGGCAGGGCGGCGGCGATCCGGTCGGCCGCCTCAGCGTCGAACAGGTCGGCGGCCAGGGTGACGGTGCCACGGAATCCAGCGGGCGCGCCCTCGGCGTCGAATGCCTCGGAGATCAGGACGTCCAGGTCGAACTTGGCCGCGCTGACGCCCGACTCGGCTCGGCTGGCCTGGACGTCGCCCAGGTCCAGGACCGCTTCGATGGTGTTCTGCATCGTGAGGACGATCTGGAAGAGGGGGTGGCGCGCCATGGAGCGGACCGGGGCGAGTTCCTCGACCAGCCGGTCGAAAGGCACGTCCTGGTGGGCCCCACCGGCCAGTCCGGCCTCGCGGACACGGGCGAGCACGTCGGTGAAGGCCGGGTTGCCGGAGAGGTCCGCGCGCAGCACGACGGTGTTGACGAAGCATCCGACGAGGTCGTCGAGGGCTTCGTCGGTGCGTCCGGCGTGGGCCGATCCGATGGGGATGTCGGTGCCCGCGCCGAGGCGGGACAGCAGCACCGCGAGGGCGGACTGGAGCACCATGAAGGTGGTGACACCTTCGGCGCGGGCCACCTCCAGGAGTCGTGCATGCACGTCCGCGGGGATCTCCAGCGATGTGGTGTGTCCGCGGTGCGAGGCGACGGCCGGCCGGGGATGGTCGTAGGGCAGTGTCAGCTCTTCGGGGACGTCGGCCAGCGCCGCACGCCAGTAGGCGACCTGCCGGGACATCAGGCTCGTGG
>NZ_JBSFVU010000132.1:0-3930 GCF_053592475.1 Streptomyces sp. NPDC002671
CACCGAGCCGCGGTTCAGCCACCGGCGGACGAGCTGGGTGCCGAATATCAGCGCGCTGAACCAGACCAGCCCCTCCAGGTCATGCACGGTCGCCAGGACGACCCCCATCAGCAGATGCGGGGCGCCGCTGGGGATGAACTGGGGCAGCATCGCCATGTAGAAGACGCCGTTCTTCGGGTTCAGCAGGCTGGTGTCCAGCCCGCGCGCCCAGGACCGTGCCCACGTCGCCTCCGCGGTCGTGGCTCCCGCCCCGTCCGCCGCATCCCCCGGCACGGGCCGGCCGCGCTCCTTGAGCGTCCGGCGGAGCATGCCGATCGACAAGTAAGGCAGTCAACGGCTCGTCGTGGTGGCCACCACCGCGGCCAAGGCATCCGCACTGGCCAGAGCTCCGCAGGGGTGTACGGGAGCCGTCACACCGGCTGGAGGCGTGACGGCTCCCGTACCCGCTCGGCCTCCCGGCGCCGATCGGGTCACTTGCTGTCGGACGGACGCGGATTTTCCACGTGTGAGATCCAGGTGGTGAGCAGTCCTTCAAGTGCCTTGGTCTCGGCGGGCGTCAGCAGGCTCAGCAGGCGGCGTTCGTTGCGCATGTGGTCGGTGAATGCCTGGTCGATCAGTTCGCGACCGGGCTGGGTGAGGGCCACGATCCGGCCGCGCTGGTCGTCGTCGGAACGGCGGCGGGTGACGAGTCCGGCCCGCTCCAGGCGGTCGATTCGCTTCGTCATCGCGCCGGTGGTGACCATGGTGTGTGCGGCGAGTTCGCCGGGCGCGCGCTCATAGGGCTCGCCGGCGCGGCGCAGTGCGCACAGGACGTCGAACTCTCCCTCGCTGAGTCCGTAGCGCCCGTAGACGAGGCAGAGTTCCTCGGTGAGATGGTCGGCCAGGCGGTGCAGCCGGCCGATCACGCCCTGGGGGGAGATGTCGAGGTCGGGCCGCTCGCGGCGCCAGTCGGCCTGGATGCGGGCCACGCGGTCCAGCAGTTGCGGGTCGTCCATGCACACCATGGTAGCTTCCCAGGAAGCTATATTCTCTTCCATGGAAGCTAATATGCGGTGGGTGGCCCTGACCGCTGTCGCACCGGTGGCCTGGGGCGCCAACTATTACGTCACCCATGAATTCCTGCCACCCGACAGCCCCCTCTACGGGGCGGCTCTGCGAGCGCTGCCCGCCGGTCTCGTCCTGCTGGGTCTGTGCAGGCAGCGACCGCGCGGTGCATGGTGGTGGCGGTCCGCGGTGCTCGGGCTGCTCAACGTGAGCGTGTTCTTCGTGCTCGTCTACGCCGCCTCCCAGCTACTGCCGACGAGCATCGCCTCGACCGTCATGGCGGTGTCCCCGCTGACGATGATGGTCATCGCCTGGGCCCTCGTCTCCGAGCGGCCCGGCATCGCACACCTGGCCGGCGCCGCGATCGGGCTCGGCGGGGTCTGCCTCATGCTGCTCACGGGAACGGGAGGAGTGAGCATGCCGGGAGTCCTCGCCTCGGCCGCGGCCATGCTCGTGTCGTCCTTCGGCCACATCCTGACCAAGCGGTGGAACACCGGTACCGACGTACTCGCCTCGACCGCCTGGCAGCTCACCGCCGGAGGACTGTTCCTGCTGCCGGTCGCCGCAGCCGTGGAGGGCTCTCCGCCCGCACTCTCCACACCGGCGCTCCTCGCGTTCGGCTACGTCACCCTCGTCGCCACCACGCTGGCCTTCGCCGCCTGGTTCACCGGGCTACGGCACCTGCCCGCGGGGACCGTGGGCCTGGTCGGACTGCTCAACCCTGTCACAGGCGTGCTGCTCGGCACGGCAGTGGCCGGAGAGGTGCTGACAGTCCAGCAACTGTGCGGGCTGGCACTCGTCCTGGTCGGAGTCGTCCTGGGACGGCCCACACACGCAGGACGAAGCGGTGGCAGTCGCACTCCTCTCCAACCTGCACCCGACAAGCGCCCCGCCCGCGAGTCCTCCACCTGCAATCCCCTGTGAGGATCAGGGGACACGGGAGGAGGGAGCGGCGCCGATAGCCTGCCGGGATGACTGAGCAGATGGGGCGGGGTGCCGCCGTCACGGATCGATCTGTCCTCCATCCCGGGGATGCCCGACCACCGAGCCCATCGGCCAGCGGTGTTGGGTTCACCGTCTGCTGTCGTCGGGCGCGAGCAGGCTGGTGACTTCGGCGATCGCCTCCGCCGACGGGTGGAAGTAGCGCCGAACGTTCTCCGGCTTCTTGTGCCGCGACTTCGCCATGAGCATCGGCAGGCTGGCCCCGGCCTCGCCGAGGTGCGTGAGCCCGGAATGCCGGTATTCGTGCAGGTCTCACCCGGTTCCAGGCATGCCGCCGACGGCCGTGTGCTCTGAGGTTCCCCCGTTGTCTGGAAGGTGCTGATCAACTGGTCAGGGAGGGGTGACGGATGTTCAGGTTCGTTGGTTCGGCCGTCGCCTGCTTGGTGTAGTGCCTCTCCTCGAACTCGATCGGGCTGAGCCAGCCGAGCCGTTCCTGGATGCGTCGGCTGTTATAGAAGCCGTCGATGTACTCGAAGAGCGCGAGGTTTGCCTCGGCCCTCGTGGCGAAGGTGCGCCCGCGCAGGCCCTCGGTCTTGATCAGCATCCACAGGTTCTCCGCGAGAGCGTTATCGTACGAGTCCCCGACCGAACCTGTCGACGCCTCGATTCCTGCCCTCATCAGGCGAGTTGTGAGCCTGATGGATGTGTCAGCCGTGATCGGCATGATGAATGAGCTTTCCGGGCTCGACCTCACGGCTGGCGAGCGCGTATTCCAGCGTCGTGAGCACCAGGTCGGCGTCCGCGCGGGCGGAGGTCTCCCAGGCCACGACCCGGCGGGAGAAGGCGTCCCGGATCGCCGAGAGCCACAACGGCCCCTCGCCGGTCGGGATCATCGTCAGGTCGGTCACCCACAGCCGGTTCGGCGCCTCGGCGGTGAAGTCCCGGTTGACCAGGTCCGGAGCGAGCGTGGCCTTCGGATCGCGGCGCGTGAAGCCGTTCCGGCGTGGGCTCACCCCCGCCAGACCGTCCTCGCGCATCAACCGCTCGACCCGCTTGCGTCCGACGCGGACGCCCTCGCGCTTCAGGACGGCGTGCACCCGCGGCGAGCCGTAGACGCCGCCCGAGTCGGCGTGGATCTCGCGGATCTTCTCTGTCAGCTCGCCGTCCAGGCGCCGCCGTTCGCACGGTTCTTGTTCGGCGCGGCGCCACCGGTAGTAGGTGGTGGAGGGGATGTTCAGTTCCCGCAGGACGCACTCGACTCCCAGGCGGGGATGCTCGTCCAGTGCCACGAAGTTAAGCGCTCGGCGGCAGTGTCAAGGGTGGGGCGGGATGCGGGAGGGGCCTCTGCTATCCAGGGGATCGACCAAGATCTTCCTGAGAAAGCAGAGGCCCAGTGGCTCAGTCTGTCACGGGCGGAACCGATGACGTGTTCGCGCCTGGTCATATCGGTGAGTCAACGCAGGTCATCCCGCCCGAGTTGGTAGATGCGGTACTGGACGAGACCGGGGCTCGCGAACGACGACTTCGAAGCCTCCCCTCTCGCGTCGGGGTGTACTTCGTGCTCGCGCTCGGGCTGTTCGAGCATCTGGGCACCGGACTGGTGTGGGGCAAACTCGCGGCCGGACTGGCCGCCAGAGTGCCTCAGCCGTCGGAGAAGGCACTTCGCGATCTGCGTCGACGGGTCGGAGTGGCCCCGCTCAAGCGGCTGTTCGACGTGCTGGCCGGCCCGCTGGCCCAGCCGTCCACGCCCGGAGTGCGCTACCGCCGCTGGCGCACGGTCGCCTTCGACGGATGCGGGAGCCTGTCCGTCCCCGACCACGAGCGCAACCGGTCCTGGCTCGGCCGCACTGAACGCCGCTACGGCCCGACCGGCTACCCCCGGCTGATGCTCATGACCCTGTGCGAAACAGGCACCCGCGGCCTGATCGCAGCGGTCTTCGGCCC
>NZ_JBSFVU010000133.1:0-3903 GCF_053592475.1 Streptomyces sp. NPDC002671
TGGACGAGCTGCCGTTGACGGTGAACGGCAAGCTGGACCGCAAGGCGCTGCCGGCACCGGAGTACGCCGTTGGTTCTGGACGTGGGCCTTCGACGCCGCAGGAGGAGCTCCTGTGCACCGTCTTCGCCGACGTCCTGGGACTGCCCGAGGTGGGAGTCGACGACGACTTCTTCGCCCTCGGCGGCCACTCCCTGCTCGGAGTGAGGCTCGTCAGCGAGATCCGAGCCGTCCTCGGCGTCGAGGTGGAGATCCGGACCCTCTTCGACGCGCCGACAGTGGCGGGGCTCGCACAACAGCTTGGAAAGAAGAAGTCATCTCGGCCGGCGTTGCGGCCCATGCGTAACCAGGGGGAGTCCTGATGTTTCCGTTGTCGTTCGCGCAGCGTCGTCTGTGGTTTATCGAGCAGCTCGAAGGGGCGAGCCCCACCTACAACATCCCCATGGCCCTGCGGCTTTCCGGCCAGGTGGACACGGAAGCCCTGGATGCCGCGCTGCGAGACGTGATCGGCCGTCACGAAGTGCTCCGGACGGTGTTCGGAGCGACCGACGGTGAGCCGTACCAGCGGGTGCTGGACCTCGCGGACGTCGCATGGCAGCTCCAGGTCGTCGACCCGTCCACACTGGACGGCCCGGCCAGCCTCACCGAGGCGGTCACCGAGGCCGCTTCGCAGCCTTTCGACCTGTCCACC
Organism: Streptomyces sp. NPDC002671; assembly: GCF_053592475.1. NCBI lineage: Bacteria > Bacillati > Actinomycetota > Actinomycetes > Kitasatosporales > Streptomycetaceae > Streptomyces > Streptomyces sp. NPDC002671. Next base: position 689 of record NZ_JBSFVU010000133.1, read on the forward strand.
GAAGTGCCGGTCCATGCTTGGCTGTTCCCGGCCGCGGCGGACGAGCACGTCCTGCTCGTCGTGGTGCATCACATCGCCTCCGACGCCTGGTCGGCCGGACCGCTCGCCCGTGACCTCGCCACCGCCTACGCGGCACGTCGTGCCGGCGGGGCACCGGAGTGGGAGCCGTTGCCGGTGCAGTACGCGGACTACGCGCTGTGGCAGCGCGAGCTGATCGGCGACGAGAACGATCCGGAGAGCCTGCTCTGCCGTCAGGTCGCCTACTGGCGCGCAGCGTTGGCGGACGCGCCGGACGAACTGCGGCTTCCCTTCGACCACCCGCGTCCCACGGTCGCGAGCCACCAGGGGCACCGTGAGCCCTTCGAGATCTCCGCGGAGGTGCACGCGCGTCTGGTGGAGGTGGCGCGTGCCGAAGGTGTGACACCGTTCATGGTGCTCCAGGCCGCACTCGCGGTGCTCCTTTCCCGCCTGGGTGCGGGCACGGACATCCCGATCGGGTCGTCGAACGCCGGCCGTACCGACGTCGCTCTCGACGACCTGGTCGGGTTCTTCGTCAATACGCTGGTGCTGCGCACGGACCTGTCCGGTGACCCGATGTTCACCGCTGTCCTCGGGCGGGTGCGGGACACGACTCTGTCCGCGTTCGCCCATCAGGATGTGCCGTTCGAGCGTCTGGTGGAGGACCTGGCGCCGACGCGTTCCCTGGCGCGGCACCCGTTGTTCCAGGTGATGTTGACCCTGCAGAACACCGGGGAAGCCTCGCTGGAGCTGCCCGGTGTTCAGGTCGGTGAGGTGGAGGAGGAGCTTGCCGCCGGTGCTTCGGCGGCGAAGTTCGACCTGTCCTTGAGCGTGGAGGAGACGTTCGACGCGCAGGGCGCCCCGGCGGGGCTGCGGGGTGTTCTGACCGCTGCGGCCGATCTGTTCGAGTCCGGGACCGTGGGACGGATGGCGACGCGATTCGCGCGCGTCCTGGGAACGGTGACCGCTGATCCTCGGGTCCGGCTCAGTGCCGTGGACATCCTTGACGAGGGGGAGCGGCAGCAGGTCATGGTCCAGTGGAACGACACCGCGGCCGAGACGGCCCGGGCCACTGTGACCGAGCTGTTCGAGGAGCAGGTCGCGCGTACTCCGGATGCAGTGGCGCTCGTCGCCGGCGGTGTCGAGGTGTCGTACGCGGAGCTGGACGCCCGTGCCAACCGCCTTGCGCGTCATCTGGCGGGTCAGGGTGTGGGTGCGGAGTCGGTGGTGGGTCTGTGCCTGCCGCGTGGTGTGGAGACCATTACGGCGATTCTGGCGGTGTGGAAGGCGGGTGCGGCCTATCTGCCCGTCGATCCGGAACAGCCGTCCGACCGAGTGGCGTTCATGCTGGCCGACAGCGGCGCCGTGATGCTCCTGACCTCCCGCGCGTTGCTCGACGGCCCGGCGGGCCAGGCGCTGTCCGTGCTCGCTCTGGACGACCCCGCCGTCACGGCCGAGGTCGAGGCGTGCGAGGCCGTCGCGCCGCGGACGGACCTGTTGGCGGACGCGCTCGCGTATGTGATCTATACGTCGGGGTCGACAGGTCGTCCCAAGGGCGTCGCGGTGACGCACGGCTCCCTGGCCAACTATGTCGCCACAGTCCCGGCCCGGGTCGGATTCGGCGCTCCTGGGGACAGGTATGCGCTGCTTCAGGCGCAGGCGACGGACCTTGGCAACACTGTTGTGTTCGCGAGTCTGACGACCGGTGGTGAGCTGCATGTCCTGGACGAGGAGGCTGCAACTGACCCGACCGTGGTGACCGCGTATCTGGCGGAGCACGCCATCGACCACCTCAAGGCGGTTCCTTCGCATCTGGCGGCCCTGGCCAGTGCCGGAGACCTGGCGGCCCTGTTGCCGGCGAAGTCGCTGGTGCTGGGTGGTGAGGCGGCTTCTCCCGTCTGGGTGCGGGACCTGGTGGCGGTCGCGGGCGAGCGTGCCGTGTTCAACCACTACGGCCCGACCGAGACCACCATCGGTGTGACCACGACGCGTCTGACGCCTGAGCGGGTGTCCGGCAGTGTCGTTCCCACCGGCTCGCCGATTCCCAACACGCGCGTGTACGTGCTCGACCAGTGGCTGTCTCCGATGGCGCCGGGTGTGGCCGGTGAGCTGTATGTCGCTGGTGCGGGTCTGGCGCGTGGGTATGTGGGGCGTGCGGCGCTGACGGCGGAGCGGTTCGTGGCCAGCCCGTTCGGTGCGGCGGGTGAGCGGCTGTATCGCACGGGTGACCTGGTGCGCTGGAGCGCGGAGGGTCAGCTGGAGTATCTGGGCCGGGCCGACGAGCAGATGAAGATCCGTGGGTTCCGGATCGAACCCGGTGAGGTGCAGGCCGTTGTCACCGGCCACCCGCAGGTCGCCCAGGCCGCGGTGGTCGCCCGTGAGGACGTTGCGGGTGACAAGCGCCTGGTCGCCTACGTGGTCCCCGCTCACGAGCGGGACGGTGAACTGGCCCAGGAAGTAAGTCGGTTCGTGGCCGATCGGCTGCCGGATCACATGGTGCCCTCCGCTGTCGTCGTCCTTGACGCGCTGCCGCTGACTTCGAACGGGAAGCTGGACCGCAAGGCGCTGCCCGCACCGCAGTACACGACCGGTTCCGGCCGTGGCCCGTCCTCCGTGCGCGAGGAGCTCCTCTGCGCGGCGTTCGCCGAGGTCCTCGGCCTGGAGAGCGTCGGTGTCGATGACAGCTTCTTCGCCCTGGGCGGCCACTCGCTGCTGGTGATCCGGCTGGTGGAACTCCTACGCACCCGCGGGGTGACCATTTCGATACGCGCCCTCTTCGAGTCGCCGACGGTGGCCGGGCTCGCGGCAGTGGCCGGTGCGGAGAGCGTTGTCGTACCGCCCAACGCCATCCCGGAGGTTGCGCGGGCGATCACGCCCGACATGCTCCCACTGGTCGATCTGACTGCCGAGGAGATCGAGGGGGTCGTCGCCACGGTCGAGGGTGGCGCGGCGAATGTCGCCGACGTCTACCCGCTGGCCCCGTTGCAGGAGGGCATGCTCTTCCACCACCTCCTGGCCGACGGTGGCGAGGACGCCTATGTGACTCCGACGGTGGTGGAGTTCGATTCGCGCGATCGGCTGGACACGTTCACCGAGGCGTTGCAGCGGGTCGTGGACCGGCACGACATTCTGCGCACCGCCATCGTGTGGGAGGGCCTGCGCGAGCCGGTGCAGGTCGTGTGGCGGCATGCCCAGCT
>NZ_JBSFVU010000134.1:0-3794 GCF_053592475.1 Streptomyces sp. NPDC002671
TCTTCCCGTCACCCCGGTAGGAGCCGGAGGCGTGGTGGACGGTGCGGCCGGGGATGTAGAGGACCTGCTGCCCGTTGTCGGTCAGCAGCGCGATCGCCTGAAGAACTGGCGCGTCCTCGGCAAGGTCCGCACCGACCCGAAGTGGGCGACCGCGCTGGTGAGGGCCCTGCTGGTCCTGACGAACCGCGAAGTCGCCCGCTGACCGACGATCTCCACCGAAGTCACCCGCCCACAACTAGCGTGAGCACCCCGACACCGACGCACACCAGGCCCGTGACCTGCTACTTCACGATGCGCACCATTGGCGCTGGTGGCCATGTTCGACCACTACCCGCTCGCCTGGGTGGGCCTGGTGCCCGAGGTGGGGTTCAGCAACGGCTGGTGGATGCTGCTGGCCCGGGTGTGCATCACGCCGGCGATGCTGTGGGGTCCGATCGTTCTGGCTCTCGCCTGGGCCCACCACCGGCGGCGTCGCCCTGCCTTACGCAGGGCGGGCGCCGGGTTCAGACGTAGGTCCTGCGCCACTGGTCGGCCGCGCCGAGAAGGGTCATGCCGGCGGAGGTGTAGGCCTGCATGGCGCCGGTGTTGTGGGTGTCCACGTCGACGCTGACCGTGCGGTGGCCGCGGGCGTGGAGGAGGCTGAAGGCGGTGGTGAGGAGTTGGGCGCCGAGGCCGTGGCGGCGGTGGGCAGGGTGGACGCCGAACCAGGCGATCCAGGCGCGGTCGACGGGGTCGCGGGCGATGAGGGCGCCGGCGGAGACGCTGTCGAGTTCGGCGAGGAGCCACAGGTCGGGGTTGTAGCCCTCGCGTCGGCGCTGGGCGTGGTGGAAGTCCTCGAAGTCCGGGTGGGGGTGCTCCGGGTCGCCGGTGAAAGCCTCGTTCAGCACGGAGTGGACGGTGCGGAGGTCGGTCTCGTTCCGGGCCGCGCGCACCGTGGGCGCCGTGGATGCCGGGTGTTCGGGGAGGCCGAGGGAGTCCAGGGCAACGGTGAGACGGCTGCTGCTGTGGACGACGGTCCAGCCGCGGCTGAGGAGTTGGTCGCGGGGTCGGCACCCTGGAAGTTGATAGAGCGTCACCGGTGTGTCGTGGGTGGGGAGATCGTGGGCGGCCCAGGCGTCGAGGCGGTCCAGGAGCGCGGCGGTGACGGCAGGCGCGTCCGGGCACGGGGCTACGACCAACTGGGCGCGCAGCTCGCCCGGCTGGGGCGCGGGGTGGAGGGCGGCGAAGCCGAGGAGACTGCCGTCGGGGGCCGACGCGGCCCACGTGCGGGCAGCCAGGTCGAGTCCGGGAGCGGCCAGCATGCTGCGCACCTCCGCCGGCCCGCTCTCGCGGCGGCCGACCGTCGCCTCCTCGTCCCGGCCGAGCAACTCGGTGAGGGCGTCGACGTCCGCGGGGGATACGGCTCTCCAGTCCATCCTCGCACTGTCGCAGGACGAAGCGATGGGGGCCAGCGGATTTAGGCGGCGCCGCGGCAGTAGGCGACGATGAGGGAAGGCCAGCCGGTCCGCGGTGGGATGCCGCGGGCCAGCCGGCCCCTTGTGCTACCAGGTCACCGGCCTGTGATCAGGTCAGTTGGCGCTGCGGTAGAAACTGGCGTTGCCGTTGGCGGTGCGCGCGGTGTATGACGACCGGTCGGCCTGGGTGGCGACGGTGCCCGCGAGCACGGCGAGGCCGCCGCGCACGCCTGCTCGTCCTCACAAACCGGGAAGTCGCCCGCTGACCGACGATCTCCACCGAAGCCACCCGCCCGTCACCAGCATGAGTACCCGGAGCCGACGCACACCAGGCCCGTGACCTGCTACTTCACGATGCACACCACTCACTGCTCCACGTGCTGAATGTCGGTGTTTACTTCGGCCATGGGTTTGGTCTCGCATTGGCCGCCGCTCGAGCGTGGGTTGACTCAGTGGACGGTGTCGAACTCGCGCACTATTTGTGGCAGGGCTTTGAGGACCGTCGTGCTGTGGTCGAACTCCCCGACATCACTGAGCTGTTGGTCAGCCCCCTTGGCAGTCAGCTGGCGCTGGCAGTGCAGGGAGTTCGCAAAGGAGACGTCCTTGTCGCCCCTGGCGTGAAAGAGGTGCACTGGGACGTCGGGCCGCCAGTCACACGTGGTGTCCATCGCCTTCAGTTTGCGTCGCAGATCCCCCGTGGGGTGGCGCACCTTCTGAAGGAATTCTTCGGTGAACAGTTGCTTCGAGGTTTCGGGTAGTGCGGCCGCGAGCTCCGACGCCTTGTGGTCGCCATCGAACAGCGTCTCCACCGCCTGGTCGTAAGGGGTTCGGAACGCCTGGTCCGGGGCGCCGTACAGGCCATACATCCGGTTCCACGCGGTGGCGAAATAGGCGAGGTAGAGCGACGACCGTGCGACCTTGTCGTCTGCCGCGGCGGCCTCGAAACCACTCAGATCGAACGGGCCGGCGACCGGGGCGAGGGCTCCCGGACGGAAGTACGGATCGACGCCCTGCTGCAGGGCCCGCCCGACCAGCATCGTGGCGGGGGCGCCCTGGGAGAACCCGCTGACGAGTACGCGCCGGTCGAGGCCGCGACCCTCCCTGCGGGCGAACGTGCGAGTCGCCCGCAACGCGTCCACTGAAGCCGTAAGAGTCGCCTTCGGGTTCCCGTACGGATGCATTCCGGGGCCTTTTCCCAGGCCGAGGTAGTCCGGGGCAGACACCGCGCGCCCGGTCGAGGCGAACAGCAACGCCGTGGCCCGGTCGGGCGATTCGTCGTTCACCGAGGCCACCTCTCCCCGGTACACCTCGGTGCCGTGCAGCCAGGACACAACCCGAAGGCTGCGTGCGTCGTTCTTCGGCATCGCGACCAACTCGCTGGCTGTGGTGGGTTTCCCCTTGAAATCGACGGTGCGATACACGATCCGGTGAGCACGCACGCCGTAGCGTGCCTGTGTTGTATCGATACCCGCCTTAGCCAGGCGGGCTGTGACCTCCTTGGCGTCCAGGTCCGCCACGGGGACCACGGAGACCACCGAACCGCGCGCTGCGGGATGCTGGTGAGCAGGCGTGGAGGAGCGCTGGCTGTCGTCGTCGCACCCGGCCGCCGCCAGTACGGTCACGGCACACACCAGGGCGAGGGCGGCGTGCTTGGCTGATCTTCCGTCGAACCGAGAAAAGTTCATGGCTGGACTCTGCCGTTCCCGGCACATTCGGCGCATTGCGACTAACACCCCAGTCGCCAGGGGGTTCTCCCTACCCGCGAGGCCGCCCCTGGGCAACTGGTTCATGGCTCGGCCCCCGGGCGGGCTGAACGGTGCCGGAACGGAGCCAGCCAACTGTGGCGGGGCGGTACTGCGTGACGACGGTGCGGAAAAGGACACGAAAGGAGAAGAACTTGTTGAGGACACTATGTGAGACAAGCGCATCAAGGCTGGTCAACGCCGTACCAAGGGACATCGAAAACGAGAACCTACACCGAGGGCGGGAGGTCTTGCGAGAGTTTCTTGTCCTGTCTCAACCGATTTGGTCCCCGTCCCCGGTGATCTGGTCCGATTCGCTCGTCATCTCAGATCATCTGGTCTGGGCCGAGGGCTTCTGTCCCACGAGACAGAGCCTGATCGTCAGCAACGCCCCGGACAACGACCGGGGATCGGCCAGGGCGAGACTTCTCCCATGAGAGTCAGATGCCTGCGGATCATTCATCCCGCGGCCGACATCCCAGTCGCAGAGTTCGACGGGATCCGGGGCGTTGCCCCTTGATCGTGGACACCCTGATCATTGGATTGTGAAGATCCATAGGACGGGAGTTCCCGTTGGGGACGTCGAAGTACTCGCCTG
>NZ_JBSFVU010000135.1:0-3787 GCF_053592475.1 Streptomyces sp. NPDC002671
GATCTGACCCACCGCGACCGCTCCTCGAGTCCTACCTGAAAGGCCACCATGAGCTGGGACGTGCTCCTCCTCCGCCTGCCCGACGACGTCACCTCCAGAACGAACGGCTCCAGGAGGCACTGGAAACGACCTCCAACATCACAAGCATCAGCAGCAGGATCCAGAATCGTTGAACCAATAACCATGAAGAGATGTGCTAAGCGCCCAGGCGCTGCGATCCGGAGCAGGCGGAGCGGTCAACGGTCAGTCCTCAACCACGTTCACGATCCGGCTTGCATCGAGAAACGGGGTTAGGACGCGCCGTCCGGCGACATCACCCAGCGGATTTCAATCGAGATCAACCACGGAGCTTGAGCCATTCGCGCGCGAGGAGTCCGTAGACGACGTCGTCGTCGCGTGGTCCGTTTGGGAAGGCCACTGCTTCGCGCAGCAAGCCCTCCTCGGTGAATCCCAGGCGGCGGGCTACGCTGCGACTACGCGCGTTGTCGGTGCCGGTCCGCAGCTCCACCCGGTCCAGGCCGATGTGGCCGAATGCCTGGTCCAGGACTGCCGTGACGGCTCGGGTGACCAGCCCCCGTCCTTCGAACGCAGCGTCGATCCAGTAGCCGATCTCGCCAGTCCGCATGGCCATGTCGATCCTTAAGTTGACCGTGCCGACCAGTCGCCAGTCCCGGCCCGCCGGCACTGCGATATCGAGGGGCAACTGTGTTCCCTCAAGCCACGCTTGGCCCTGTTGCTCCAGGCGCGAGCGGGTCTCGTCGAGCGTCGTCGGGTTGTCGGCATCGAATCCCGGGTCCCAGTGCGCGAGACGCTCGTAGTTGGCCATCAGCAGGGCCTGGTGAGCCTCCGCGATCGCGACCGTACGCGGTATCAGCGCTGCGTCGTCACCGAGCGGGCAAGTGAACATGGCAGGGGTGACCGTCGACACTCGTTCTCCCCAGGTCAGTGGTGGTGAAGCATAAGCTTCGGTGGCTGACGCCGAGCGGTCAACTGGTTATAACCGCATCGTCGTTCCCAGCCCGTTCACCTGATCACCGGGCCATACCAGTCTCGACCTCGGTTACCGAGGCTCGCACGTGGGAGGCTCCTGGCCCCAAGAACACGTTCCCAGCTCAGTGGCCAACTCGGGCGTTCAGTCACACGGACCGCACGACGTGATAAAGAACCCCTCGGTCCAGTGAGAGCTTCAGGTGGCGGTCAGTGGTCAGCCCACAACCCCGTCCACAAACTGGCCTGGCACATCGCCCGCCGCCCCGGCGGCCTGGTCGCCCTCACCATCCAGTACGGACACATGCGCACCGCCCTGGACGCCCGCACCTCCACCGGCTACGGCAGCCGTGCCCGTCGAGGGTTCCACGGGGAGCTCGACGTCAAGACCGCGCTCGCCGCCGCGCAGACCGCAGCGCGGCTGCGCGACGCCACTGCGGTCGGCGAGAAGATCTCCGATCCCGCCGCTCGGCGGGCTCTCATCGGAGCAACCTCGATCCCCGGCTTCGAAGGCGCCCTGACCACCCCGAAGGCAGCCGCCAAGTTCCTCGCGCGCGATGGCCTCGTACTCTTCGACAACCCGGACTCTTTCCTCATCTGCGCCTTCAAGCGAGACACGGCTCTTTGCGATCCGGAGCCCGGGGCGACGGCACCCAACCGGTTCGCCTGCCAGCTCGGCTGCGGCAACGCGGTCCGCACCGACAGCCACGCGCAGGCGGCACGAGAGCACGCTGATCGGCTCGATGCAAAGGCAGCCTTCGTGCCCCAGCCTCTGGGCGACCGGTTTCGCCTGACCGCCAACCGCTTCCGCGCTCTCGCCGACGCCCACGACTCCACCGCCCAGGCCGCCGAGGAAGCCATCGCATGAACCAGCAGCACCAGGACGAACGCTCCCGCATCCGCGAGGCCATGGACCGCCTCCTGGCCGGCCAGCCCACCTGCCCCAACGGCAGCCTCACGGTGGTCGCGCTCGCCGCAGAGGCTGGTGTTCACCGCATGGCTCTGCAAAAGCGCCACGCCGACCTCAAGGAGGAGTTCTACGCACGCGTGCGTACGGAAACGCACCAGACGCCGGAAGTCGAAAAGCGCCTTCGCAAAGAGGTTGTCCGTCTGAAGGAAGCTCTCAAGGACTCCCGGGCTGCCGAAGCCGAGTCCCGGCATCGAGCGGAGCAGATGGCCCTCGCGGCAGCCGCCCTCATCCTCCGGCGACCCGACAGCCAGGACCAACCTGCCCCCGGCAACGTCATCCCGCTCCGCCCGTCCGGCGATTGAAGAGAGCAGGCCGCGGCGATGCCGAGTTCCTTGCGGGTCCGGTGGGTGAACTCGCGGACGACCTCCTCGCGCCCCAGGGGGCGAGGCTGTGGCACACCTCGGGGCTTCCGCAAATCACCGGCCATCACGCCGCGACGCGATGAGGTGTCGCACCGGCGCGGCCCCGTGACGGGCGTGCATGAGGTGCGGCGATGGGCTCAAGCCTCGACGGCCGCATGGCCGACTTTCAGGTCGGCCAGTTCGCGCAAGCAGGGCTCACGGGGAACGGGCCTTCGCGGTAGATCTGTGGCATGACCACCTGATCCCCGAAGCAGGGCGGCCGGCTCCAGTGCGCCATCCTGGCGCAGCCAGGCGCGCCCCTGGGCTACTTCAACAACAGAAGAACCGCAGATCGAAACCCCTCGAAAGAGGTCTTGACCTGCGGTTCTTCAAACTTTATATCAGTACTCTGAGTAGCCCCGACGGGGCACACGGCAGATGGATGCAGGATGCGCCCCTGGTCATCGAAGCCTTGTGTTCGCTGGACCGATCTGTCGTGTGGGAATCGGTTCGCGGTTCGCTTCGGGCGAGGGTGAGTTTCGTCGACGAGGTCAGCGAGACAGTCCAGCTGGCCCGGACGTCGCGTCGCTTCTTCGATCCGCCCGACAGGGATCAGGCCGTCGAGGACGTCGACGACGAACTGGGACGCGGGGCATGGCTTCGAACTCGTCTCGTGAGTCGTCGTTCAGCACCGTGTGCGTTTCAGGTGACGGATGCTCAGCGATGGCTGGGCCCGCCGGTCAGTCGATGCCTTCGATGATGCGGAAGTCGCGCTCGACGCCGTCGGGGAGGGCCACCAGCGCCTTCTGGTATGCCTCGCTCTCGTATGCCGCGACGGCCTGTTCAAAGCTGTCGAACTCGATCAGAACGACGCGTTGCGTGATTCCGGCCTCGTGGGCGACGACTCGACCGCCACGGGACAGGGTGCGCCCGCCCCCAGCCTGGACAGCCGGACGGGCCAGCTTGTTGTAGGCAGTCAGCCTCTCAGGGTCGGAAATGGCGGGGTAGACACTGACCCAGTAGCCCTTAGCCATGGAAACCTCCTGTGTTCGGCCGGACACGTCCGACTTCGAATTGACACTCAGATCGATCGATCCCGGCGACGGGTACTGCGGTCAGTTGAATCGTCATATGCGCAGGTTAGGGCTTGATGTGCGGTCGAGGGAAAGACCGGTACGGGATAGGCTCAGAACGGATCGTTATCAATCGGCGGGGAGGGCACGTGGCGCCGGATACGGTGAGCCTGCGGTACTTCCTGGTGCTGGCGCAGGAGTTGAACTTCACCCGCGCGGCCGCACGGATCGGTATCGCACAGCCCGCACTCAGCGCCCGGATGCGCCGATTGGAGGCGGAACTCGGTACGGCCCTGCTGGTCCGCAACACGCGTAGCGTCGTATTGACCACGGCCGGTGCGGCTTTGGCGGAGTCCGCGCCGCCCGCGCTGGCGGCGCTGGACCGGGCCTGGGACACCGCCCGGAGCGCGGCGGCC
>NZ_JBSFVU010000136.1:0-3727 GCF_053592475.1 Streptomyces sp. NPDC002671
CCACGAGCCTGATGTCCCGGCAGGTCGCCTACTGGCGTGCGGCGCTGGCCGACGTCCCCGAAGAGCTGACACTGCCCTACGACCATCCCCGGCCGTCGGTCCTCGGCAACCGTGGCCACGGTGCCCCGCTGGAGATCCCCGCGGACGTGCACGCCGGCCTCGTGGCGGCGGCCCGCGCCGAGGGCGTGACGGTGGCCATGTTGCTCCAGTCCGCCCTCGCGGTGCTGCTGTCCCGCCTCGGCGCGGGCACCGACATCCCCATCGGCACGCCTCACGCCGGACGCACCGACGAAGCCCTCGACGACCTGGTCGGGTTCTTCGTCAACACGCTGGTCCTGCGCACGGACCTGTCCGGGAATCCGAGGTTCACCGAGCTGTTCTCCCGCGTCCGGGAGACGGCGCTCGCGGCATACGGGAACCAGGACGTGCCGTTCGAGCGGTTGGTGGAGGAGCTCGCCCCGTCTCGCTCGCTGGCCCGGCACCCCCTGTTCCAGGTCACGCTGACGGTGCAGAACGGCGCCGACGCCGTCCTGGACCTGCCCGGCCTCGAGGCGGAGATGGGAACGGCCGGTGCGCCGGTGGCCAAGTTCGACCTGGACGTGAACGTCGGCGAGGTCTTCGACGCCGACGGCCGTCCCGCGGGGCTGCACGGTGTCCTGGTCGCCGCGGCGGACCTGTTCGAGGCAGACACCGTCCTACTGCTGGCGCAACGCTTCGGGAAGGTCCTGCACGCCCTGGCCGCCGACCCCACCGCACGCATCGGCGCCGTCGACATTCTCGACGAGACCGAGCGACGTCGCCTGGTGGTGGACTGGAACGACACGGCAGCCGAGGTCCCGCAGGCCACCGTGACGGAGCTGTTCGAGGCACAGGCGGCCCGTACCCCGGACGCGGTGGCGGTCGTCGCGGACGGGGTCGAGACGTCGTATGCGGAGCTGGATGCCCGTGCCGACCGGCTCGCGCACCACCTCGCGCGCCAGGGCGTGGGCCCTGAGTCGCTGGTGGGCGTGGTGCTGGAACGCGGCGTGGATCTCATGGTGGCAGTGCTCGGTGTGCTGAAGGCCGGGGCCGCCTACCTGCCCGTCGACCCCGCCTATCCCGCCGAACGGATCGCCCACATGCTGGACGACGCCGCACCGGCCGTCGTCCTCGTCGCCGCGGGCACCGTCGGCAGCGTTCCGGTCTCGGCCGCGGTGACGCTGATCGACGTGCCGGAGACGGTTGCCGCCTTGGCGGGCCAGTCGGTGGACACGTCGGTCGTGGAGAAGGGGGCGGACTCCCTCGCCCACCCGGCCTACGTGATCTACACGTCGGGGTCGACGGGCCGCCCCAAGGGCGTGGTGGTGTCGCACGCCGGTTTCGCGAACATGCGGGCGGCCGCCGTGGCGCGGTTCGAGGCGGGCCCTGGTTCGAGGGTGGCCCAGTTCGCCTCGCTGAGCTTCGACAACTTCTGCCTCGAGTGGTCGCTGGCGCTGACGTCGGGCGCGGCGCTGGTGGTGGTACCAGCCGAGCGGCGCCTCGGGCAAGAGCTGGCCGGGTTCTTCGCCGAGCAGCGGGTGACCCACGCGACGCTGCCACCCGCCGTCCTCGCCGGGCTCGAGCCCGGGTCGCTCGCCGAGGGCGTCGTCCTCGAGGTCGGCGGTGAGGCGTGCCCGCCGGAGCTGGTGGACCTCTGGTCGGCCGGGCGGGTGCTGTTCAACACCTACGGCCCGACGGAGACCACCGTCGATGCCACGGTGTGGCGGTGCGCCCCCGGTACGCGGGAGGTGTCGATCGGCTTCCCGGTCGGCAACGCGCGTGCGTACGTGCTCGACGAGTTCCTCTCCCCAGCACCCATCGGTGCGGTTGGCGAGTTGTACGTGGCGGGGGCGGGCCTGGCGCGCGGGTACCTGGGCCGACCCGACCTGACCGCGGACCGGTTCGTGGCCTGTCCGTTCGGTGCGTCCGGTGAGCGGATGTACCGGACCGGCGACCTGGTCCGCCGGGACGCGGACGGCCGCCTGGTGTTCGTGGGCCGCGCCGACGAGCAGGTCAAGGTCCGCGGCTTCCGCATCGAGCTGGGTGAGGTGCAGGCCGTCGTCGCCGCGTACCCGTTGGTGACCCGGGCCGCTGTCGTCGTCCGCGAGGACGAGCCCGGGGACCCGCGTCTGGTGGCCTACGTGGTGCTGGGCGAGGGCCCGCTCAGCGGTGAACCAGCTCAGGAGATACGCCGGTTCGTCACCGAGCGGTTGCCGCAGTACATGGTGCCGTCGGCGATCGTGTTGTTGGACGAGCTGCCGCTGACGAGCAACGGCAAGCTGAACGGCAAGGCGCTGCCCGCGCCCGAGTACACCACCGGCAGTGGCCGTGGCCCCTCCTCGGTCCGTGAGGAGATCCTGTGCGCGGTGTTCGCCGAGGTTCTCGGTCTGGACGGCGTCGGCGTCGACGACGACTTCTTCGCCCTCGGTGGCCACTCCCTGCTCGCGGTCCGCCTGGTGGAGGTGGTGCGCAGCCGGGGCGTGTCCGTCTCGGTGCGAGCGCTGTTCCAGACCCCGACGGTGGCCGGGCTGGCCGCGTCCGCGTCCAGGGCGGAGGGCGTGGTCGTACCGCCGAACCTGATCCCGGAGGACGCGCGGGCGATCACGCCGGAGATGCTGCCCTTGGTCGATCTGACCGCCGAGGAGATCGAACGGGTCGTGGCCACCGTCGAGGGCGGCGCGGCGAACGTCGCCGACATCTACCCTCTCGCCCCTCTCCAGGAGGGTCTGCTCTTCCATCACCTGCTCGCCGACGGCGGCGAGGACGCCTACGTCACGCCGACGGTCGTCGAGTTCGCCTCGCGCGATCTGCTGGACGACTATGTGCGCGCGCTCCAGCAGGTGGTGGACCGGCATGACATCCTGCGGACCGGGATCGTGTGGGAGGGCCTGCGCGAGCCGGTGCAGGTGGTACGGCGCCGTGCCGAGCTGCCCGTCGAGGAGGTCCTGCTCGGCCCGGAGAGCACGGACCCGGTGACCGAACTGGTCGCACGGGCCGGTATGGCGATGGACCTGCGGCGGGCTCCGCTGGTCGACGCGCATCTGGCCGCCGATCCCGGCTCCGGCCGGTGGCTCGCGCTGTTCCGCGTCCACCACATGGTGCAGGACCACACCGGCCTGGAACTCGTGCTCGACGAGGTAGGGACATTCCTCGCCAGCCGGGGCGACACACTGCCCGAGCCGTTGCCCTTCCGTGACTTCGTCGCCCAGGCGCGCGGCGGGGTCGAACGGGCGGATCACGAGCGCTTCTTCGCTGATCTGCTGGGCGACGTCGACGAGCCGACCGCCCCGTACGGGCAGCTCGACGCGCTCGGGGACGGCTCCGGCGTGGAACGGGCACGGCTGCGTTTCGCGCCGGAACTGGAAAGCCGGTTCCGGGAGACCGCGCAGCGGCTGGGCGCGAGCCCGGCCACGGTGATGCACGTGGTGTGGGCGCGGGCCCTCGCCGCGATCAGCGGCCGGAACGACGTCGTCTTCGGCACCGTGCTTCTCGGACGCCTGAGCGCGGCGGCCGGCGCCGACCGGGTGACGGGTCCCTTCATCAACACCCTTCCGGTACGGGTGCGAGTGAACGACATGGCGCCGCGGGCGGCGGTCGCCGCGATGCGCGACCACCTCGCTGTCCTGCTGGAGCATGAGCATGCGCCGCTCGCCCTGGCGCAGCAGGCCAGCGGTGTGCCGGGTGATACGCCGTTGTTCACGTCGCTGTT
>NZ_JBSFVU010000137.1:0-3704 GCF_053592475.1 Streptomyces sp. NPDC002671
TACCGCAGCCCAATCGACTACGAACACAACCACCGCGCCAACTCCGCCCTGGAGCTGGCCGCTTAGAAGATCTCCACACAACGAGGGGATTGACAGGTAGTTCACCGTCGTGGTCGAGCCAGGACGAGCGGTGGGTGAGCCTTGGGTGGACTCGGTCCCACGCCTGGGTCTCGGCCTTGCCGTAGTTGGTGGTGCCGGTGACGGTGGTGATTGTGGGCTCGGGCCAGGTCTCCGGCTTGGTGAAGCGGAATTCCGGGCCATGCTTGGGTGGCCGGCCGTTGACGCCGTGCATCCGCGGTGGTTTCGGCAGCCGCATCACGCGGTCGGAGCGGACCCGGCCGACCAGTTCGACGGGCAGGTCACGCAGGACCCAGGCCAGGCGGGTGACGTCGTAGCCGGCATCGCTGACGATCACGATATGCGGGTCCCCGGCCTGCCACTGGCCCGCGGCGATGAGCCGCTCGACGACGCCCCGCAGCTGGGCGGCGGTGACCGCAGTGGCGTCGTCCACCGGTCCGAGCCGGACCGCGTCCAGGATCGCGGTCCATGACGTGGCGCCCGGCTCCAGCACGGCCACGAAGGAGTAGGGCCAGCCCGGAATGAACTGCGACGCCGTCTTCGCACGGCCGTAGACGTGGCAGAACAACCGCTCCGCCGAGCACGGCGCGTCCGAGCGAAGCCACGGCGACACATCGACCGCCAGCACCAGGCGCCCGCCGTCGAAACGCGGCAGCGACAGCCCGGACATCACCGTCCGCAGCCGATCCATGTCGATCCGGCCGTGGTTCAGACCGCCGTACATAGCTCCGTGCCCACGACGATGCTCGGGCAGCAGCGTCAAGTCCACCAGGGACTTCACCGCGCCGTCCGCACACAGCACCGCATCGGCCAGCTCGAACAACTCGTCGCGCCGAGCGGTCAGACACTCGTAGAACTCGCCTCGGAAGCGTGACGCTTCCGCGAATGCTTCCCTCCGGACAGCAACTGGCAGCAGACTCACCCTCACGGCCTTCGTCTTGGTCACGTGCACCTTGGTCGGAGCACAGGATCAGACGAAGGCCGCCCCCACGTCCGGCGAATCCCCAGGTGAGCGACCCAGTTCGAGACACCGTTCGAAGCCGGTAGATAAAGAACAAGCTGAGCGCCTGTTCCTGATCCGGACATGACATCACGGTCGTTGGCGTTTCGGTGTTTGCCCAGCTCAGAATTCGAACGGCAGGGTTTGAGCGGTGAGATCGGATGGTCGACGGCTGACGGCCGGCCTCGCTGTTGCGGATTGCCCGATGGAGCCGTGGTGGTGGTGCGACATGAAGCCGGTTTAAGGGACCCGTGACCTCTTGGTGGTGTGGGACCGGTCACTCCGTCACAGGCAAGCACTCGGCGAGCAGGTCGACAATGTCGCGCCAGGCTCGCTGTGCGTGCCGTGGGTGGTAGCCGACGCCGGGCAGCACGGTGTGGTCGACCGGTGGGTGGTGGAAGGCGTGCAAGGCTCCGCCGTAGACCACGAGGCGCCAGTCGACGCCCGCGGCCTGCATCTCGGCGGTGAACGCGTCCCGCTGCGCGGGCGGCATGATCGGGTCTTCCGACCCGACCCCGGCCCACACCGGGCAGCGAATGCGCGCCGCCTCGCCCGGTCGGCCCGTGGTCAGTGCGTTGACTGTCCCGATCGCGCGTAGGTTGACGCCGTGGCGCCCGAGTTCCAGCACAATTGCGCCCCCGGTGCCGTAGCCGACGGCGGCGATCCGGTCGGGGTCGGCCCGCGGTTCGGCGCGCAACACGTCGAGCGCCGCGTGGCCGATGCCCCGCATCCGGTCGGGGTCGGCGAGCAGTGGCATGCAACGGGCCAGCATCTCCTCGGGGTCGCCCAGATAGCGCCCGCCGTGGAGGTCGAAGGCCAGCGCCACGTACCCCAGCTCGGCGAGCGCATCGGCCCGGCGGCGCTCGACATCGCTGAGCCCCATCCCCTCGGGCCCGATCAGGACCGCGGGCCGGTAGTCGACACCGGCGGGGAGCGCGAGGTGCCCGATCATCGTGAGGCCGTCGGCCGGGTACTCGACCGTACGCGTGGTAATCGTCACCATGAGAGTGGACTGTAGTGACCGTCGAGTCCGGTCGGGCGGGCGTTCTGCCGCTGGCAGAACAGCCCGGGTGCGCTTCTGAAATGCGGCGATGGCTCACGAATCCGTGTCAGTGCTGCTGGCCAGCGGCTACTGAACTTCGCGGCGGGTTCCTGGCGTATTCCGGTGCCACCCCTTGGTGGGACTGCTGACCGTCAGTGCCGAGACGATCAGTCGCGTTGAGCCTCGCGGGAGGCCGGCTGCCCGCGTCTGCGAGAGCTTCTGCGGGTGATGCGCCTGGTCATAAGAGTGATCGCGGCCCAGGTGATGAGCGATTCCGAGTGCTGGATGAGCCGTTCGTAGTCGCGTACGTGACGGCGGGCGTGCATGACCCAGGCGTGTGAGCGTTCGACGACCCTCACCGGTTCGGAAACCCTGCAGTTAGCGCGGCTGCTGTCGGGGCACCGTGCTACGAGGTGGCGCGACTCCCACTGTGCTCGGTGGTGACCTTCGTTGGCGGAAGCTGTTCTGCTACGACGATCCACTCCCAGTGCTCCTGCGCGCGGTCGGGTGAACCGACCCGTGCGGTCCGCTCCTCTTCGATCACTTGATTGAATCGGTTGTCGCTGGTGGTGAACTCTTTTACAGAGCTGGTCACCTGGCGAAGTGCAAGCAGTCGGGACTCGATCGATGGCGTGTCACTCGGATGCAGCAGCATGCATCCGGTGAGCGATGCCAGCTTTTTGAACGCTTGGTATGCACGGTAGCCGTCGCGGCCAGCGTCGCCTCTGTGGATGTCGGACTTCCACCACAGGAGAGGCTCTCCGGCCCGCATAGCTCGCCGCAGTTGTTGAGATGCCGATCGCAGGCACCACAATACGGCCCGCTGATCGTTGTTGAGGTTGTGTTCGAGGGCGAGCCGGATGAGCAGTGCCTCGAATCCCCCCTCGGCTTGAGCTGCTGCGGCCAGTAGCTCTGACCTGCGCTGGTCGTCCGGAGGTCCAAGTCGGGACATGCGAGCCCTTGACGTCGGCTCGGAGCTTCGTGAGTGGGCGTTCCACACCTTCCATGCAGCGAAGAAGTCACCGTAGACCCGGTACAGCTCGGCAGCCGCCGCCAGGTCACGCTCAAGCTTCGCCTGCGCCTCCTCCCGCTTACGCGTATACCTCTGCGCAATCCAGAGTCCGAGTAGAGCTGCGACACCTGCCACGACCACGCCCGAGACCATGTTGGCAACGATGGTGTCCTCAACTGTCATGGCGGGCCCTCCGGGACTCTCCGACTCTGCATGTGGAGTAGGCCCCATGGAAACCCGCGTCATCTGGGAGCACCGTCGAAGACTCGCGCCTTGCGCCACATACCGCACCCGAGTCGTTAAATTGACCCACCCCCCACCGCGAGCTGGGTGATGGGCTCAGGCCTTTCGTCAGTGGGTGACCGCATGGATGTCAGTGGGTGTTCGTGGCGACGCGCCCGCGAGGATGGCTGTCGCCGTGGGGTGTGTCAATTTAACGGCTGATCTTGGTTGTTGAGTGGTCAGTTGTTGCTCGGGGTGTCAATCCCCCCGATCTGTGGAGACCTTCCTATGCAGCCAGTTCCTCGGTGAGGCTGGCCTGGTAGCTGTGTTCGTAGTCGATCGGGCTCTTG
>NZ_JBSFVU010000138.1:0-3599 GCF_053592475.1 Streptomyces sp. NPDC002671
AGCGGGTATTTCCTCGGGGCAGGCATCGTCAGGGCTCCTCTCATGAAACCCATCTGAACTGCTGTCACCTTTCCCCGCATCTCGGGGGAACCTCACTCAGAAGACTCTGGGGCAGCCTGTACGCAGGCTGCCCCAGAGCAGTCGTTCCCTCAGATGCGCATGCCTGCCATGGTGCGTTCAAGGGAGTTCGCGTAGAGGCGCGCTCCGCCGATCTTGGGATGAAACGACTGGGCCGACAGGCCATAGTTCCTGAGGATCGGCCAGTCCTTGATGGGATCGTCGGAGTCGACGAGGGTCTTCACGATGCCGTGCACTTGTTCGCGATCGCCGCACACCGCTTTGCCCGCGAAGTCGTTCGTCGGATTCGAGAACCAGGCGAGAACGCCCTGCCTTTTGACGTCGTCGACGGCTCCCTGCATCGCTGTGGTGAGCGTCCCAGCGGTGCCGTTGAGCCAGTTCGCGGAGTCTGCCGACAGGCCGATCTGGGCGGTGGTGGCGCCGTAGCAGCTGAACAGCATGTACAGCAGCGCGATCCGGGCGCAGGCCCGCACTTCCCGCATCGGGAGACCGGGGTGCTCCGAGCGATAGGTCCTCGCCATGGCCAGGGCGCAAGTGGCCCAGTCGGTACTGGTGGCGAGAGTGCGCGGCTCGAACGCCGCCCGCCCCAGCTCCCAGGCCGGCACAGGGCTAGCGCAGCGGAAGTCGATGATGACGGTGACGGCGTCGGCGAGGGTGACCAGATTGGTGCGGGTGAGGTCCGCGTGCAGCGCCTGTTGCACCGGCGTCTCGGGGAGATGCTCCCGCAACTGGGGGACGTGGGCGCGCAGGTCCCCACGCCGCTGGTCGAGGTGGACACGCAGTTGGTCCAGACGGTCGTGGCCTTGGCGCGTGGCTCTGGCCATCACAGTGTCGCACTTCGCCACGGCGTCCTCGACCGGCTCGGTCCGCCAGCGAGTCTGCTGCACGCGTCTGGGCAGCGGGTACGCGGCGAGTACACGGTGCATGTGCCCCATGAGGACACCGAGCCTCCGCCAACTTGAAGCGCAGGTCAAAGGGCTGGTGTGACGGTCTTCTGGGGTGCTCACGCTCGTCGTGGGCGGCAGTCTGGGGGAGTAGATCGTCTGACGCAGCGGTCGGCTCGCCGGTTCCCTCTCCCGGTGGCCGAATGTCGGGCGTAGCTGCCGCCAAGTGACAAGTAACGGAGAGCGAGGCTCGGGGATCGTTCCCCTGGGTGGGTCCGGTGTCAGTAGCGTGCGAGACCCCCGGTCTGCAGGACGAGCGCGGCCAACACGAGTGAAGGAACGGTTCGTTTCAACGTGGTATCCGGTAGTAGTCGTCTGCGGGCAGGGTCAGGCGGTAAATGATGCCGTGTTGGTGTCGGATGGCGGTGACCGTGGCGTGAGTCGGCTCGTACACCCGCCGGCACAGGCTGGGGTTCTCCTCTGGACCCGGCAGGGTGTGGCTGGGGTTGTCCCAGTCGAGGACGTGCCCTGCGCGGACCCTGTCGCCGGGCGGGCCGGGGATCAGCTCGGTGGCGGTGCCATCATGCTCGTGGGTGAAGGGGATCGGGGACAGGGGCTGGTCGCCCGCGGTGAGAATCGCGTCGATGGTGTCCGAGACGGGTAGTGGACTTGTGTAGTAGGCGGTCAGCCGCATGCAGCAGCGCACCTTGCAGGTGGGCCATCGTGGACTGAACAGGTCCCAGTCGGGCGTTCCCGGCATGCAGTGGTCGTCGATGGCCAGGAGACGCAGCGTGAGCGGTGTCTCCTCCTCGTACCTGCCGGCGATGGTGCGGAGCCGGGCCTCAGACGATTGGCGGGCCTGCCGCGCTGCTTCGCCGGAGGCGAGGCGATGTGCTTTCCGTCGGCTGGTCGAGACGATAAGAGACAGTGCTTTCTCGAAAAGGATGTGGGCGAGCAGGGGTAGTGTGCCGACGCCACGCAGGAGGACGATCCCCGTTGGCCGGCGCGTCAAGGAAGCGGGGCTTTCGGCTGTGTGCTGGCGGTCATCAGCATCGCTTGCAGCAGGGACGCGACAGCTGTCAGCAGGACGTGGACGGTGAATCGCAGAGCGTTCCCAGTTGTGCTGATGTCCAGATGCTTCGGCATGAGCGTGAACCAGGTGAAGAAGCCGACGACGACCGCGAGGTGGTTTGCGCGGACCCTGACCAGCCTGAGGCCCGCCCACAAGGCGAGCGGGTAGAGGACGATGACCGCTGCGTCGACGGCCCAGTAGTAGGGGACGCCGGCGAGCGGGTTGCGGTCGCTGTCCGCTGCGGTCGGGTGATCGAACAGCGCGTCCAGAGCATCGAGGAGCTTCCAGGATCCGAACGTGACGACCGCGACCACAATGGTGGTTTTCGCGGCGCGTATCAGGTAGGCCACGCCGTCGATCGTCCTCTGCTCGTGGAGTGGTCTGGTATCCGTACGCCTACTCAAATCCCCGGTGGGGGGAGAACCACGTCGGTTCTCCCCCCACCGGGCTGAGGCGTATGGGCTGCTTAGCGGAGGGCGGCCTGGAACGCCTTCGCGTAGTTGGCCGTTCCAGAAATCTTCGGATGGAACGACTTCACCGAAGCTGGCAGAACACCGCCATCACCTTCGCCGCTGGCATCAGCGGACTTCCACACCCGCGACATAGCCCGCGAAACGGACGCACACCTTGACGTCCGTGCCCTGCTCGAACGCGGACTGGCTTCGTTCGCTTCTTGCGACAGCGTTTGTTGGCCAGTTCTGACGTCGTCGTCCGGCCGATGACTCCGCGGATCGTCATGAGTTTTGAAGGCATCTGCTGATGCAGCCGAGTCGTGTCGGCGGCTCGCAACAGGACTGCCACAAGGTTCCAAGGTCACTTGACCTTGCCCCAGAAGGAAGGACAACAGTGTCTTCAGAGCGGGCGGTGTGCGCTCGCCAACCGGCAGGACGAAGAGGGGGAGTTCGAGTGACGGCGACCTGCGTCATCCTTGATATCGGCGGCGTCCTGGAGATCACGCCGGAAACGGGATGGGCGCAGCGGTGGGAAGAGCGGCTGGCGCTGCCGCTGGGCACTGTGCATGAGCGGATGCGTGACGTGTGGCAAGCCGGGAGCGTCGGCCACATCAGCGAACACGACGTGCAGTGGGAGGTAGCAGCCCGCTTGGGGCTCGACGCGCCCCAGGTGGAGGCCTTCATGGCTGATCTCTGGGCGGAATACCTGGGAACGCCCAACGAGGAACTCATAGCTTATGTGCGAGGGCTGCGGGGCAACTGCAGGCTGGGCATCCTGAGCAACAGCTTCGTCGGTGCCCGAGAGCGGGAGACGGCGCTGTACCAGTTCGACGAACTGGTCGAGCAGATCGTGTACTCGCACGAGATCGGCATCGAGAAGCCGGACCCACGTGCTTTCGAGGCTGCATGCGCCAGCCTGGAGGTGGGGCCGGAGAGTTGTCTCTTCATCGACGATTTCGCCGTAAACGTTGAGGCGGCCCAGGCGGCGGGCATGCAGGCGCATCTGTTCGAGGACAACGCTAGGGCCTGTGTGATGTCGTGATCAATCGGCTGCTTGCAAGAGATCTCCGACCCAGATCATGGAGGCGCGGAGTTCGAGGCCGGCGAGGTAGC
>NZ_JBSFVU010000139.1:0-3532 GCF_053592475.1 Streptomyces sp. NPDC002671
GCCAACCAGGAAGCGACCGAACAAGTGAACCTGAAACCACGTCAACCCGCCCTGACCAGCTAGTCAGCCCCTCCCTCACAGCGGGGGAACCTCAGGGAGACGGAGACCATGCGCACCCACGGCTGGGTCCGCGCCCAGCCGCCCGAGACGCCCAACCTGCCGCCGGCCCCGCCCGGGCTCACACCGCGCGGTCAAGGCTGAGCCTGTGCGAAACCGGTCCTCGCGGAAGCCACCGCGCCTCTACAGTCCTGCCATGCCGCACCTGACAAACGAGCGTTGGGCAGGTTGGTTGGATGCTGCGCAGTTTCAGTGGTCGTCGGGGTGTCGGGGGTCGCGGCGTGGTCTGACCCCGTGGATCGTGTGGGGGCGGGGTTCGTGACCCGGGCCGTGACACCAGGTGAGAATCCCTAAGACGCCATTCGCTTTCCGAACGTGATCGTTTGGTTCGGGCTGGGTGGGCATGAACTCCGGCTGGCGGCGGGAGAGATGGGCGTGGTTCGTCCGTTCGTCCCGCTTGTGGGGGTGGCTGGTGCCGTCAGTACTCGGTCTGCTGGAGGTCCGGGAGATGAAGGTCCGGGAAGAGGTCGCGCGGTTGCGGGAGGAGGCCGAGCGGGTGCAGGCCGCCCTCGGCGAGGCGGAACGCGCACTTCAGCGTCTTGCGGATGCCCGTGTGACGGTGGCCGAGGTGCTGGCCGAGCCGCCGTGTGCGGTCGTGGAGCCGGTGGTGAGTGCGGTGGCGGGGACGGTGGTGCCCAGACGGGCCGAGGGGATGACGTCGTCGGTCCTGCCTGCGGACCACCAGCGGATCATGTCCGTGCTGGAGTCGGCTGCGGGCCGGGAGGGAATGCGGTGCCAGCAGTTGGCCACGGCCCTGGGCCTGCAAGCGGTCCCGGCGAAGGTCGAGGGGCTGCGGTCGAAGGCGAAACGCCTGGTGGAACGAGGGTGGGCACTCCAGACACGGCCAGGGGTGTTCACCCAGCTCGGGACGACGGCCGGCTGCTAGGCGCCAGGGCGGCGCCCGGCCAGGCGGCCGCTCATCAGCATGGTCATCGACCACAGCACCATGGCCTCATGCATGGCAGGCAGCGTCTCGTAGTCGCGCACCAGGCGACGCGAGCGCATCAGCCAGCTCAGCGTTCTCTCCACCACCCACCTGCGCGGCAGCACCACGAACCCCGTCACGTCATCCGACCGTTTGACGATCTCCAGGGCGAGCCGGAGTTCCTCGCGGGCCCAGCCGACCAGGCTCCCGGCGTATCCGCCGTCCGCCCAGATGAGACGGACGGAGAAGTACTGGCGTCGCAGCCGCTCGAGCAGGGGCACGGCGGCGTCGCGGTCCTGCACGCTTGCCGCGCTCACCGCCACGGCCAGGACCAGGCCGAGGCAGTCCACCACCAGGTGCCGCTTGCGGCCGCCCACCTTCTTGCCGCCGTCCCAGCCGGACGTGGAGCGCGGGATGTTCGCCGCTGCCCGCAGTGACTGCGAGTCCACGATCGCGGCTGTCGGATCCACCGTCCGTCCTTCCTTCTCACGCACGCGGTCGCGCAGCCGGTCGTGGAACTCGGCGAGCAGACCCGTCACCTGCCAGCGGCGGGCGAAAGCGTGCACACGCCGGTACGGCGGGAAATCCGCAGGCAGATTGACCCACTTGACGCCGTTGTCGCAATGCCGTTGCTTGAGAGGTGCACGTAGTTCCTCTCCCAGGCACGGTGACCGCCGGGGTGCTGGTTCGTTGACACGGACATGCATCCATGGATCGGGTTATCCGATGAAGTCCGGCTCGGGTTGCTCACCGAGTGGATCGTTCCTGAGCTGGTGGACGAGGTGCTGACCGCGTGTGGTCGGCTGGATGCCAAGCCCCGTCCCCTGTCGAGCCGGTTCATGGTCTACTTCGTGCTTGCTCTGGCCTTGTTCCAGCAGGGCTCCTACGACGATGTCGCGGAGAACCTGGTCGGGGCCTTGGGCGAGATGGACCAGTCGGTCCCGAACAAGTCGTCGTTCACCAGGGCCCGGCAGCAGCTTGGGGCCGCACCGTTGGAGGCAGTGTTCCGCCGTGTGGCGGGGGCGATCGCTCCGCCCACCCTCGAGGCCGCGTTCTGGCGCGGGATGAGAGTTGCCGCGGTCGACGGGTTCTTGCTGGACGTGCCGGAGAACGATACGACACGTGCCGCTTTTGGTGGGCAGGTGGACAGCGCCGGTCGGCCCATCGGGTTCCCGCAGGCCAGAGTGGTGACGCTGACCGAGACCTGTACGCATGCGACGATCGACGCGCGGATAGGCAGCTTCAAGGGCGGTGGTGGCGAGCCCGCGCTGGCGACAGAGATGGCCGGCAGTGCCGTCGGCATGCTGGTGATCATGGACCGGGCCTTCCCCGGTGTCGCATTGTGGAAGGCATATACGCAGGCCGGAGCCCACTTACTGATCAGAGCCCGCACCTTCGTCGCCGCGAAGCCCATGGAGGTCTTGCCTGACGGGACTTATCTGACCCGGATGAATCTCGCCGGGCAGCGGCGCTCCCATCCGGGCGGGGTGACAGTCAGGGTGATCGACTACCAGGTCGACGGGGGCGAAACAACCAGGCTGCTGACCGACTTGCTCGATCCCGAGTCCTGGCCCGCCGAGGAGCTGGCAGCTCTGTATCACGAGCGCTGGGAGATCGAATCCGCCTACCGGCAGCTGAAGACCTTTCAGCGGGGAAAGACCGAGGTGCTGCGGTCGGTGTCGCCGGAACTGGTACGGCAGGAGATCTGGGCCCACCTGACTCTCCATCACTGTCTGAACCGGATCATCATGCGGCTGGCCGACGGCGAGGGCCTGGACCCCGACCGGATCTCGTTCGTCAAGGTCCTCAAGCACACACGACGCAGCGTCGTTCTCCAGGCAGGCCAATCAACCCGCCGTCTGCGGCAGTTCATGAAGCGGATGGCCACGAAAGTCGTGCGCAAGCTCGACAACGGGCTACGGCGACTACGCGCAGCGGACCGCTACACCCGCCATCCGGTCTCGCAGTACATCGTGCGCAAGAAAGACCAGGTCAGGCGAGGCACACGACGGGTTCCGGAGAAGGTCATCACCCTTACGCCCGCGATACTTCAGTAGCTCAAGCAACGGCATTGGCCGTTGTCGACCACGTAGCGGACTGCATCCAGCATCCAATGCCACGAAGTTCAGGGCCTGTTGGTGGTGTCAAGGCTTCAGGAAGGGTGATCTTGTAGGTGTTCGGTGCCGTGCGGATGAGTCGGCCGTTGCGGGCCCAGTAGCAGAGTTGCGCGGTGAGGCTGCTGAGGGGGCGCCCCGAGGAGGGGAGCCCGAGATGCCGCGCGATGTCCCGGGTGTGCATGGGCTGGTTGGAGTTCGCGGCCAAGAGCTGGCAGACCTGGCCCCAGCGGCCGGACAGGGCCCGGCTCGGGTCCTGCGTGCTGGGCAGGGCTGGTGGGTGCACGGTGATCTCGATGGCGGTGATCGGGGTGCTGTCGCGTGGACGCCCGTCGCGGTTCCAGATGTTGTAGCGGGAGGTTCCGCACTTGACGAT
>NZ_JBSFVU010000140.1:0-3459 GCF_053592475.1 Streptomyces sp. NPDC002671
GAGGACGGCAACCGGCAGGCGCTGGCCCATTTCGTGACGACGAGCCCATGGAATCCGGCGCACGTGCAGGCCCGCCTGGCCTGGAAGATGCAGGACGCGATCCGGCCGGAGGCGTTGATCGTGGACGACACCGGCTTCCTCAAGGACGGGGACGCCTCGGCGTGCGTGTCGCGGCAGTACACCGGGACCGCGGGCAAGGTCACCAACTGCCAGGTGGGCGTGTCGCTGCACCTGGCCCATGACCATGCCTCGGCCGCGATCGACTGGCGGCTGTTCCTGCCCGCCTCCTGGGATCCCGCCTCGCCGGATGCGGATCCGGCCAAGGTCGCCCGCCGTGAGCGTTGCGGGATCCCCGCCCAGCTCGGCCATGTTGAGAAGTGGCAACTGGCCCTGGACATGATCGATGAGACCCGCACCTGGGGCGTGGACGTCCCCCTGGTCATTGCGGACGCCGGATACGGAGATGCCGCAGCCTTCCGTCTGGGCCTGGAAGAGCGGGGCCTGGCCTACGCGGTCGGGATCTCTTCCCGGCTCACTGCTCATCCCGCCCATGCCCGGCCGATCACCCCCACCTATCAGGGCACCGGCCGCCCGCCAGTGGCGAAGTACCCGGACAAGCCCATGACGGTGAAGGAGCTGGTCATCGCGGCCGGCCGGCAGGCGGCTCGACCCGTGTCCTGGCGCGAGGGCTCCCGGCCGGGCACCGGCCGCAGCGGCTTCAAACGCATGTACTCGCGCTTCGTCGCCCTGCGCATCCGGCCCGCCGGACGCGAGATCCGCCAGGCCACAGACGGTCCAGAGCTGCCCGAGCGGTGGTTGCTGGCCGAATGGCCCGCCACCGAGCCCGAACCCGTGCAGTTCTGGCTGTCCAGCCTGCCCTCCGGCATGCCTTTGGCCACCCTGGTCCGGCTGACCAAGCTCCGCTGGCGCATCGAACACGACTACCGCGAGATGAAACAAGCCCTGGGACTGGCCCACTTCGAGGGCCGCACCTGGAACGGCTGGCACCACCACGTCACCCTCGTCTCCGCCGCCCACGCCTTCTGCACCCTGCAACGACTGGCACGAGACCCAAAAGACACGGCGCAGGACTGAGCCTCTACCAGACCGTCCGCGAGATGCAGACACTCCTCGCCCTCTGGGCCGGCACCTGCCCCACCTGCCACCGCGACATACCCACCCCAATACGAACCTGACCAAGCCCTACTAGTGTCCTGAGTCGGGATTTCGCTACGTAAGTCTGGGTGAGTTCGGCATGATGGCCGGGTGGCGAGGACGGGACGACCGAAGGCCGAGTTGGTGCTGACCGATGACGAGCGTGAAACGTTAACCCGCTGGGCCAGGCGTCGGACCTCTTCACAGGCCCTGGCCCTGCGGTGCCGGATCGTGCTGGAGTGCGCAACCGGCGCTTCGAACAAGGACGTTGCGGCTCTCCTGGGCGTAGAGGCACACACGGTGAGCAGGTGGCGGGCGCGCTTTGTGCGGGACCGGCTGGAGGGCCTGATCGACGAGCCTCGCCCGGGTGGGCCCCGGAAGATCACCGACGCCAAGGTGGAAGAGGTGGTCGTCAGGACACTGGAGACCACGCCGAAGGACGCCACGCACTGGTCGACGCGGTCGATGGCCAAGGAGGCGGGCCTCTCCCAGTCGGCCATCACGCGTATCTGGCGGACCTTCGGCCTCAAGCCGCACCTGGTGGATACCTTCAAGCTCTCGAAGGATCCGCAGTTCATCGAGAAGGTCCGCGATGTGGTCGGCCTGTATCTCGCCCCGCCCGAGCATGCGTTAGTGCTGTGTGTGGACGAGAAGACGCAGATCCAGGCGCTGGACCGGTCGGCTCCAGTGCTGCCGATGATGCCGGGGATGCCAGAGCGCTGTACTCACGACTACGTGCGCGGCGGCGTCACCACGCTCTTTGCCGCGCTGAACACCGCCACCGGCGAGGTGATCGGCCAGATCCACCGCCGGCACCGTGCCGTGGAGTTCAAGAAGTTCCTCGTCCGCATCGACAAGGAAGTACCCGACGGCCTGGATGTGCACCTGATCTGCGACAACGCCTCAACGCACAAGACCCCGGCGATCCGGCGATGGCTGACCGCACACCCCCGCTTCCACGTGCACTTCACGCCTACCAGCTCCTCCTGGCTCAACCAGGTCGAGCGGTGGTTCGCACTGCTGACGGACAAACAGATACGACGAGGTGTCCACCGGAACGTCCAGGCCCTGGAGAAAGACATCCGCAACTGGATCAAGACCTGGAACGCAGACCCGAAACCCTTCGTCTGGACGAAGACTGCGGACGAGATCCTCGAACGCCTCGCCGGATATCTGAAGCGAATTCCCGACTCAGGACACTAGGGCCTGTGTGATGTTGTGATCACTCTTTGGGTTCTGTTCCCGTACGGGGGCTGGATCCGGTAGGACGCTTGGTGTGACGCGCAGGCAACTCACCGACGAGCAGTGGAAGTTCATCGAGTCCTACCTGCCGATCGGCGGGTTCGGCCCGTACCCCGAGCGGCTGCGGGAACAGTTCGAGGGGGTGATCTGGCGGTTCCGCACCAGCAGCCAGTGGCGGGAGATGCCCGGCGAGTTCGGCCCGTGGCCGACGGTCTACGGCCGCTTCCGGGTCTGGAGGGACGCCGGCGTCTTCACCGCCCTGCTCGAAGGCGTGATCGCCGAGGCCGCCCGCCAGGGACAGACAGATTTATCCCTGGTCAGCGTGGACTCCACCACTGTCCGCGCCCACCACGACGCCGCCGGGATGTGTATCGGCAAGGAGGTCATGGACGCCCTTGAGGAAGCCGCCACCGAGCAGGAGCGGGCCCGGCAAAAGGGGGCGGCCCGCCGGAACAGAACGGACAGCACGGCAGTGACGACCCCGGGCGGGAAGAGCGGCGGCACATCAGGTGCCGGCGCAAGCTCCGCTTGAGCCAAGCCCTGCTCGGCAGATCCCGTGGTGGACTGACGAGCAAGATTCATCTTGCCGCAGACCGCAAGTGCCGTCCGCTGTCACTGGTGCTGAGCGCAGGGCAGGCCGCCGACAGCCCGCAGTTCGTCCCCGTGTTGCAGAAGGTGCGTATCCGTCTGCCGGTCGGCCGGCCCCGGACCCGGCCTGATGCCGTCGCTGCGGACAAGGCCTATTCGTCCCGCGCTATCCGCTCTTACCTGCGGAAACGCAACATCAAGGCCGTCATCCCGGAGAAGAAGGACCAGACCGCCAACCGAAAGAAGAAAGGCAGCCGGGGCGGCCGACCCACTCGCCACGACACCGATCTCTACAAGGAGCGGAACACCGTCGAGCGCCTGATCAACAAGCTGAAAGCATGGCGGGGCATCGCAACTCGATACGACAAGACGCCCGAGAGCTACCTCGCCGGCCTCCATCTACGAGCCTCGGTGATCTGGATCAGCGACCTCCTGAAGGCAACTGGCTGATCACAACATCACACAGGCCCTAGG
>NZ_JBSFVU010000141.1:0-3433 GCF_053592475.1 Streptomyces sp. NPDC002671
TGCACGGTGATCTCGATGGCGGTGATCGGGGTGCTGTCGCGTGGACGCCCGTCGCGGTTCCAGATGTTGTAGCGGGAGGTTCCGCACTTGACGATGCGGGCAGACAGTCGCATCCGGCGCCCGGGGAGCAGTGCGTGCAGGACGCGGGCGCCGATGTGTCCCACCAGGTCGGAGCGGCTGTTCGGCCCTGAGGCCGCGGTCGTTCCGACGAGGCTGACCACCGTGTCGCGGGCGGCTTCCAGAGCGACGGTGAAGCCGGCTCGGTCGGGATCGCAGCCGGGCATTGTCTCCACCGCGGTCACCATGACCGAGCGCAGGGCCTGGTAGAGGGTGAGCAGTCCCCACATCTCCTGGTTGAGACCCACCGGGTCCTTCGAACGTAGAACTCGGCCTTTGAGCAGGGTGTGACGGAGCGCCAGGTAGGTGATCTCGATCTGTCGGGTAGGTGCGGCGCATTGCTGCGCCGC
Organism: Streptomyces sp. NPDC002671; assembly: GCF_053592475.1. Lineage (NCBI taxonomy): Bacteria > Bacillati > Actinomycetota > Actinomycetes > Kitasatosporales > Streptomycetaceae > Streptomyces > Streptomyces sp. NPDC002671. The sequence continues at coordinate 468 of NZ_JBSFVU010000141.1, forward strand.
ACCCCCCTCAGAACCGGACGGGCGGCGTTGACCGCATCCGGCTCAAGCAGGCCCTGAAGGTTTGCGGGCACCCAGAGTTGCTGGTCCGCTGCCACCGCGCCAGCGGTGGCAGCGGACGTGAATCAGTCGGAAGGCGGCGAGATCGCCAGGTTGGCCTCTTCCCGGAGCGACGGTGAGCGCGTTGCCGCGCATCGCGATCCGGGTTGCCCGCAGCCACTGCTCCCATTCCTGGGGGCTTTGCGGCTGCTGGTCGGCGTGCAGGAGGAGGTCTCCGCAGAGGGGGCACCGCCCGTGCTGCGCCTGGAGCAGGTGCAGCCGGGACGGACTGAGCGGGGGTTTGTTCCTGCGCCGCCGCGAGGCCCAGTAGTCGGTCAGCGCCGGGTCGTCGACGGACGCCCCCTTGGTGACCAACTGGTGCCTGACGATCTTGGTCCAGGCGAACTTGGTGAGGTAGCGGCCGGTCTCCCGGTCGCCGAAGACCCACCGATCCTGCCTGGAGGTGTTGAACCGGCCGAAGTACCGGGCTGTCACCCAGCCGTTCGGCTTGTTCGGGTGCGTGTGCCTGGCCCACTTGTAGACCAGCTTCCAGACGTGGCTGTCCAGCGAGGCGAACACCTCGCTGGAGACCACGCCCCGATAGTAGGCAGCCCAGCCCCGGATGATGGGGTTGAGCTTGGCGATCACCGCTGCCGCGTTCTGTCCCCGAAGGGCCAGTACTTCGGCGGTGAGCCGTGCCCGGATCCGTCGCACGGCCGCCTTGCTCGGCTTGATCAGCAGCATGCCGTGGTAGCGGCGGACGGTGAACCCCAGGAAGTCGCAGCCTTCGTCGAGGTGCGCGATGCGCGTCTTGTCCTCGTTGAAGGCCAGGCCCCTGGGCGCCAGCCACTCGGCGAGCCGTTCCTTGACCTGCTGGGCTTCGTCACGGCTGTGACAGAGCACCACCAGGTCGTCGGCGTACCTGATCAAGGTCGGAGAGCCCACTGCCAGTTCACCGGCGCGGGGGCCGGTTGTGCGGTAGCGGACTCCGGCAGCCTCTTCCATTCCGTGCAAGGCCACGTTCATCAGCGCGGGGGAGATGATCCCGCCTTGCGGGACCCCCTCCCCGGTCGGGGCGAAGGAGCCGCGATCGACCACTCCCGCCTTGAGCCACTGCTTGACCAGTCCCCGGGCGGGGAAGTGGCCGAGAGCGGTCAGGAGACGGACATGGTCGATGCGGTCGAACGCCGCCGCCAGGTCCGCGTCAAGGATCCACTGCCGCTTGGGGCTTTTGCCCTTGGCGGCCAGGAAGATCGCTCCGATCGCGTCATGGCAGCCGCGGCCGGGCCGAAATCCATAGGACCTCGGCTCGAACCGCGCCTCCCACTCGGGTTCCAACGCGTTCAGCGCCACGGCTTGAAGACACCGGTCGGTGATCACGGGAATTCCTAGGCCGCGCTGGCGGCCGTTGGCCTTGGGTATGAACACCCGCTTGACGGGCAGGGGCTTCCAGAGCGCCGCCCGATGCTGCATCCAGTCGGCCAGCTCGGCCTTTCCCTGGGGCAGCAGGACAGTCCTCCCGTCGATCCCTGCCGTCTTGCGGCCAGCATTGACCTCCGTCGCCCGCCGCACGCTCACCAGCGTGTTGGAGCGGGAACGGAGCATCAGTTTCTGGAGATTGCGGACCCTTTTGAGGTCCCCTGCCTGTGACGCCGTGAAGATCCGCTGCCTCAGCCGCCGTACTTCCTCTTCCGCGCCCGGCCAGTCGATCGACTGCCAGTCGGTGGAGTCGCCCTCCGGTCCGTTCACCGCATCGCCAGCGCCTCGGGCGGCAGCCGCCCGAGATGTTTGTGTCGTCACGGCGTCCAACTTGTCCTTCGGTTCCGGTGCTGATGGTCATCGATTCCCCACAGGCCCACCTGACCCACGTCAGCACCCTTTCGGGTCCGGGCGGAGCCCGTATCCGGCCGGTTGTCCGGAGAGACCAGCGGAGGTGCTGGCCATGTACTCCGGTTTCCCGCTGCCTTTCGGCCACCGGCATTGGCTTCTTGGGTCATCCTGTGCCCGCTGGGGAGTTGGGCCTTCCTTGCGGTCGGCTTACCGGGCGCCTTCGCATCCGGACCCCAACGGGGTTTCCACGTTCCACACGAGTGAGATACGACCGGGGTGGGTGCCCCCTAAACTCCGGGACGGCGATGCTCTCCCGGCTGGTGATGGGTGCCCAGCCGGCGCCTGCCGCTTCTCAGCGGCCAGTCCTGCACCCCGCTCCGACCTCCCATCGGCGGGGCCCACGATCACGAAGCATCATCAGGGGTTCACTCGCGTTCACCCGTCCGGTCTTCCCCTTGCCTGTAGCCCCCGGATGGAACGGGAGCTCTTGGGCTTCTCCTCCGGGCTTCACACCCCGCCGTTGCCAGCGACGCATGCCGGAGTGGGGACGGGCCCTGAGCACTGGCCCGGAACTATCCTGTCGACAGCAACTGCCGCCCTCCTTCAGGTAATTCACTCAAACTCGTGCGACTTCGTGTCGCACCCCAGCGCTCGTGGTAGAGACGCACCAGGTGGTCGGCGGGATCGGTGCGGTGGTCGTTGAGCGTGGTCAGCAGGCGGTAGGTCCCGCCGAAGTCGCCGCCGTCGGCGGTGCGGGAGTGGATCTCGGCCTCGATCACCCGCAGCGGGAGGCCCCCGATCCGGGTCAGGTAGGAGCCGTCGGGCAGCAGCGCCAGCACCGGCGGTCGTCGGGTGCTGGTGGCGCGTATCAGGAACTGAGCACCCTGGGTTGTGATGTCTGCGAGCAGTTCGTTGCTGTCGAAGGCGCGGTCCGCCAGGAGGAGCATGTCCGGGGTCAGGTGGCCGATCAGGTCGTGGGCGTAGTCGGTCTCGCCCTTGGAGGCGGGGCCGAAGACCGCTGCGATCAGGCCGCGGGTGCCTGTTTCGCACAGGGTCATGAGCATCAGCCGGGGGTAGCCGGTCGGGCCGTAGCGGCGTTC
>NZ_JBSFVU010000142.1:0-3417 GCF_053592475.1 Streptomyces sp. NPDC002671
TGTTGAGCGACTTTCAAGATGCCCATGTCGCGGGCAGCTTTGCGGCGTTGATCATGCCGACGAGTTCGGTTGCATGCCGGCGGGGTTGGGGTGTTCGTTGGCGGCGGCACCTTGCCGATGAGGGCATGCGAAAGGCCCTCCCGGTGATCTCTTGGCCGAGCGTCCGGAAGGGCCGTGCAGCGCACGGAGGCGCTTGTGCTCACGGTAGGGGCGGACGTGGCCGAGGTCGAGTCCCGGCTGACATCTGGTGACATGGAGTGTCCGGTTTGCGGGGGTGTGCTGGCCCCGTGGGGATGGGCAAGGGAACGCGTGTTGCGGAGCGGATCCGGGGTGGTCCGTCTTCGCCCGCGGCGGGCTCGGTGCGGGGGTTGTGGTGGTTCGCATGTGCTTCTTCCAGTGTTCGCGCTGGTCAGGCGGGTGGACCTGGCAGAGGTGATCGGGGCGGCGCTGGTGGCGAAGGCGGCCGGGGCGGGGGCCAGGACGATCGCCGTCCGGCTGGGGCGGCCGGTGGACACCGTCCGCGGCTGGCTGCGGCGGTTCGCCGGCCGGGCCGAGCAGATCCGTGCGTACTTCACCGTGCTCCTGGTGGACGCGGGGGTTGACCCGGTGCCGCCGGCGGCCACGGCGGTGGTGTTCGCCGACGCGGTCTCGGCGGTCGCGGGGGCCTGGGCGGCGGTGTCCTCGCGCTGGCCGGACATCGGTGAGGTGTCGCCGTGGCATCTGGCCGCGGCAGCCTCGCATGGGCGGCTCCTGGCGCCGTGCTGGCCCTAAAAGATGATCAACACCAACTGCCTCTGACGGGAGGACGTTTGCTTCTGACAGCCTCGGCGAGCCCAAGATCAACGAGGTTGCAGAGAAGGTGACGTGACCAAGCACGACGACGAACAGACGGCCCGGCTGGAGCGAGCCCGGCAGATCGGCCTGTTCCGCTACATGCTGATCAGGGAGGCGGCGGACCCGAGCCTGACCGGCCGCCAGCGCGGGGCCCTGGTTCGCAAACTCGCCGCCGAGGAACACACCGATCCGGACGGGCGGCGGATCAGGATCAGCCGCTGGACGCTGGACCGGTGGATCCTGGAGTGGCGCCAGGGCGGGTTCGACGCGCTGGTTCCCTCGCCGAGGCAGGCCCAGCCCCGCACGCCGCCCGAAGTCTTCGAGCTGGCCTCGGCGTTGAAGAAGGAGAACCCGGAGCGGACGGCCGCGCAGGTCAGGCGGATCCTCAAGGCCCAGATCGGCTGGGCGCCGGACGAGCGGACGCTGCAGCGGATGTTCCACCGCACTGGCCTGGTCTCGCTGCGGGCCCCGAGGCAGACGGCGGTCTTCGGCCGGTTCGAGGCCGACCGCCCCAACGAGCTCTGGACGGGCGACGCGCTGCACGGGCCGCGGATCGACGGCCGCAAGACCTATCTCTTCGCCTTCGTCGACGATCACTCCCGGGCGGTGGTCGGTCACCGCTGGGGCTTCGCCGAGGACACCGTCCGCCTGGCGGCGGCCCTGCGGCCGGCCCTGGCCGCCCGCGGTGTCCCGCAGTACATCTACGTTGACAACGGGAGTGCTTTCGTCGACTCGTGGCTGTTGAGGGCCTGCGCAAAACTCGGGATCAAGCTGGTGCATTCCGCCCCGGGCCGCCCGGAGGGGCGCGGGAAAATCGAACGCTTCTTTCGAACGGTGAACGGGGAGTTCACCGTCGAGATCGCTTCCGAGCACGGTGAGGTCGGGCGAGAGATCAAGGACCTGGCGGAGATGAACCGCCTGTTCACCGCCTGGGTCGAGACGGTCTACCACCGCCGGGAACACTCCGAGACCAAGGCCGCACCGCTTGCGCGGTGGATGGCCAAAGCCCCGTTCCCCGTCCCGTCCCCGTCCGATCTGGCGGAGGCTTTCCGCTGGTCCGAGCACCGCACGGTCGCCAAGACCGGCACGGTCTCCCTGCACGGCAACCGCTACCAGGTCGACCCGCAACTGGTCGGCCGAAAGGTCGAGTTGGTCTTCGACCCCTTCGACCTGACCTTCCTCCAGGTCCGCCTCGACGGTGCCGACGCCGGCACCGCGCTGCCGTTCCAGATCAGCCGCAACAGCCACCCCAAGGCCAAGCCCGAGGTCCCCGCCGAACTGCCCAAGCCGACGACCGGCATCGACTACCTCGGGCTGATCGACCGCGCGCACGCCACTGACCTGTCGAACAAGGTCAACTACGCGGCCCTGCACCCTGAGCCGGTCGAGTCGGTCGACCTGACGGAGGGCTGACTCCATGGCCCCCGACCCGGGCCGGCAGGACCTCGCGGTCTTCCTGGCCGAGCTGCACGGCTTCTTCGAGGGCTGCGAGAGCGACGTCGACGCGGCCCTGGCCAGGTACTTCGGCGAGGACACCGCCGTCGACTGGATCGTCGCGAACGTCGAGCTGTTCATCGAGCGCCTCACCGGCCGCCCCTTCATCTCCTCCACCAGCACACCTCCCGGAGCCCTCACGTGATCGAGAAACTGCAGGCCCACTACGGTTTCGAGCGGATGCCGTTCGGCCGGAACCTCAGCCCGGGCATGCTCCACCGGCACCAGGCCCACAACGAGGCCGTCGCCCGGATCTCCTGGTGCATCTCCGAACGGTCGATCGGCGTGGTCACCGGCGAGGTCGGCGCCGGCAAGACGGTCTCCGTCCGCACCTGCCTCGACGCCCTCGACCCGTCGAAATACACCGTCATCTACCTGCCGAACCCGATGATCGGCGTCCGCGGCATCCACGAAGAGATCGTCAACTCCTTCGGGCAGACGCCCTCCCACCTGGGCTCCCGCCTGGCCGTCCAGACCGGCAAGGCCCTGCTGTCCGAACGCGAGGAACGAGGACGCACCCCCGTCCTCGTCCTGGACGAGGCCCACCTGCTGTCCTACGAACAGCTGGAGGCCGTCCGGATGATGACGAATCAGGGTATGGACCAGGACTCGCCGCTGTCCTGCCTGCTGGTCGGGCAGCCCACCTTGCGGCGGACGATGAAGCTCGCCGTCCTGGCTGCCCTCGAACAGCGGACCGCCCTGCGTTACACCATGCCGGGCATGTCCTCCGCCGAGACCACCAGCTACATCGCCCACCACCTCAAGCTCGTCGGCCGGCCCGACCAGCTGTTCACCGAGGACGCACTCTCGCTGATCCACACGACCTCGCGCGGCTACCCGCGGGCGGTCAACAACCTCGCCCTGCAGGCCCTGGTCGCCGCCTTCGCCACCGGCAAGAACCTCGTCGACGACGCCTCCGCCCGCGCGGCAGTCAGCGAGGTGGTCGACTGAACCACCGGCACCTCGCCGACGACAGCGACACCTTGCCGATGAACCGCCCCGCCTGGCACCCGCCGGCGGGGCGTCGTCGTCACCGAACATCGGCACCGTGAATGCCGAAGTCATCGGCATTTTGAGTGCCGGGCAACA
>NZ_JBSFVU010000143.1:0-3181 GCF_053592475.1 Streptomyces sp. NPDC002671
GGGCGCTTGGTCGGATGAACGATCCACGCTGCGTGCCGGGCCTGGCCGAGCGCGTGGTCGGCGCCCGGTCCGGCTTCGCATCGGCCGCCGCCTTCCACGGCAGGGCCCGCGACGCCTTCCACCACCCGGGCCTCCCCGCCCACCACGAGATACTTGTTCGCCTTCCGGACCACGCGGAGCTATTGCTGCCGGCGATCTGCGACCGACTCGGCACCGCCACGGACGTCCAACTGCTCAATCACCTCTGCGAAGTGCTCGCCGCCTGGGGACCTGCTGCGAAGGCAGCAGTGGCGCAGCTGCTCGACCTGCTGAGGGATAACCAGAGGTGGACCGCGGCGGCGACAGCCCTGGCCGGGATCGGGATGGCAGGCAACGGAGGACGTGAACTGTTGCTGGCCCGATCGATCGCCGCAGGCGCAGACGCGGAGCTCGCCGCGTGGGCGTACTGGCAGGTCGGCGGGGAGCCGGGCCCGGCCTTGAAGGTGCTGGGGCCTGCCGCCACTGAGGGCGGCTTTCCCCACCCCGCCTTGCGCAAGCTGGCCGACCTCGGCCCCCGCGCTGTCGACTTCGCGGACCAACTCCGGACGATGATCGGTGCCGCCGACCCCTGGACCAGCGTCGAGGCCGCCCACGCCCTGTGGGCCGCGACCGGCGACACCGAGAGCACCGTCCCGGCCCTCCTGGAGGTCGTGCAGAACCTGGCCGAGGGTACCTACCTACCGGTCATGCTCCCCGCGGTGCGCTATCTCACCCGGATCGGCCACGCTGCCCAGCCCGCCGCACATCTGTTGCGCGACCTGCCTACAAGTGACCGGCGTTTTCACTACTTCGGCGGGTGGCGCGCCTTCGCCGAAGACGAGTCCATTCGCACTGCCGTCGACGAGCTGCTCAGCGCAACCGACTGACTGCTCAGTCACATCGGCCGCTACTCGTGCAGGTCCCTCAGTACCTCGCCGCTCAGGTCCCCCGGCGCCGGTTCGGCGGGCGCGGCGCTGGCCGCCTACCGCGCCCGCCAGGCCCGCGGCGAGGGCGACCCCGACGGGTACGGCAGGTGTTCACGTTTCGTGCGGGCGCAGGCCCTGCTCGGCACGCTGGTAATCGCGTGCCGACTCGATCTGTGAGCGAATCCAGTCGCTGTACAGCGCATCGGGATCGCCGTCCGGCGCCGCCAGGCTCAGGAGTGTGGCGACCTGGGAAGCCAGGACGGTAACCACCTCTGCGCTTCCCTCGGGCCCGCGCGCCAGGAGCAGAGTCCGCACGTCGTCATCGATTCGGTCGATCACGGCGTCGTCCATCAGGAGGCTGAGCCCGTCCGCCAGGAAGCGGCGGACCAGCGCCGCGGCGTCACCGAGAGGCTGATCGACCCGGAACTCCTGTCGGGCTGCGCGGCTGGCCTCAAGGATGGCGGGAGAAGGCGGGCGTCGGGTCTCCGGGATGAGCCCCTGCTCCCTCCATTCCTCGTACGGCGGCGGTCCGGCGGCGTCACGCCGGGCCCGGTGGTGGTCGGTGGGGTAGCCGGAGGCGGAGCGGCAGGCGCGGCCGACGCCCGCGCTGCAGGCGGGACACTCCGCGCGCCGGAACCAGGCACGGACCCGATCAGACAATTCCCCCGAGCTGAACTGGGGCCGCCAGTGCCCCCAGCTTTCCTGCTGCGTCACGATCCCCCCTTCGCGGTTGTCCGCTCATCCTCGTCCGTGCCGTGGCCGATCCGCATGCCAAGCGGCAAGCTCGGCCGCAAGGGAGAGTGGTTGAACGATCAGTCGGTGACGTGCACGGTCACGTACATGTCCCCTGGAGGAAGTAGCTGATGCGCTTCGTCGTCCCCGTCCGCACCATCAACGCCAGGTGATGCCCTTCTTCTTCGCGAAGTACTTGGGTGAGGGCGCGGTGAACGCGATCAACGATCAGGTGATCGGGATCGGGCAGATGGTGGTGCCGGGCACCCCGCGCGGCTCGCTGTTCATCCTGGACGCGCTGCTGAACCTGGACGGCGGGGTGAAGCCGGAGATGGTCGCCACCGACAACGCCTCCTACTCCGACATGGTCTTCGGCATCTTCAAGATGCTCGGCTACCGCTTCTCCCCATGCTTCAAGGACCTCGAAGACCAACGGTTCTGGAAGGCCCAGATGCCCGGCGGCGAGGCCCTGGGCAACTACGGGCCACTGGAGGCGCTGGCCCGCAACAAGGTGAACGTGAAGAAGGTGATCACCGCCTGGCCGGACATGCTGCGCGTGGCCGGCTCCCTGGTCACCAATCAGGTCCGCGCCTACGACCTGCTGCGGATGTTCGGCCGCGAGGGCTACCCCACCCCGCTGGGGCAGGCGTTCGCCGAGTACGGGCGCATCGCCAAGACGCTGCACCTGCTCGCCGTGGTCGACCCGGTCGACGACACCTACCGCCGCCAGATGCACAAGCAGCTCACCGTCCAGGAGTCCCGCCACAAGCTCGCCCGCGACATCTGCCACGGCAAGAAGGGCACCATCCACCAGGCGTACCGGGACGGAATGGAGGACCAGCTCGGCTCGCTCGGCCTGGTCCTGAACGCCGTGGTGCTGTGGACGACCCGCTACATCGACGCTGCCGTTGCCCAGCTCCGCGCCGAGGGCCACGAGATCAAGGACGAGGACGTAGCCCGGCTGTCCCCGCTCAAGCACAAGAACCTCAACTGCCTGGGCCGCTACAGCTTCACCGCCTCCCAGCCAGTCCAGGGGCTGCGTCCTCTACGCGACCCGGACGCTGTCGGCCTCGACGATGACGACGATGGCAGCGAGGAATGAGCAACAATCACCGGTCGGCCTCGTTGGTCCGATCATGAGCGCCGTTGTGGCCCATGGGATCACCGGCGGTCCGCCATTGTTGAATGAACCTGACAGGCGCCACCCATGCGCACCAGGATGGGGCGATGGACCAGGGGCTTGCGGCAGTACTCGGCGCGACTGTTGGAGTGGTCGGCACACTCAGCACTGCCGTTCTCACCTACGTGGCAGCCCGGCGCCAGTCAAATGACCAGGCAAGACTCGAACATTTTCGTAGCCTCCGAGTCGAGCGCCGTGAGGCATATCTAGCTGTGTTTCAGGCTGTGGAGTCTGTCAATCCCCCCGATCTGTGGAGACCTTCCTATGCAGCCAGTTCCTCGGTGAGGCTGGCCTGGTAGCTGTGTTCGTAGTCGATCGGGCTCTT
>NZ_JBSFVU010000144.1:0-3055 GCF_053592475.1 Streptomyces sp. NPDC002671
GCCTTCAACGGGGCCGCCGCCTGGCCGGACCCGCTGGGCGTGGGCATGCACGCGGTGATCCCGGTGCTCTTCGTCGTCGCCGTCGAGGCGGCCCGGCACGCGATCGGCCGTATCGCGGACATCACGGCCGACAAGCACATGGAGGGCGTCCGCATCACGCGCTGGCTGCTCTCCCCGGTCCCCACGTTCTTGCTATGGCGCCGCATGAAGCTGTGGGAGCTGCGCTCCTACGACGAGGTCATCAAGCTCGAACAGGAACGCCTCGTCTACCAGGCCAGCCTCCGTTCCCGTTTCGGCCGTGCCTGGCGTCGCAAGGCCCCGGTGGAGTCGCTGATGCCGCTCCGGCTGGCCCGCTACGGCGTCCCCTTGGCCGAGACAGCCCCGGCCGGTCTGGCAGCCGCGGGTATTGATGAGCCGCCGATTCAGTTCACTGTCGAGCGGCCCCCGGTTCCTGCCCAGCGGCAGAGCCCCGAACTTGAGGCCGCCGTCGACCATGAGAAGGAACTGGCGCCGGTGCCTGGCGTGCGGCCCAAGCCGGTGGAGCCGCGGCGAACCGCACATCCTGAGCAGCCGCACGACCTTGCGGACGGAGGCAACGACCAGCACCTCGCCAATGCCTATCAGGACTGGACGGCCGCCTTTGGATTCGAGCCCACGAGCGCGCAGTTCGCTGGGTGGCTTCAAGACCAGTACGGCATCGCCACCGCGGCCGGCGGGCCACTGTCCGACGAGCAACTCGAACCCCTGCTGCAGCTTCTCAAGCAGCGCCACACGCCCTCAGCTGAGAATGGGACCGAACCCCAGGCCCCGCACGACGCGGACGACGGATGGGGTGACTACTTCTACGACGCCTGGCTCGTGTACGCGCAGGAGCACGGGGCCTACCCCGATGCCGCCGCCCTCGCCACGTACGTCTACGAGCGGGACCAGATCACCGGCGGCAACGGCCAGCCCATCACGGGCGCAGACCTGGAGTACTTCGTCTCCACCTTCCGGCAGCGCGAATTCGACGAGACGGAGCCGTCCGCCTACGAGGAAGCCACCGAGTCCGCCGCACAGGCGCCCACCGGCGAGCCCCTCCCGAACGGGGACGAGTCTGAGGAGACACCGGCCGGGGCGGGCGCACACCCAGCCAAGGAGATGCGCAGTCCCCGGGTGAGTGCCTCCATCGACGACCCGTCGGCCGAGGACGACGCAACCGGGGAGTCCGCCGCGCTCACCACCGTCGACCGTTACTACCTCGCCTGGACCGAGTACCAGACCGAGCATGGCGAGGAACCCAAGGCCGAGCAGTTCTCCGCCTTCCTCGCAAGCAAGAAGGGCATGACCGGCCGCGGCGGAAAGCCGGTCAGCCCGTCCACCCTGCGCCGCTACCTCTTGCCGTTCCGTGTCTACAGCTTCTGGGCGGAACAGCGGGTGCGCAACGAAACCCCGTCCCTCGACGTCATTGCGCAGGAGTGCGCAGCCCACGGGATCACCGCGCAGCACAACAAGCCCCTCAACACCGACTACATCGCCGACCAGGCAGTCGACTTCGAGCGGCGCTGGCAGGCGCTGACCCGCCACCACGCGCAGCCACAACAGTGAGAAGCCGCGCCCTGCTCGTCACTGCGCAACAGCAAGCCAGTCAGCGCCAACGGCTGCGCAGTCAAGAGAAACCGCAGGTCAGTCCAGCATTGCGTAGCCGCGATGCCCATCGCGGAGCAAGGGCACACGGCGGTCTTCGTACTGCGCACCCGCTACAGGGTGTTCACGAATGCCTCTGATCAGGCACGCGTGAAGCCCCCGAAGATCGCTTCCCGTCGCACTGTTCCCGGGCGGGGGCCTCAGTCCCACCAGAAGTCCCAGTTGTGGACACCGGTGAGCCCCTCTGCGTACGCGGCCAGTGTGTACGGCCGTCTGCCTTGCCAGATGTTGTCGGGGCAGAAGGCGAAGTGCTCGGCAGCGACCGGGAATGCGTCCTGTTCAGTTGGGGGTGGGGCTGCGACGCTAAGGTACAGCGTGGAGAAGCCGACCGCGACGACACGGGCGCCGAACCGGTTCTCCCAGTCGCCGACGACCGCGGAGAACTTCGCCGTGTCGTTGTCGTAGTTGGCGGGACCGGACCAGCCTGCCGTTGTGAGGGCTTCTGCGCCGGATGCGGCGGTGACCAGCCCGAGACGTGACTGGGGGTGATCGGAAAGGAACACCTCGGCGTAGTCGGCGGCCAGTTGGTCGGCGCTCATCACGGCTTCTCGGCTGGGTGCGCGTCCGGGCCAGCTCTGCTCGAAGGGGGCGGTGACGGCGAGGCGCCGATCGGCCGACAGCATGTCGTCGTCTTCATCGACGGCGGTATACGTCGCCCACCACTTCGCGAGAAGGGCGGCTGGGTCGTGGCTCGCGGTGGCGGACATCTGCTCTGGAAAGACCTCGCCCGATCCCCAGGGGCGGAATTCGGCATCCCCGGGGTCGAGCGCGTCAAGCAGCAGGGGCCACTGGCCGGAGTCGCCGTGTTCGGCGTGCATCCGAGCCCACAGCCCGGCTGCGGCTGGCTCGTCGCTGAGCCATAGGGGTTGGGAATCCCCATCGCCTTCACTGGACGTGATCATCCGGCCGGGAGGTATCACTGAGCGGATCCGATCACACGGTCACGGAACTGTTGGAAGGCGTGCCAGCCTGACGGTTGCCCCGGATTGATCAGGTCCCCTTCGGCGAGGTCGAGCACTTTGCACCGCAGAGCCTCCGCAAGGCGGAAGACGGACGTGAGCACGTCGTCGCCGGAGCCCCGAGTGTGAAGCATGACCGAGTCCACCGGGTCATCTGAGCCGATGTTGAGTTCGATGGACCAAGTGGGGCCGGACAGGTCGCCCCACGTGGGGTCCGAGAGATCAACTTCGGGAACGGCCTGGGTGACAGCCGCGAGCACGTCGCATTGCCGGCCCAGCGGTTCCGGCGAGTAGTCGTCGGGAAGCTCGTGCATCGAGGTGACGTCGTCGGGCAGGCGGAGGAGGAGCACGTCCCAGCTCATGGTGGCCTTTCAGGTAGGACTCGAGGAGCGGTCGCGGTGGGTCAGATC
>NZ_JBSFVU010000145.1:0-2947 GCF_053592475.1 Streptomyces sp. NPDC002671
GCTCCTGGCCGGGCTGGAAGTCCGGGGCGATGCCGGTCAGGCCAGGCCGCCGGAACCGGCCGCGCCGTGCCGCCGCCTGGATCCCGCCCAAGTCGCGCACGATGAGGGAGGCATGCGGTCGCGCCTCGTCGCTGTGTCCAGTGGCTGTGGTGGCGGCCGGTCATGCCTGTCCTGAACCGCTCGTGGCTGCCTGCGTGGCTTCGGAGTACCCCGACGGCGCCGGCGTCCCGGCTGGCGTGAACGCGATCCCAGAGGGGGAGGCTGCCCCGGCAACCCGTCGAGCCGTATGCGGACGTCATGCGAAGGCTTCTTCCTGCGTTGGCGCATGGCGGCACGAGACGCCGGCCACCCGCCTGCAGCAGCCAAGCACTGCAACACCATATGGCGATATTCAGAAATACCTACACACATATTGAACATAGCGTCCGCATTTAAGCCGTATGGCGGCCATCGCACCCCATGTCGAGGGCGACTCCTGCTGCGGTCTCGCCGCGTGCGTGCTGTACCCCGGCCGAGAAGGCCACTAAAGCGCCGCCGCACTGGCGGGCGGCGGGCGGCGGGCGGCGGGGGAAGAGCAAGTTGTTCACGGTGGCGACCTTGATCCGGCGGATCTCCGCGCGGCCGTGGCCGGTGCCCCGGGTGCGGCCCTGGAAGGGGATGTCGTTCCAGGGAAGGGACTTCAGCTGCTGGCGCAGCTTCTTCTGGTTGCCCTTGACGATCGCGATGTAATGGGCCCTGCGGCCCAGGAGGTAGGTGGCGTGCTCGCGTTACGTATGGAGCGCGTCGCTGGTGACTACGGTTGCGGCCAGGTCGGCGACGGTGTCGAGCAGCGGCTGGAAGCGGGTGACCTCACCGGTCTTCTCGCCAACGTCGAGCTGGGCCAAGACCAGCCCGGTGGTGTGCTCCACCGCGGCGAGTAGGTGGATCCTCCGCCCCCGGGCCTTTGCCGCACCGCGCAGGGACTTGCCGTCCACGGACAGTCCGCGCAGCCCGGTGCTCTCGGGCCGGCGGTCGGCAAGCCATCCGCCCACCGCCCGGTCCAGGGCATCACCGTCGATACGGGCGAGCAGCCGGCGGACCGTCGCCTCCGAGGGCACCAGCCGCCGGGGCAGTACTGGATCGGGGCGCACGCCGAGTCGCTCCAGCACGTGCGGCGGCGCGTCCGCGATCCACTCGCCGACAGCCAGCAGCGAGGTCGCGCCGGTCAGCACCGCGCACGCGGTCAGCGTGAGCACGACGGCCAAGGCATGGCGCACGCCGCGCGGATCGCGCGGATCCGGCACCTGAGCCAGCCGCTCCAGCAGGCCGGGCACCTCTCCGGGCCCGACGTCGGACTGCTCGCGGAGCCGGTCAAGGGCAGGCGGAATCAAGGATGATACGTCGGCAGGCACGGTCTTCCAGGCAGGTCACGGGGCGTAGATCACACACTCCATGATTACGGGAACCTTCCCTGCATCGTCCCCGGTCACAGCAACGCCGCAGCCTCGCCTGCCACCCAGGTCTGCCAGACACGACGGGTGTTCGGCAGGTCAGGGCGGTCAAGGAGCCAGAGCACATACCCGGCGTGGCACCGGGCCCACGGACTGTCCGAGTCGGCTGCCCGATCGAGCCTGCCCCGTAGGTCAGCGCTGTCGACAGCCCGGGCAACCTGCACGTATTCGCGATCCTTGCAGCGATACGCCCGGTGGACGACGATCTCGGCCAGGTCGGTGAGCTTCGCCTTGATCGCCTCCTCCTGGCGAGCACGGGCCACCTCCCGGATCAGGCTCTGCTTCGTACCCCACGCCTTCGCATGCTGCGTCCACTCCAGCGGGTACCTCGCCTCCCACTCCAGGAAGAGCAACACATAGGGCAGCCCCGGCCACGCCGCCAGATCGCCGCCCACAAGACCACCCCACACCCCATCAGGCAGCGAACGCCTCTGGGCTTGCTGATGCCTCCGGCGCGCCTGCAGAAGGGCCGGCTCCCGGTACTGCTCGTCCGCTCCCAGGGGCCGCGTCAACAGCCACATCTCGTTGGACCGGGCGAGCGCGTCCGTGACCTTCCTCTGGGCCTCCGCCAGATGGACGAGCGCTGCACCTCTCACAGCCGAATCCTCCGCGATAAGCCCGAACGCCCAACCCAGTCGCTCAGCCCATGCACAAGCGTCGTCCGCATCTGTACCTGCCTCCTCAGCCACGCACGGGATCATCTCCTAGTACTCCAGCCTGACTTCGCGATCTTGTTGTCGGCCTGGCTGGCAACAGGTACGGCCACCGCGTGATCATCGGGGGTTGTGTGGACTCCTGAAGATCGTGCGGTGGCCGCAGGCCATAGCGTCGACCCTGCCCGCTGGCGGGCGATGTTCGACCAGGTCATGGCTCGGATCGCGGGCAGGTTCAGGCGGGTTGAGCCCCGGGCCGGGCCCGCGCGTATCTGCTCGGGCTGCTGTCGAGCGTCGAGCGGAAGAACTGCTGGCAGCTGGCCGAGCAGGCGGGCCATACGCGGCCTGGGCCGATGCAACGTCTGCTGCGCTATGCCCGCTGGGACGCTGATGCTGTCCGCGACGACCTGCGTGCCTATGTCGCCGAACACCTCGGCGCTGACGGCAGCGTTCTCGTGGTTGACGAGACCGGTTTCCTGAAGAAGGGCCGGTCCTCGGCAGGAGTGCAAAGGCAGTACACCGGCACCGCGGGACGCATCGAGAACGCCCAAGTCGGTGTGTTCCTCGCCTACGCAACCAGCCGGGGACGGGCCCTAATCGACCGGCGCCTCTACCTCCCCGAGCACTCCTGGTCCAACGACCCCGAACGCCGCACCGCGGCCGGGATACCCGAGACGGTGCAGTTCGCCACCAAGCCACATCTGGCTGCGAAAATGATCGAAGCCGCGCTGGACGCCGGGATCACCGCCTCCTGGGTGACCGGCGACGAAGCCTACGGCCAGGACCCCCAGCTGCGCGCCGCCC
>NZ_JBSFVU010000146.1:0-2923 GCF_053592475.1 Streptomyces sp. NPDC002671
GGCGCGCTGGACGCCCTGCCGTCGGAGGTGCTCGACGACGCCGAGCGGTCGGCACCGCTGCGGATGGCACATCCCGCCTACGTGATCTACACCTCGGGGTCCACCGGGCGCCCCAAGGGCGTGGTGATCGAGCACGGGTCCGTGGTGAACTTCCTCGAATCCATGCAGCGTCGTTTCGGGCTGGGTGGGGATGACCGGCTGCTCGCGGTCACCACGATCGGGTTCGACATTGCCGGACTTGAGCTGTACCTGCCGTTGTTGAACGGTGCGTGTGTGGTCCTTGCCGGGGCGGACACCGTTCGGGACCCGCGGGAGTTGTGTGCGTTGATCCGTTCGTCGGGGGCGACGGTGGTGCAGGCCACTCCGAGTTTGTGGCACGCCTTGGTGGCGGGACCCGGGGATGGTGGTGGGGATCTGCCGGGTGGGTTGCGTGCGCTGGTCGGCGGTGAGGCGCTGCCGGGTGATTTGGCGCGTCGTCTGTCGGCGCGGATGGCGTCGGTGACGAACCTGTACGGTCCGACCGAGACCACGATCTGGTCGACCGCCATGGAGGTGGGGGTGGCTCCGGGTGGGGTCTCCTCGATTGGTGCTCCGATCGGGAACACGCAGGTCTATGTGCTGGACGCGACGCTGGCTCCGGTGCCTGTCGGGGTGCCGGGTGAGCTGTTCATCGCCGGTGCGGGTCTGGCCCGTGGGTATCTGGGCCGGGCGGGGCTGACGGCGGAGCGGTTCGTGGCCTGTCCGTTCGGTGGGGCGGGTGAGCGGATGTACCGCACCGGGGACGTGGTCCGCTGGTCCGCGGAGGGCAGCCTCGACTTCATCGGGCGTGCGGACGATCAGGTGAAGGTGCGGGGTTTCCGGATCGAGCTGGGCGAGATCGAGGCCGTCGTCGCGGCGCACGCAGCGGTCGACCGGGTCACGGTCGTTGTCCGTGAGGACGTTCCCGGTGACAAGCGCCTGGTGGCCTATGTGGTGCCCGTCGACCGGGGGGCCGACCGCGCCGCCCTCGCGGACGTGGTGCGGGGCGTCGCCGTCGGGTCCCTGCCCCAGTACATGGTGCCGTCGGCGGTGGTGGTCCTGGAGGAGCTGCCACTGACTTCGAATGGGAAGGTGGACCGCAGGGCGCTGCCCGCCCCGCAGTACGCGACCGGTTCGGGTCGTGGTCCGTCCTCCGTCCGTGAGGAGATCCTGTGCGCGGCGTTCGCCGAGGTCCTCGGCCTGGACAGCGTCGGCGTCGACGACAGCTTCTTCGCCCTGGGCGGTCACTCGCTGCTGGTGATCCGGCTGGTGGAGATCCTGCGCGCCCGCGGCGTTTCCGTGTCGGTGCAGACGCTGTTCGACACGCCGACCGTGGCCGGCCTCGCGGCGGTGGCCGGCACCGAGCAGGTCGAGGTGCCGGCGAACCTGATCCCGGACGAGGCGCAGGCGATCACGCCGGAGATGCTGCCGCTGGTCGACCTGACGGCTGACGAGGTCGAGCGGGTCGTCACGACCGTGGACGGCGGTGCGGCGAACGTCGCCGACATCTACCCGCTCACTCCGCTCCAGGAGGGTCTGCTCTTCCACCACCTGTTCGCCGACGGCGGCGAGGACGCCTACGTGACGCCGACGGTGATGCGCTTCGACTCGCGTGAGCGCCTGGACGCCTTTGTTCACGCGCTCGAGAAGGTGGTGGAACGGCACCACGTCTTTCGCACCTCGCTGGTGTGGGAGGGTCTTCGCGCACCCGTACAGGTGGTTTGGCGAAACGTTGAACTGCCGGTCGAAGAAGTCGAGTTGACCGCAGGAAGCGCGGACCCGGTGCAGGAGCTCCTGGCCAGGGGCGGCCTGGCGATGGACCTGAGGCAGGCCCCGCTCGTCCGGATGCACGTCGCGGCGGAGCCCGGGAGCGACCGGTGGCTGGCGCTGATGCGCCTGCACCACATCGTCGAGGACCACACCGCGCTGGAGATCCTGATCGGCGAGGTGGAGGCGCTTCTCACCGGGCGGGGCGCGGAGCTGCCGGAGCCGCTGCCGTTCCGTGACCTGGTCGCACAGGCGCGTACCGGGATCGAGAGTGGGAAGCACGAACGCTTCTTCGCCGACCTGCTCGGTGACGTCGACGAGCCCACCGCGCCGTACGGCCTGGTGGACGTGCGCCGGGACGGCATGGACTCGGCCGAGGCGCTGGCCGGCCTGGCCCCGGAGCTGTCCGAGCGGGTCCGCCGGGTCGCCCGCCGCCTGGGGACGACGGCGGCGACCGTTCTCCACGTGGCGTGGGCGCGTGCGCTGTCGGCGGTGAGCGGCCGTGACGACGTGGTGTTCGGCACCGTCCTGTTCGGACGCATGAGTGCAGGCGCCGCTGCGGGCCGGGTGGCGGGCCCCCTCATCAACACCCTGCCGGTGCGGATGCGGGTGGGCGAGACCTCCGTCATGGCGGCGGTGCGGGCCATGCGTGGTCAGCTCGTGGCGCTGCTGGAGCACGAGCACGCGCCGCTCAGCCTGGCGCAGCAGGCCAGTGGCGTGCCGGCGGACGCACCCCTGTTCACCTCGATGTTCAACTACCGCTCGAACTACGGCCTCAACCGTGAGACCACTGAGCTCTTCGACGGGGTCGAGCTGGCGTTCTTCCGGGAGCGGACGAACTACCCGCTGTCGGTCGCCGTCGACGACGACGGCACCAAGATCACCTTGATCGTGGACGCGATCACTCCGATCGACCCCCAGGCGGTCGCCACGCTGGTCGCCACCGCTACGGCGAACCTGGTGGCCGCGCTGGAGGAGGCGCTCGACGGCGGCCTCGACGTTCCGCTCAGCGGCATCCGCGTCCTGGGCGATGTCGAGCGTCGGCGGGTGGTGTCGGAGTGGAACGACACGGCGGTCGAGGTGCCGCGGGCCACTGTGGCGGAGTTGTTCGAGGGGCAGGTGGCGCGGGTTCCGGATG
>NZ_JBSFVU010000147.1:0-2885 GCF_053592475.1 Streptomyces sp. NPDC002671
CGGCCGGGGATGGTCGTAGGGCAGTGTCAGCTCTTCGGGGACGTCGGCCAGCGCCGCACGCCAGTAGGCGACCTGCCGGGACATCAGGCTCGTGGGGTCCTGGTCGTCGCCGAGCAGGTCGCGCTGCCACAGCGCGTAGTCCGCGTACTGCACCGGCAACGGCTGCCACTCCGGAGCCCGCCCGGCGCATCGAGCCTCGTACGCCACCGACACATCCCGCGCCAGCGGCCCCGTCGACCAGCCGTCACCGGCGATGTGGTGCACCACCACCACGAGCACCTGCTCGTCCGGCGCCACGGCGAACAGCCAGGCGCGGAACGGCACTTCGGCAGACAGGTCGAACGCGTAGCCCGCAGCCTCCGCCACAGCGGCGCCCACGTCCACCGCGGCGACCTCGCGGACCTGCAGCCCCCACCGGAGGTCCGCGGGATCGAGGACGTGCTGGTAGGGCTCACCGTCGGCGGTGGCGAACACCGTCCGCAGCACCTCATGACGGGCCACGACGTCCCGGAGCGCCGCGTCCAGGGCCCCGGCGTTCAGGGTGCCCTTGAGTCGCAGCACCGTCGGGATGTTGTAGGTGGGACTCGGGCCCTCAAGCTGCCCGAGGAACCACAGGCGGCGCTGCGTGAACGACAGCGGCACGCGCTCCGGGCGCTCCCGTGCCGTCAGCGCCACCCGGGCGCGGTCGGCGTTGTCGATGCGAGCCGCGAGACGAGCGACCGTGGGCGCCTCGAACACAGTGCGCAGCGACAGTTCGACCCCGAGCACCGACCGCACCCGGCTGACGAGTCGTACGGCGAGCAGGGAGTGGCCGCCGAGTGCGAAGAAGTCGTCGTCGACGCCAACGCTGTCCACGCCGAGGACCTGCGCGAACACGCCGCACAGGATCTCCTCGCGAACGGAGGAGGGACCGCGGCCGGTACCGGCGGTGTACTCCGGGGCGGGCAGCGCCTTGCGGTCCAGTTTCCCGTTCGGGGTCAGCGGCAGCGCGTCGAGCACCACCACCGCCGAGGGCACCATGTGCTCCGGCAGCCGCTCGCTCAGGAACTGCCGTAGGTCCAGCACCGGTTCGCCGGCCGCGTCGTCGTTGGGCACCACATACGCCACCAGACGCTTGTCCCCGGGGATGTCCTCGCGGGCAATCACCACAGCACGGGCCACCCACGGGTGCGCGGCGACAACTGCCTGGATCTCGCCCGGTTCGACGCGGAAGCCGCGGATCTTGACCTGCTCGTCCGCGCGGCCCAGATATTCGAGCCGGCCGTCCGCGTTCCAGCGGGCAAGGTCACCGGTGTGGTACATCCGCTCGCCAGGTTCGTACGGGCAGGCCACGAACCGTTCCGCGGTCAGCCCCGCCCGGCCCGCGTAACCGCGCGCCAGACCCGCGCCCGACGTGTACAGCTCACCGGCGGCACCGGTCGGTACCGGGCGCAGCCACTCGTCGAGGACGTACACACGTGTGCCGGAGACCGGGGTTCCGATCGGCACGCCGGTCTGCTCGGCCACGTCGGCCGGTTGCACCGCGTGCACGGTGGTGAACGTAGTGTTCTCCGTCGGCCCGTAGCCGTTGAGAAGGTGCAGGGAGGGCAGCCGGTGCAGGAGCGCACGGCAGTGTGCGGGAGAGAGCACGTCGCCCCCCGCCAGCAGTCGGCGGACGCCCCTCAGCATGTCGGGGTCCTGGTCGACCACTTCGTGGAACAGTCCGGCCGTCAGCCACAGGGTGGTGACGCGGTTCCTCGTCAGGAACTCCCGGAGTTCGGTGAGAGACGGCGCCCCCGACGGTGCCACCGCGAGGGTCCCGCCGTTGAGCAGCGCGCCCCAGATCTCGAAGGTCGCCGCGTCGAAGGACGCCGAGGCCAGGTGGGCAACAGTGTCACCGGGGCCCAGCTCGACGTAGCCGCTGTCGCGTACCAGGCGGTCGATCGCCCGGTGCGGGACTACGGTGCCCTTGGGCACCCCGGTGGAGCCGGAGGTGTACATGACGTACGCGGCGCTGTCCGCGTGGGCGGGGGCAGGGCGCTCCTCAGCCATGAGCGCGCTGTCCGGCAGCGCGCCAAGTGCGGCGGCCGTCTCGGCCGTGTCCAGCACCAGGTGCGGCAGACCAGCGGGCAGCGCCTCTTCCGGGAGCGCGGTCGCCTCCGTACTGAGCAGCAGGACAGGGGCCGCGTCGGCGAGCATGAACGTGATGCGTTCCGCCGGGTACGAGGGGTCGACCGGCAGGTAGGCGCCACCCGTCTTGCTGATCGCCAGCAGGGTCACCACGGCGTCGATGCCGCGCTGGGCGGCCACGGCGACCAGGCGCTCCGGACCGGCCCCCCGCGCGAGCAGCAGCCGCGCGAGACGGTTGGCGCGGGCGTCCAGCCACGCGTACGACACCTCCGTACCGTCGGCGACCAGAGCCACGGCGTCTGGGGTCCGGGCGGCCTGTGCCTCGAACAGCTCGGGCAGGGTCGAGGCGCCAGGCCGGTGACCCGTCGCGTTGTGGTCGACCAGGAGCCGCCGCAGTGCCGCCGCGTCGAGCACGTCCACCGCGGCAAGCGGCAGCCGCTCGTCGTCGGCCGGCTCAGCCTCCAGCGCGGTGACCAGGTTCTCCACCGTGGTACGCACCAGTTCGGCAACCGCCTGCGGGTCGATCGGGGCGACCGCGTCGACGGCCAGGCCGAGCCCGTCGCCGTCGTCGTCGACGGAGACCGTGAGCGGGTAGTTGGTGGCCTCCCGGCCGAAGACCAGGCGCATGCCGCCGGGTGCTTCCTGCGGTGCGGCGTCGCTCCGGGGATCGGACCGACCAGTGTTGTGCCGGTAGTTGAACAGCGACGTGAACAACGGCGTATCACCCGGCACACCGCTGGCCTGCTGCGCCAGGGCGAGCGGCGCATGCTCATGCT
>NZ_JBSFVU010000148.1:0-2845 GCF_053592475.1 Streptomyces sp. NPDC002671
AACGCGTATCTGGATGCGTTGGCGGAGTTGCGGCGTGGGGAGGGTCTTCCGGCGACGTCGATCGCGTGGGGCCCCTGGGCCGACGACGGCATGGCGGCGCAGAACAGCCTGGTCAGTGGCCGCATGGAGCGATTCGGGCTGCCGCCGATGGAGCCCGAACTGGCCGTCAAGGCGCTGGAGCAGGCACTGGCCGGCTCCGAGACCTGCCCGGTGATCACCGACGTCGACTGGTCGCGGTTCGCCAAGGAGCTGAGCGGGTCCCGTACCAGCGCGCTCTTCGGCGAGATCGCCGAAGTGAGGCAGCTGCACCAGACCGTTGACGGCTCTCCGGAAGACGGCCGGACCGCCGAGCGGACATCGCCGCTCGCGGAGACCCTGGTCGCCCTCCCGGTGGCCGAACGGGAGTCGGTGCTACTGGACCTGATCCGCAAGAACACGGCTACGGTGCTCGGATACGCCGCTCAGGCGGGGGTCGACGCCGAGCGCGGCTTCTTCGAGATGGGCCTCGACTCGCTCACCGCGGTGGAACTGAGGAACCGTCTGAACACCGCCACCGGCCTGAAGTTGCGGCCCACGACCCTGTTCGACTACGCGTCTCCCTCGGCGCTCGCCCGCCACCTCCTGGCGGAGCTGGCCCCGGACGAGGCCGCACCGGAGAACGCGCTGCCCGCGGAGATCGACCACCTTGAGGCCGTTCTCTGCGGGCTGCCGGAGGACGACATCGCCCGCACCAAGGCAGTGGTCCGACTCCAGTCCATGCTGGCGAAGTTGAACCAGGCCGGTGCCGCCTCCAGTGGGGGCAGGGAACCGAACGTGATGGAAAACGATCTTGAAGATGTGTCGGTCGACGAGCTCTTCGACGTCATCGACCGAGAACTCGGGGATGCCTGAGAATGATCAAGAACCATGCGGTTTCCGCGAGGGGGCAAGGCTAAGTGTCGAACGAAGAGAAGCTCGTTGAGTATCTGAAGCGAGTCATGGCCGACCTGCGTCAGACACAGCGCCGCCTTCGCGATGTCGAGGACAAGTCGCAGGAGCCCATCGCGATCGTCGGGATGAGCTGTCGCTTCCCCGGGGGCGTCCAGTCCCCGGAACAGCTGTGGGAACTGCTCGCCGGCGGCGGCGACGCCGTGGCCCAGTTCCCGGACGACCGTGGCTGGGACCTCGAAGCCCTGTACGACCCGGACCCGGACCGCGCCGGCACCTCGTACGTGAAGGAAGGCGCCTTCCTGTCCGACGCGGGCGATTTCGATCCGGCGTTCTTCGGCGTCTCGCCGCGTGAGGCGCTGGCGATGGACCCGCAGCAGCGGCTGCTCCTGGAGACCAGCTGGGAGGCCATGGAGCGGGCCGGCGTCGCCCCGGCGTCGTTGCGCGGTGCCAAGGCCGGAGTCTTCGTGGGCACCAACGGCCAGGACTACATCGAGGCCCTGCGGCAGGCCCCGAAGGGCGTCGAGGGCTACCTGGCCACCAGCAGCGCGGCCAGTGTGATGTCCGGTCGCCTGTCCTACACCTTCGGGTTCGAGGGCCCCGCGGTGACGGTGGACACAGCGTGTTCGTCGTCGCTGGTCGCCCTGCACCTGGCGGTGCAGTCGCTGCGCCAGGGTGAGTGCGCGGTCGCCTTCGCCGGCGGTGTCACGGTGATGACGACACCCGGACTGTTCGTGGAGTTCAGCCGTCAGCGAGGCCTCGCCCCCGACGGCCGCTGCAAGGCGTTCGCGGCGGGCGCGGACGGCACCGGCTGGGGCGAGGGCGTCGGCATGCTCCTGCTGGAGCGCCTGTCCGACGCACAGCGCAACGGCCACCCCGTGCTCGCGGTGATCCGGGGCTCCGCCGTCAACCAGGACGGCAGCAGCAGCGGCCTGACCGTGCCCAACGGCATCTCCCAGCAGCGGGTGATCCTTCAGGCCCTGGCGAACGCCCGCCTGTCCTCCGCCGAGATCGACGCCGTAGAGGCGCACGGTACGGGTACGACGCTCGGTGACCCGATCGAGGCGCAGGCGCTGCTGGCCGCGTACGGGCAGGACCGGCCTGAGAACCGTCCGCTGCTGCTGGGCTCGATCAAGTCGAACATCGGGCACACGCAGGCGGCGGCCGGTGTGGCCGGTGTGATGAAGATGGTGTTGGCGATGCGGTATGGGCTGCTTCCGCAGACGCTGCACGTCGACGAACCCTCGCCACACGTGGACTGGTCCGCCGGTGCCGTCGAGCTGCTGACCGACGCCATGCCGTGGCCGCAGAGCGAGGAACCGCGACGCGCCGGTGTGTCGGCGTTCGGTGTCAGTGGCACGAACGCGCACGTGATTCTGGAGCAGGCTCCGGTTTCGGTTCCCGATGAGGAGCCTTCGGAGACCGTGCTGCCGCCGGTGTTGGTGCCGTGGGTGCTGTCCGGCAAGTCCGAGGCGGCTCTGCGGGGTCAGGCGGAGCGGCTGGCCGCCCATGTGTCGCATGATGCTTCGGCGAGTGATGTCGGGTTCTCGCTGGTGACGGGGCGGTCGGTGTTCGAGCACCGGGCTGTGGTCCTGGATGGTCTGCCGGGTGTTGAGGCGCTTGCCGAGGGCCGCGAGGCCGCGGGTATGGTGCGGGGCAGTGCGGCCGGTGTCGATGGTCGTGCGGTGTTCGTGTTCCCTGGTCAGGGTTCGCAGTGGCTGGGTATGGCGGCTGAACTGCTCGCCAGTTCCCCGGTGTTCGCGGAACGGATCAGCGAGTGCGCGGCTGCCCTCGCGCCGTTCGTGGACTGGTCGCTGACGGACATCCTCCGCGACACGGACGACGAGGCCTGGCTGGAGCAGGTCGACGTCGTGCAGCCCGTGTTGTGGGCGGTCATGGTCTCGCTGGCCGAGGTCTG
>NZ_JBSFVU010000149.1:0-2630 GCF_053592475.1 Streptomyces sp. NPDC002671
TCCGCGGCGACGATCAGCACACCCTGCAGCCCCGCGGGACGGCCTTCGGCGTCGAAGATCTCGCCGATACTGACGTCCAGGTCGAACTTGGCCACCGTGGTGGTCGTGGGTATCGCTTCGGTGCGTACGCCGGGCAGTTCGACGACAGCGTCGGCGTTGTTCTGCAGGGTGAGCATCACCTGGAACAGCGGGTGCCGGGCGAGGGAGCGCGTCGGGGTGAGTTCCTCCACCAAGCGCTCGAACGGCACGCCCTGGTGGGCGAGGCCCGACAGCCCCGCCTCCCGCACCCGGGCCAGTAGCTTACGGAACGTCGGGTCACCGGACAGGTCCGCACGCAGCACCAGCGTGTTCACGAAGAACCCGACCAGGTCGTCGAGGGCTTCGTCGGTACGGCCCGCGCTCGCGAGGCCCATGGGGATGTCGGTTCCGGCGCCAAGGCGGGACAGCAGCGCCGCGAGAGACGCCTGGAGCACCATGAACACCGTCACGCCCTCGGCTCGCGCCACCTCCCGTAGACGCGCATTCACCTCCGCCGGGATGTTCACCGGCAGTCGGTGGCCCTCGTGGCCGGCCACCGCCGGACGCGGGTGGTC
The DNA here is from genome assembly GCF_053592475.1 of Streptomyces sp. NPDC002671. Lineage (NCBI taxonomy): Bacteria > Bacillati > Actinomycetota > Actinomycetes > Kitasatosporales > Streptomycetaceae > Streptomyces > Streptomyces sp. NPDC002671. Next base: position 594 of record NZ_JBSFVU010000149.1, read on the forward strand.
GTAGGGCAGCGAGAGCTCCTCGGGGGCGCCTGCCAGCGTCTCGCGCCAGTAGGCGACCTGGCGGGCGAGCACGCTCTCCGGGTCGTCCTGGTCACCGAGAAGTTCACGCTGCCACAGCGCGTAGTCCGCGTACTGCACGGGCAGCGGCTCCCACTGCGAAGCCCGGCCCGCACACCGTGCCTCGTAGGCCACCGACACGTCCCGCGCCAGCGGCCCCATCGACCAGCCGTCGGACGCGATGTGATGCACCACGACCACCAGCACCTGCTCATCGGAGGCGATGCGGAACAGCCAGGCACGGATGGGCACTTCGGCGGACAGGTCGAACGCGTAGCGCGCCGCCTGCGCCACCGCGGCGTCCACATCCGCCGGGACGGCATCGACGACCCGCAACTCCCAGTCCAGCTCCGCCACATCCAGAACACGCTGATACGGCTCACCGCTGTCGGTGGTGGCCATCACCGTGTGCAGCACCTCGTGACGGGCGATCACATCGCGCAGCGCGGCATTCAGTGCTTCCCGGTTCACCCGGCCCTTGAGGCGCAGTGCCACCGGGATGTTGTAGGTGGGGCTCGGGCCCTCCATCTGGCTGATGAACCACAGGCGGCCCTGCGCGTACGACAGCGGAAGGCGCTCCGGGCGCTTCTGTGCCGTCAGGGCGGCCTGGGTGGTGCTCCCGCCGACGAGGCGGGCGGCGAGTCCGGCCGCGGTGGGCGCGTCGAACAGCTCACGGATCTCAAGGTCCACCCCGAGCGCCGAGCGCACCCGGCTGGCCAGGCGCACGGCGAGCAGGGAGTGCCCGCCGAGAGCGAAGAAGTCGTCGTCGACGCCGACGCTCTCCACGCCGAGCACCTGCGCGAAGACGGCGCACAGGATCTCCTCGCGCGCGTCGGCCGGGGCACGGCCGGTCGTGCTCGTGGCGGCGAGTTCCGGCGCGGGCAGGGCCTTGCGGTCCAGCTTCTTGTTCACCGTGAGCGGCAGCTCGTCCAGGACGACGACCGCAGCGGGAACCATGTACTCCGGCAGCCGCTCGGCCACGAGCCCGCCCAGTACCTCGGGCAGACGGGCCGTCGCCGCGCCGTCGACGGGCACGACGTAGGCCACCAGACGCTTGTCACCCGGGGTGTCCTCACGGGCGATCACCGCCGCCTGGGCCACCGACGGGTGCCCGGCCAGCACGTTCTCGATCTCGCCGGGTTCGATCCGGAAGCCCCGAATCTTCACCTGGTCGTCGGAGCGGCCGGCGAAGACCAGGTGGCCTTCGGCGGTCCAGCGTGCCTGGTCGCCGGTGCGGTACAGGCGGGACCCTGCCGGGCCGAACGGGTTCGCCACGAAGCGTTCCGCGGTCAGCGCCGCGCGCCCGAGATAGCCGCGGGCCAGTCCAGCGCCGGACACGTACATCTCGCCGTTGACACCGGGGGGCGCCGGGGCCAGGTGATTGTCGAGCAGGTACACCTGGGTGTTGATCACCGGGGACCCGAGGGCCACCTCGGCGGCGTCGGGGTCGCAGCGCCACAGGGTGGCGTCGACCGTGGTCTCGGTCGGGCCGTAGGAGTTGAACATCGTGCGGCCCCGCGCCCAGCGCGCCATCGTCTCCGGCGGGCAGGCTTCGCCCGCCACGGCGAGCACAGTGTCCGTGCCGATCGACTTCTCGTCGAGGGTGGCCAGGACGGCCGGTGGCAGCGTCACGTGCGTCACGCGGTGTGCGGTGAGGAACTCGGGCAGTGCCGTCCCCAGGCGCCGCTCCTGCGGGACCACGACGAGGGTGGCCCCGGACAGGAGCGCCATGAACCACTCCCAGCCGAAGGTGTCGAAGCTCGCCGACGCAAACTGCCCCACGCGGTGTCCCGGGCCCACGCCGAAGTACCGGATGTGGCCGGCCACCAGGCTTGCCACGCCCGTGTGGGAGACCAGGACGCCCTTGGGGCGGCCGGTGGACCCGGAGGTGTAGATCACGTAGGCGGGATGTGCCATCCGCAGCGGTGCCGACCGCTCGGCGTCGTCGAGCACCTCCGACGGCAGGGCGTCCAGCGCGCC
>NZ_JBSFVU010000150.1:0-2598 GCF_053592475.1 Streptomyces sp. NPDC002671
GGCCACTTCGTTCGGATGCGGCACAGCGTCGGCTGGCCGATCAGGGCGTCCACCCGGTGCACGACGGATGCTCCCCGAACCCGGTCGAGCGGCCTGTGCTGCTCGAAAAGTCGTCGCCGCAGGTCACGCGGCGTATCTGTACTCGCTGATGAGGCCACCGAGGATCCGGGTGCGCAGCAGCTTGGGGCTTCGCTGTCTATCGCGGTGGGCTGGGCATCGGGTGGTAGTTGGTTGCGCGCCTGGTGGGGCCGATGCTCGTTGTGGTGCCTCTGGTAGGCCGCAAGTACCTGCCGGGCATGCGCCTCTCCCATGACGAGGATGTGGTCGAGAACCTCGCGGCGGAGGCTGCCGATGACGCGCTCGCAATGGGCGTTCATCCGAGGCGCCCGCGGTGCACTCTTGATCACGTCCAGTTCCTCTGCCTCGAAAGACCGCGTCGAACGCCTCGCCGTACTTGCCGTCTCGATCGCGCAGCAGAAACCGCAGGGACTCCATGCGTATCCCGAGGTCGGCGGCGAAATTCCTCGCCTGCTGCACCGTCCACTCCCGCGTCGGATGGGCGGTGACGCCGGTGATGTGCAGGCGCCTGGTGCCGCTCGAGGAAGGCCAGCGCATAGAGCCGCCTGCCGAGCGCGGTGTCGATGTGGAAGAAGTCCGCCGCGATGATGCCTTCGGCCTGGGCGGTGAGGAACTCACGCCAGGTCGGACCGGAGCGACGCGGCGCGGGGTCGATGCCCGCTGCATGGAGAATCTCCCACACCGTCGAGGCTGCGATCCGGTGCCCGAGCCGCGCCAACTCTCCTTGGATCCGCCGGTGGCCCCATCGCGGATTCTCGCCGGCGAGTCGCAGCACGAGGCTCTTGAGCGCCGTCGCGGTCGGCGGCCGACCGGTGCGCCTGCGCGCGCTGTAGTCCCACTTCGCGGCGACGAATCGGCGATGCCAGCCGAGCAGGGTGCCCGGAGTGACCGGGAAGACCTCGCGCCAGCGACACCGAGGTATCAGACCGGAGAGGGCAGCAAACCAGAACCGATCGACTGGCTCGTAGCGGACCGGTCTGGCCAGCTGCCGGCGCAGCACCGCGTTCTCGTGGCGCAGGACGAGAAGCTCAGCGTCTTTCGCCTCATCCCCGCGGAGCAGCAACGACGGCAGGGAGAGCAACTTCCGGGTCGCCTTGTACAACAGGGACACGATCATCCGGACATGCTCCCAGCCGACGAACCGTCACCGCTGCCACCTGCGACGACGACTTTTCGAGCGGCACACCCGACCCGCGCGTCGGGCCTCGACCATGCCCGCCCGGCAGCGAACCACCAAAACCCCCACCTCCCGGCCATCACACCAGCTCAGCCACCTGAAGCGAAACGGGCAGGCTAGTTGGAATAGAGGCGGCTCCGCCAAGCCGGCCGAGGCGCTGGCCCCGGGGCGAGCCGAGGTGGCGTGCGATCGGCCGGAACGGCAGTCGGCAGAAGGCGGCGTGACGCCGGGACTTGTTCTTGAATGGTCGCTCATGTATTTTTGTGCCATGCCTCGCCCCCGAGAGTTCGAGCCCGACGCCGTGCTGGACCAGGCCATGCTGCGGTTCTGGTGGCAGGGCTATCGGGCCACCTCCATCGAGGACCTCGTGAAGGCGACCGGGGTGAAGCCCGGCAGTCTCTACAGCGCGTTCCCCGGCGGCAAGCGCACACTGTTCCTGAAGTCGCTGGAGCGGTATTCCGCGTTGGTCGTTCCTCAGAAGCTGGGCGAGTTGGCGGCGCCCGGTGCCTCACTGGCCGCGTTGCGCGGCTACTTCGACGGATTGGTGAGCGACCTGCTCAGTCCGGAGGGCCGACAGGGGTGCCTGCTGGTGAACACCGCGATCGAGAACGCGGCCGAGGACGACGAGGCCGCCGTCGTCGTACGCGGCCATCTGACCCGCCTGGAGCAGTGCATGACCACGGCCCTGCGCAACGCTCGCGACGCCGGCGAGGTGCGCGCCTCGGTGGATCCGGCCGGGAACGCCAAGCTGCTGGTTGCGACGTGCCAGGGGCTGATGGTCGTAGGGAAGGCCAATCCCGACGAGGCGGTACTGCGCGCCATCGTCGACAACGCCTTCGCCGTCCTCGCCTGACGGCTCCCTCCAGGGGCCACCGCATGCGGTGGCTCTTTTTTCGGACCCAATAGTTGAACCACCATTCAAGAATGGAGCCTGCTCAATGAAGGCCATCGTCATCTCCGCCTACGGCGCTCCCGAGATGCTGCACATCACCGAGCTCCCCGACCCCGTGCCTGCGCAGGGAGAGGTGCTGATCCGGGTCAAGGCCTTCGGCCTCAACCACGCGGAGGCATACATGCGCGCGGGCACCTGGGGTGATGTCGCGGCCGTCCCGGGGATCGAGTGCGCCGGACTGGTCGAGGCCGACCCCTCGGGCCAACTCGCCCCCGGAACCCGGGTCGTGGCGATCCTCGGCGGCATGGGCCGCACCCGAAACGGCAGCTACGCCGAGCTGGTCACCGTACCGGCCACCAACGTGGCCGCGGTGAACTCGTCACTGGGATGGGCCGAACTGGCGGCGGTGCCCGAGGTCTACGCGACAGCGTGGAACGGGCTGTTCGGCAAC
>NZ_JBSFVU010000151.1:0-2568 GCF_053592475.1 Streptomyces sp. NPDC002671
ATCGTCAAGTGCGGAACCTCCCGCTACAACATCTGGAACCGCGACGGGCGTCCACGCGACAGCACCCCGATCACCGCCATCGAGATCACCGTGCATCCACCAGCCCTGCCCAGCACGCAGGACCCGAGCCGGGCCCTGTCCGGTCGCTGGGGCCAGGTCTGCCAGTGAGGCTGATCCTTTGGAGTGGACACCCTGACAATGGATCTTGATGGTCCAGGGAGGGATGTCCAGGTGGGACGCAAGTCTCCGTATCCGGAGGAGTTTAGGAAGGACGCTGTCGCGCTCTACCGCGCCGCGGCCGGGAAACGGACGTACGCAGCGGTGGCCGCGGATCTCGATATCACCGCGGAGTCACTGCAAACGTGGGTCCGCAAGGACGAGGCCCAGGCCACGCCCGGGGGCCGCGACGGCAGCGTCAGTACGGCGGAGGAACTGGCCCGGCTGCGGGCTGAGAACGCCAGGCTACTCAAAGCCGAGCAGGAGTGGCGGCTGGAGCGGGAGATCTTGCGCCGGGCAGCCGCCTATTTCGCTCGGGAGGTGTGCGCCGTGAGGCGCTGATGGTCCGTATGGAGGTGAGAGACCTTCGTCAACTGCCCTGTCGTGGCGGGGTGGTGAAGCTGGGGGCAGCCTGATCCGGGTGATGCCGGGGAGGGTGGCAAGCGGCCCTGACAAAGCCGGGACGTACCAGCACTGCCAGATGGTGCGGGTCCGGCGAGCGAGGTGGAAAGGAGTACGCGAGGAACCGTCGTCATTACGTCCCTCAATGCGAGACCGGCTCGAACCTGGCGGATCAGGGCCGGGAGCGGTGCAGACCCGCCGCCGGAGGCGGCGGGAAACTCCTTGGATGGTTTGTCTCTGCTGTCCGGGAGGCCATGAGGAAGGTCCACGGCGTACTCATGGCGATGCCGCAGGGATGCAGACGGGCTCCTCCTTCACCGAGCGGACCACAGTGAACACGGGAACCATCCGGTTGCAACTTCCGCTGGCGAGCCTCCAGTTCGCGCAACGGGATAGGCGCATCGGCCGCTGAACGGGCCGGGTGGGGCGGAGCCGTTGTAGTACTCCGAGCCGGGGAGAGCCCGGCACATGGGGAAGGACGGCAGCGGAATGCGAGAAGAATTGGAGGCTGCAATGCCGAAAGGGACGGTGCCGAACGGCAGCGTGCCGCTGGAAACGGCCCCGGTGGGGCCGCGCCAGCGGGTATCGGAGATGCAGGCCAAGCTTCACCGTTGGGCGGCGGTCAACAAGGACCGCCGGTTCGACGACTTGTTCAACTTCGTGCACGACCCGGCGACGCTGATCGTGGCGTTCGACCGGGTCGCGGGGAACCGGGGCGCCAACACCGCTGGCATCGACGGCCTCACGGCCACCGAGGTCGAAACACGGGTCGGCGTCCCCGGATTCTTGGACGACCTGCGTGCCCAACTCAAAGGGGGCACGTTCCGGCCGCTTCCGGTGAGGGAGAAGAAGATCCCCAAACCGGGCGGCACGGGAAAGGTGAGGCGACTGGGTATTCCTGTGATCGCTGATCGGGTTGTCCAAGCCGCGCTGAAGCTGGTGCTGGAGCCGGTTTTCGAGGCCGACTTCAAGCCGGTCTCCTATGGCTTCCGGCCCCGGCGGCGGGCCCAGGACGCGATTGCCGAGATCCAGCACATGGGCACCCACGGCTACCGATGGGTGCTGGACGCGGACATCGCGGCGTGTTTCGACGAGATCGACCACGTCGCACTGATGGACCGGGTCCGGGCAAGGATCAAGGACAAGAAGGTCCTGGCTCTGGTGAAGGCGTTCTTGAAAGCCGGGGTCCTCACGGAGCTCGGCGAGCTGAAGGAAACACCTGCCGGGACCCCGCAAGGCGGGATCATCACGCCTCCAACGCAATGGGCAACTTCACCTTCGAAGTGACGCTGCGCTACCGGAGGTTGGAGAAGTTGCCTCGCGGCGAGAGTAGGCAACATCATGACGGGTAGTACGTTCATGACATGGTGCGCGGGGATCGTGTCGACGGTATCGAGTACGCCCGGCGGGTCAACGCTGCCGCGGATCTTCTTGCGACGGAGGTTTCTGTCGCCGAGGCGGCCGCTGTGCTGGCTGCCCGCTATGGGGTATCGGTCCGTCAGGCACACCGGTATGTGGAGCAGGCCGTGGCGCAAGGCCGAGTCGCCGTCCCCGAGGCGAACGTGGTGTTCACCGTCAAGCTGCCCGGGTCGCTGGCCAAGCAGGTCCGAGCACATGCCCGCGCCAACGAGGCCACGCTCTCCGCGGTGGTGGCCCGGGCGCTGGCCGACTACCTCCGTGACGAGGCCGGCGGGCGGCGGCCACCACCGTGAACCGGCCGGTCGTAGAGCTGACGTGGGTCTTCTCCCGGCACACCGCCGCGGAGCTGCAGGCGGCCTACGAGGTGCTGGTGCCCCAGCGCCAGGCCCGGACACAGGGCGTCCAGCAGCAGGAACAGGTGCCGGAAGGAGCGAGCGGTGACCACGGCGGCGATCTACGCGAGGGTGTCCTCGCAGCGGCAGAAGAAGGACCAGACGATTGCCTCGCAGACGGCCGCGCTGCGCGCGTACA
>NZ_JBSFVU010000152.1:0-2458 GCF_053592475.1 Streptomyces sp. NPDC002671
GTCGACGTGCTCTGGGCGATGCTGCGTGACAAGAGGCTGTTCACCTCCGCTCCGCCGGTCACGCAGGCGGCTTGACACGGTCATTGAGATTCTCCCGCAGGGTCGGCCCGGTCAGTGGGGTGCCGGGCGGCTGACGGCATGACACCACCACCCGCGTCTATGCGGGTAGATCCGTTGAGTGAACAAGAAACGACCTGCGCGATATTTACTTCTGGCCGCCGGCCCGCACCAAGCCCCGCCGCGGGGGCACCGGGACCGCCAACCACGGCCGCAGCCTCGCCCACCCCATCTCGCCATCATCGACCGCACGCCCCGCCCACCACCAGCACTTCCCAACAACCGAGCGGCGTACGGCCCCTGATAGGCAACCAGACTCAGGCACACCTGCGGCACCGGACCGCTCCGGCCTCCGCGAGGCAGCCTGCTCTACGAGCACGGAAGAACCGAGGACTCAAGCGCCCCTTCCCCCACCGGGCCGGAAGATCGGCGTCGCGCAGGAGCGACACCGCATCAACGTGCCCAAGTTCTCCAAGAAGCGCTCCGGCAGGGCGCGGTGACGGCATGATGACTGGCTGTGAGAGACGGGGGACACGGCCAGAGGCCGAAGCACGTGGGCATGCTGTATTCGTTGGCGCTGGTGCTGGGGGTGCGCGGCGCACTGGCACTGGCCCAGCGTTTTCATCTCGGTACAGCCGCAACTGTGGTAACGGTGCTGCTCAGCCTGGCGCCGACGTACATCGCTTGGGCGGCGTTTCGTGCCGACCGGGCTGAAGCCTCAGCCGTCGACCTCGGCACGGCCGCCGACCGGCTCACGCAGGCGGTCAAAAACCAGTGGGACGACGAAGCCGCCATCCGCCGCCTGAATGACCCCTACCCCCTACCGGTCGCCTGGCGCGCCGCCGACCCAGACCTGGTCGAAGGCTGGGAGCTGCTGTGCGAGGTGGCCCGGGCCTGGCCCGGTGGCCCGCCAGGAGACCCCGCCCAGTGGCCCGCGGCGGCTGCGGGGCTGGCGGGCGCGGACGGGCAGATCGGCGCAGTGTTCGCCCAGCGGGTGCCCACCCGCCGCCTGGTCGTCCTCGGCGCCCCCGGCTCCGGCAAGACCATGCTGCTCATCCGCCTGCTCCAGGACCTGATCGAACAACGGCCCGACCGAGGCCCGGTGCCGGTGTTGTTCTCCCTCGCCTCCTGGGACCCCGCCCACCAGCCGCTGAAGGACTATCTCGCCGCGCAGCTGCGACGCGACCATCCCGGACTGCGCGCCCCCGCCCCGCCCGCCGCGTCAGGAGCCGGGGCCCGCCAGGCCGACCTGGCGAAGGTGCTGCTGGATGCCCGGCTGATCCTGCCGCTCCTCGACGGCTTCGACGAACTGCCCCCCGCCCTGCACCCGATCGCGCTCGACGCCCTCAATCGGGCCCTGTCCCCCAAACACAGCCTGGTCCTGGCCAGCCGCGCCACCGCCTGGCGGGACACCCTCACCCAGCCCGATGCCATGGTGCGCCTCAACGGCGCCGCCGGTATCGACCTGCTGCCGCTCACCGCCGACCAGGCCGCCGACTACCTGCGCCGCGACGCGGGCGGCGGACACACCCCCGCCGCAGACCGCTGGAACACCGTGACCAGCCACCTGGGCACCGACACACCCGTCGGACACGCCCTGAGCACCCCGCTCGGACTGCTCCTGGCCTGCACCATCTACAATCCCCGCCCCCACACCCCCACCACACCCCGCACCATCCCCCACCCCGACGAACTGTGCATCTTCTCCGACCGGGACCCCCTTAACACCCATCTGTTCAACGCCTACATCCCCGCCGCCTACACCCCCCACCACCCCCACCCATCCCGCTGGACCACCCCCCAAGCCCGCCGCACCCTCACCTTCCTCGCCCGCCACCTGGAGAACAACCGCAACGGCACCCCTGACCTCGCTTGGTGGGAACTCCCCCACGCCATCCCCCCACACACCCGCCGCCGGACAAACGGCCTCGCGTTCGCACTCGTGGCCTCGCTCGTGACCGGACTCGTGGCCGGGCTCGTGTTCGGCTTCGGGGCCGGGCTGCTGGCCGGGCTGCTGGCCGGGCCCATGGCCGGGGCCGGGGGGCTCAAGGCCGCGCCCTCCAACACCCCAAGCACACGGCTACGCTGGTCACCCCCGGGGCTCGCGCTCGGACCCGTGATCGGGCTCGTACTCGGGCTCATGGCCGGGCTCGTATTCGGGCTCGGGACCGGGCTCGAAGTTGCACTCACGGCCGGGCTGTTGGCCGGGCTCGTCACCGGGCTCGTGGGCGAGAAACCCGACCTCACCACCGTGACCGGCCCCGGGGCACTGCTCACCCAGGACCGCCGTACCTTCCTCGGGATCGCGCTAAGGACTTGCAGATCATTAACACGTCGTCTTGATCTTGCTGTTGGGGTCGCTGCTCTGAGCGCGAACTCGTGCTTGGAGGGCGGTGAGGGC
>NZ_JBSFVU010000153.1:0-1129 GCF_053592475.1 Streptomyces sp. NPDC002671
GGCGGCGCTGGCGCCGGAGGTGGACGCGATCCTGGCCCGCTATCCCTTGCGGGAGCTGGTCACCGCCTCGGACGCGATGCCACTGCTCGTCGAGCGTGAACGCGCCCTGTACGGCTCCTGGTACGAGTTCTTCCCCCGCTCCGAGGGCACCGCCCGGAAGCCCCACGGCACCTTTCGGACGGCGGCGCGGAGGTTGAAGGCGATCGCGGAGATGGGCTTCGACGTCGTCTACCTGCCGCCGATCCATCCGATCGGTACGACGTTCCGCAAGGGCCGCAACAACACCCTCACCCCCGCGCCCGACGACGTCGGCGTGCCCTGGGCGATCGGCTCCCCCGAGGGCGGACACGACACCGTCCACCCCGCCCTGGGCACGATCGAGGACTTCGACCATTTCGTCGGCCGTGCCCGCGCACTGGGCCTGGAGGTCGCCCTCGACTTCGCGCTGCAGTGCTCCCCGGACCACCCCTGGGTGCACAAGCACCCCGAGTGGTTCCAGCACCGCCCCGACGGCACCATCGCCCACGCCGAGAACCCGCCGAAGAAGTACCAGGACATCTACCCCGTCGCCTTCGACGCCGACATGGACGGCCTCGTCGCCGAGACCCTCAGGGTCCTGCGGCACTGGATGGCCCACGGCGTGCGGATCTTCCGCGTGGACAACCCGCACACCAAACCCGTCGTCTTCTGGGAACGCGTCATCGCCGAGATCAACCGCAGGGACCCGGACGTGATCTTCCTGGCGGAGGCCTTCACCCGCCCCGCGATGATGCACACCCTCGCCCAGACCGGCTTCCAGCAGTCCTACACCTACTTCACCTGGCGCAACACCAAACAGGAACTCACCGAGTACCTCATCGAGTTGTCCGGCGAGGCGGCCTCCTATATGCGCCCGAACTTCTTCGCCAACACCCCCGACATCCTGCACGCCTACCTCCAGCACGGCCACCGCCCCGCCTTCGAGGTCCGTGCCGTCCTCGCCGCGACCCTCTCCCCGGCCTGGGGCATCTACAGCGGCTACGAACTGTGCGAGAACACCCCGCTCCGGGACGGCAGCGAGGAGTACCTGGACTCGGAGAAGTACCAGCTCAAACCCCGCGACTGGGCCGGCGCCGCCCGCGAGGGCCGC
>NZ_JBSFVU010000153.1:1227-2385 GCF_053592475.1 Streptomyces sp. NPDC002671
TCAGCGCGGCATGCGCGTCATCATCGACTTCGTCATGAACCACACCAGCGACCAGCACCCGTGGTTCCAGGAGTCCCGCAAGAACCCCGACGGCCCCTACGGCGACTACTACGTATGGGCCGACGACGACAAGCAGTACCAGGACGCGCGGATCATCTTCGTCGACACCGAGGCCTCCAACTGGACCTACGACCCGGTCCGCAAGCAGTACTTCTGGCACCGCTTCTTCTCGCACCAGCCGGACCTCAACTACGAGAACCCGGCCGTGCAGGAGGAGATCCTCTCCGCGCTGCGGTTCTGGCTGGACCTGGGCATCGACGGATTCCGCCTCGACGCGGTGCCGTACCTGTACCAGCGGGAGGGCACCAACTGCGAGAACCTGCCCGCCACCCACAAGTTCCTGAAGCGGGTGCGGCGCGAGATCGACGCCCAGTACCCCGACACCGTGCTGCTGGCGGAGGCCAATCAGTGGCCGGAGGACGTGGTCGACTACTTCGGTGACTTCCAGGGCGGCGGCGACGAATGCCACATGGCCTTCCACTTCCCGGTCATGCCCCGCATCTTCATGGCCGTCCGACGCGAATCCCGCTACCCCGTCTCGGAAATCCTCGCCAAGACCCCCGCCATTCCCTCCGGCTGCCAGTGGGGCATCTTCCTGCGCAACCACGACGAGCTGACCCTCGAAATGGTCACCGACGAGGAACGCGACTACATGTGGGCCGAATACGCGAAAGACCCGCGTATGCGCGCCAACATCGGCATCCGCCGCCGCCTCGCCCCCCTGCTCGACAACGACCGCAACCAGATCGAGCTGTTCACGGCTCTGCTGCTGTCCCTGCCCGGCTCGCCGATCCTCTACTACGGCGACGAGATCGGCATGGGCGACAACATCTGGCTCGGCGACCGCGACGCCGTCCGCACCCCCATGCAGTGGACCCCCGACCGCAACGCCGGCTTCTCCTCCAGCGACCCCGGACGCCTCTTCCTGCCCACGATCATGGACCCGGTCTACGGCTACCAGGTCACCAACGTCGAGGCCTCCATGTCGTCCCCGTCCAGCCTGCTCCACTGGACCCGCCGCATGATCGAGATCCGCAAGCAGAATCCGGCCTTCGGACTGGGGTCCTATACCGAGTTGCAGTCCTCCAACCCGGCGGT
>NZ_JBSFVU010000154.1:0-2296 GCF_053592475.1 Streptomyces sp. NPDC002671
TGTCGGCGGCGGCTGAACCGTGACCCAGTTTGGGCGGGTCAAAAGTGACCCAGGTGTCTTCTGTTTCGTGTGTTCAGCAGTCGTTGTCTTGGGTGTCGGTGGGGATGCGTCCGAGTTCGCGTCCCCGCATCCGATACGAGTCGCCCTTGAACGAGTGGACCTCGGCGTGGTGGACGAGGCGGTCGATCATCGCGGCGGCGACGGTCTCGTCGCCGAAGACCTCTCCCCAGCGCCCGAAGGGCTTGTTGCTGGTCACGATCACGGACGCCCGTTCGTATCTGTTCGAGACCAGCTGGAAGAACAGGTTCGCGGCCTCGGCCTCGAAGGGGATGTATCCCACTTCGTCCACCACGATCAGCGGGTAGCGGCCGAGCTTGGTCAGCTCCTGCTGGAGGCGTCCGGCCTGGTGGGCGGCGGCGAGCCGGTCAACCCATTCCGAGGCGGTCGCGAACGCGACGCGGTGGCCGGCCTGGCAGGCGCGGACCCCGAGTCCGATCGCGAGGTGTGTCTTCCCGGTGCCCGGCGGGCCCAGAAAAACGGCGTTCTCCTTCCCGGCGATGAAGTCCAACGTGCCCAGATGCGCGAGCTGTTGGCGCGTCAGACCGCGCAGATGGGTGACGTCGAGTTCCTCGATCGTCTTGATCGCGGGGAAGCGTGCCGCCCGCACTCGGGCCTCGCCGCCGTGCGATTCACGGGCGGACACTTCGCGCTGGAGGCAGGCGACGAGGTACTCGGCGTGGGTCCAGGACTCCTTGCGGGCCCGCTCGGCGAGCCGGTCGGCGGCGTCCAGCAGGGCCGGGGCCTTCATCGCTCTGGCGAGGAAGGCCAGGTCGGCGGCGGTCTGCTGGCCCGTCCGGCGGCCCGCCGACGGCGTCGTGGGGCTGGCGGTCTCACCGGCGTGGGCCTCGGGCGGTTCGTTGTCGCGGGTGGCTGTGGCGGTGCGGGGCATCAGCCGGCCTCCTGGTTGTTGCCGCCGTCGATGACGGTGAACAGGCGGTCATAGGAGCCGAGCTCGCGCTGTTCGACCTCGACCAGTGGTCCCGAGCCGGCCGCGGCGGCCTGCCGGCGGTGCACTTCCTGGCGCATCACCACGCCGGTGGCGGCGTGTTCGGGGTCGGTGATGGTCTGGTGGCGGGCCCAGCAGCGCGCGTGCTGGGCAACGATCTCGCCGCCGGTGGCCAGCACGAGGACCTGGTCGTTGTCGCAGAGCACGGTCACCGTCTTCCCGATCGCGGCGGGGTCGACGGAGTAGTCGTTGGTGTCGATGCGGACGTAGTGATCGCGGCCGAGGCGGATGGAGAACCTCCACCAAGAGGGCGGATCGACCGGCGGCAGAGCGATCATCCCGGCCTTGTCCGCTTCCCACCGGTCGGTGGGCCGGGCCTGCAAAGTGCGGTGCTGGCGCCGGTTGGCGACCTTCAGCCAGGCGGTCAGCTGGGTGTTGAAGTCGTCCGGGCCGGAGAAGTGACGGCCCGGCAGGAAGCTGGTTTCCAGATAGCCGTTGGCCCTCTCGACCAGCCCTTTCGCTTCCGGATCCCGGGGACGGCAGAGGTAGATCTTGGTGGAGAGCAGACCCGCGAACGCGGCGAACTCACCCGTCACCCGGCCCCGGCCGATGCCGGACTCGTTGTCCCAGACGAGCATTTTCGGGACGGCATTCCACTCGGTCAGCAGGCGCCAGTGCCCGTCGATCAGGTCCCCAGTCCGCCGGGAGGGCAGCATCCTCGCGGCGATGACCCGCGAGTATCCGGACACCATCACCAAGACCGGCGGCCGGCCCGTCTGCCCATAGCCGAGCGGGATGTCCGCCTCGGGGAACCACAGGTCGCACTGGGCCAGCTCGCCCGGCCGATACGTCGTCCGGGAGACCGGGTCCACCGGCAAATACGCCGGTCTGAGCTCACGCACGCGTTCCTTGAGGATCGTCATCCCACGCTGCCAGCCGATCCGCTCCGCGATCACCGTCGCGGGCATCGTCGGCGTCTCCCGCAAAAGCTCGCGGATCTGCACCTCGACCGCGTCCACCGCCGAGCCCTTCAGCGCACGCTCGTACTTCGGCGGCCGGTCATGCGCCAGCGCACGCTTCACGGTGTTCTTCGAGATGCCCAGGTGCCGGGCGATCGCCCGGATCGGCATCTGCTCGGCCCGGTGCAGCCTGCGGATCTCAGCCCAGTCTTCCACGTGGATCACCTCTTCCCTCCTGACCTTGATCACCAAGGCCAGGATCAGATGAAGATCACCAAGTGGGTCAGATTTGATACGCCGTCAGTGAGCCCATTTTGGGCCGTCGCCGAGA
>NZ_JBSFVU010000155.1:0-2064 GCF_053592475.1 Streptomyces sp. NPDC002671
ATGCTCAGGACCTGTGGATCGGCCTCGGGTTGGACGCGGAGGACGTACCTTCCCGAATGATCCTGTGATGGTCACCGAGTAGGCCCGCGTTCGCAGCGCGGGTCGGGAAGGCACGCCCGTGCTCAGCGTAGTGAACACCGACGGTTCGACCGAGTCTGGCTCCCTGATCGACGAGATCGTCCGCGAAGGCGCGCGCCGAATGCTCGCCGCGGCACTGGAAGCCGAAGTCAACCAGTACATAGCCGAGTTGGCTGCCGAGACGGACGCGGCCGGGCGCCGCCTGGTGGTCCGCAACGGCCACCACCGGCCTCGCACCGTGACCACCGCCGCAGGTCCCGTCGAGGTCACGGCCCCGCGCGTGAACGACAAGCGGGTGGATGTGGCCACCGGCGAGCGGATGCGGTTCTCCTCGAAGATCCTGCCGCCCTGGTGCCGTAAGTCGCCCAAGGTCAGCGAGGTGCTGCCACTGCTCTACTTGCACGGACTGTCCTCGGGGGACTTCGTGCCCGCGCTGGAGCAGTTCCTCGGCTCGGCGGCCGGGCTGTCGCCGGCCACCGTAACCCGGCTGACGAAGCACTGGCAGGATGACCACTCCGCCTTCCAGCAGCGCGACCTCGCCGATAGCGACTATGTGTACGTGTGGGCAGACGGCGTGCATCCCAAGGTCCGGCTCGGGCAGACGCACTCCTGTGTCCTGGTGCTGATGGGTGTGCGCCTGGACGGCACCAAGGAACTGATCGCGCTGGCCGAGGGGCTGCGGGAGTCGGTCGAGTCGTGGGCCGACCTGTTGCGCGACTGCCGCCGCCGCGGCATGCGCGATCCCGAGCTGGTCGTCGGCGACGGCGCGATGGGGCTGTGGAAGGCGCTGGCCGAGGTGCTCCCGGCTGCCCGCCACCAGCGGTGCTGGGTCCACAAGGCCCGCAATGTCACGAACGCCCTGCCGAAGTCCGCACAGCCGAGCGCGACGAAAGCGATGCAGGAGATCTACAACGCCGAGGACCGCGGCCACGCCGAGAAGGCGATCGAGGCGTTCGCGAAGGCCTACGGCGCCAAGTTCGCCAAGGCCGTCGCGAAGATCACCGAAGACCGGGAAGAACTGCTGGCGTTTTACGACTTCCCGGCCGAGCACTGGATCCACCTGCGGACCACGAACCCCATCGAGTCGACCTTCTCTACCGTCAAGCTCCGCACCAAGGTCACCCGCGGCGCCGGCAGCCCGGCCGCGGCCCTCGCGATGGTGTTCAAGCTCGTCGAGTCCGCCCAGGCCCGCTGGCGGGCGATCACCGGATCGCACCTGGTGCCCCTGGTCCGTGCGGGCGCCAGATTCGAGAATGGCATCCTCGTCGAACGTACTGAAACACGGGCTGCGTGAGGCTGCGGCGCTGGGGAGGCAGAAGAACTGTGGCGATCTGTTTCGAGCTGGTGGTGAACTTCGGCGACGACGCCGAGGCGGCACAGGCTGCAGCCCACACCGGCCCCAAGCCACGGGTGCTTCGCGCGGGCGCCCACCGCATCCCTCTCCACCGGCCGATGCTGGCGAAGGTGGGCTCATACATCGAGCTCTCGATCCTGCCCGTGGCTGTCAGTTGGCATTGTGGCCTGGACGGCAGCCTTCCCAGGTTCCAGCTCACCGCAGCGGAGCTGACCGAACTGGGGCACCAACTCTACGACCTGCTCGCGCAGTTCCACGGATATGTCGCCGCCAAGGTCGGCTGGGATCCGGAATCATTCCTTGACCCCGCTGAGCTCAGGCGCGAGTGGTCAGATGAACTGAACGACGGCAGCATCCACGGGCTTGTGCTCTGCGAAAAGCTGCATGCGGAACTTGACCTGAGCGCCGACTACGAAGTGTTCCAGCCCGGATACCGATGGATACCGTATCGCGGGGAGGAACCAAGCAACCTCACGACCGACTAACGAAACAAGCCCCTACTTAGGCTGGCTCATCCACACATATTGACAATTACTCGGTCAGTGCCGACCGGCCCAGGACGAGGTGAAGCGTGCCACCGCCGTTCACAGCCAGCTGTCGCCAGGAGTATGAGCCGAACCAGCGCCCCGCAG
>NZ_JBSFVU010000156.1:0-1946 GCF_053592475.1 Streptomyces sp. NPDC002671
GATCGCGCTGCTGACCGACAACGGGCAGCAGGTCCTCTACATCCCCGGCCGCACCGTCCACCACGCCTCCGGCTCCTACCGGGGTGACGGGAAGACAGATGCGAAGGACGCCTTTGTCATCGCGGACCAGGCCCGTATGCGGCGCGACCTTCAGACCATGCACCGCGGCGACGACATCGCCGTTGCCCTGCGCATCCTCACCTCGCGCCGCCTCGATCTGGCAGCGGACCGCACGAGGGCGATCAACCGGATGCGGGCCCAGATGCTGGAGTACTTCCCTGCGCTGGAACGGGCCTTCGACTACAAGACCTCGAAGGCGTCCCTCGTGCTGCTGACGGGCTACCAGACACCGGCCGCTCTCCGCCGCATCGGCAAGAACCGCCTCGCGGCCTGGTTGAAGAACCGCAAGGTCCGCAACTCCCAGCTCGTCGCGGCCACCGCCGTCGAGGCCGCCGAAGCCCAGCACACCGCCGTCGCCGGGGAGAAGTTCGCCGCGGCCGTGGTGGCCAAACTGGCAAGGGAAGTGATGACCCTCGATGAGGAGATCGCTGAGACCGATGCCCTGATCGAGGGCCGGTTTCGCGACCACCCGCACGCCGAGGTCATCCTGAGCATGCCCGGCCTCGGTCCGGTCCTGGGCGCCGAGTTCATCGCCCATACCGGTGGGGACATGAGCGTCTTCGGCACCTCTGACCGCCTGGCGGGTGTCGCCTACCTGGCCCCGGTCCCGAAGGACTCCGGACGGATCAGCGGGAACATGCGCCGACCACGCCGCTACTGCCGCCGCCTGTTGCGAGTCTTCTACATGTCCGCGATGGTCGCCGCCAGATGCTGCCCCACTTCGAAAGCGTTCTACGACCGCAAGAGAGCCGAAGGCAAGGGGCACAGGCAGGCTGTCATCGCCCTCGCGCGCCGTCGCCTGAACGTCCTGTGGGCCCTCATCCGCGACAGCCGAACCTTCGAGATCACCGCGCCGCCGAGCCCTGTCCCGCTGGGATGAGACGCTCACAGCGAGTCACCGCACGGGGTTGACAACCTCATTGGGAATCCTTTGGAGTGGACACCCTGACAATGGATCTTGATGGTCCAGGGAGGGATGTCCAGGTGGGACGGAGGTCTCCGTATCCGGAGGAGTTCCGGAAGGATGCCGTCGCGCTCTATTGCGCCGCGGTCGGCAAGCGGACGTACGCGGCGGTGGCCGCGGATCTTGGCATCACCGCGGAGTCGCTGGGGACGTGGGTCCGCAAGGACGACGGCCAGGCCGCGCCCGAGAGCCGCGACATCGGGGTGAGCGCGGCGGAGGAGCCGGCCCGGCTGCGGGCAGAGAACGCCCGGCTGCTGAAGGCGGAACAGGAGTGGCAGCTGGAACGCGAGATTCTGCGCCGGGCAGCCGCCTATTTTGCCCGGGAGGTGAAGTGAGCCCCCGCCGCTGGGACTTCATCTCCGATCACCGCACCGACTTCGGCGTGCAGCGGATCTGCAGGGTGCTCGGGGTGTCGCGGGCCGGCTACTACCGGCATCTGGCCACCGCTCAGGCCCGTGCCGAGCGCCGGGCCGAGGAGAAACGGACCGTGGCCGAGATCCGTGAGATCCACGCCGAACACGGCGGTGCCTATGGTGCTCCGCGCGTCCATGCCGAACTCCGTGCCCGCGGGCACGGGATCAACCGCAAGCGCGTCACGCGCCTGATGCGGATCAACCACATCGTCGGCCGGCACCTGCGGAAGAAGAAGCGGACGACGATCGCGGACAGGACCGCGCCGCCCGCACCGGACCTGGTGATGCGCGACTTCACCGCGGACACCTTGAACACCAGGTGGTGCGGCGACATCACCTACATAAACGTCGGCGCGACATGGCTCTACCTCGCCACGGTGATCGATATCTGTTCGCGGCGGGTGGTGGGCTGGTCGATCGCGGACCACATGCGCACCTCGCTGGTCACC
>NZ_JBSFVU010000157.1:0-1811 GCF_053592475.1 Streptomyces sp. NPDC002671
TGGACGAGCTGCCGTTGACGGTGAACGGCAAGCTGGACCGCAAGGCGCTGCCGGCACCGGAGTACGCCGTTGGTTCTGGACGTGGGCCTTCGACGGTTCGCGAGGAGTTGCTGTGCGCGGCGTTCGCCGAGGTTCTCGGTGTGGAGAGCGTCGGTGTCGATGACAGCTTCTTCGCATTGGGTGGTCATTCGCTGCTGGCGATCCGGCTGGTGGAGGCGCTGCGGCGGCGCGGGATCTCGGTGTCGGTGCGGGCGCTTTTCGAAGCCCCGACGGTGGCCCGGCTTGCGGCGGCCGCGTCCGGGGTGGAGAGCGTGGTCGTTCCGGCGAATGCGATTCCGGAGGGTGCGCGGGAGATCACGCCGGAGATGCTGCCGCTGGTCGAGCTGACCGCGGAGGAGGTCGAGCGGGTCGTAGCGACCGTGGAGGGTGGCGCGGCCAACGTCGCCGACATCTACCCGCTGGCCCCCCTGCAGGAGGGCCTGCTCTTCCACCACCTGCTCGCCGACGGCGGTGAGGATGTCTATGTCCTGCCGACGGTGATGGAGTTCGACACCCGCGAGCGGCTCGACGCCTTCACCGAGGCGTTTCAGCAGGTCATGGACCGGCACGACACCTTCCGTACCGCCATCGTGTGGGAAGGCCTGCGCGAACCAGTGCAGGTTGTGTGGCGGCATGCCCAGCTCCCTGTCCAGGAGGTGCAACTCGACCTGGACGGTACCGAGCCGGTCGAGCAACTCCTTGCTGCCGCCGGCCTGTCGATGAGCCTGGACCGCGCCCCACTGCTCGAACTTCATGTGGCCGCCGCTGCGGAGGAACGGTGGCTGGCACTGCTGCGCATGCACCACATGGTGCAGGACCACACGACACTGGAACTGCTGCTCCACGAAGTGCAGACCATCCTCGCCGGACGGGCTGCCGAACTGCCGGAGCCGACGCCCTTCCGCACCTTCGTGGCGCAGGCGCAGGCACGTGGCGAGACGGAGCGGGCCGAACACGAGCGGTTCTTCACCGACCTGCTGGGCGACGTCGACGAGCCCACCGCGCCCTACGGCCTGGTGGACGCCCACGGGGACGGCATGGACTCGGTCCAGGTACGGCGGGACCTCGCGACCGACCTCGAAGCGCG
The DNA here is from genome assembly GCF_053592475.1 of Streptomyces sp. NPDC002671. Taxonomy (NCBI): domain Bacteria; kingdom Bacillati; phylum Actinomycetota; class Actinomycetes; order Kitasatosporales; family Streptomycetaceae; genus Streptomyces; species Streptomyces sp. NPDC002671. The sequence goes on from NZ_JBSFVU010000157.1 coordinate 1,127, forward strand.
GCTGCGTGAGGTCGCCCGGCGGCTGGGGGCCAGTCCGGCGACGGTGATGCATGTGGCGTGGGCGCGGGTCCTTGCTGCGGTCAGCGGCCGAGACGACGTGGTGTTCGGCACCGTGCTGTTCGGGCGCATGAACGCCGGCGCCGGCGAGGACGTGCCCGGGCCCTTCATGAACACGCTGCCGGTGCGGATACGGGTGGACGAGACCAGCGTGGTGTCAGCGGTCGGGGCCATGCGTGACCAGCTCGCGGGGCTCCTTGAGCACGAGCACGCACCGCTGGCTCTGGCACAGCAGGCCAGTGGCGTACCGGGGGACGCTCCCCTGTTCACCTCCATGCTCAACTACCGCCACAACATCGTCCTCAGCCGCGAAATGGCCGAACTCGGCGAAGGCATCGGGGTCGTGTTCGTCCGTGAGCGCACCAATTACCCCCTGACCATTGCCGTCGACGACGACGGTGTCGGGCTGGGGCTGATGGTGGACGCGGTTGCTCCGATCGACGCGGATGCCGTGGCAGCCTTGATGAACACGGCCACGGAGAGCCTGGTGACGGCGCTGGGGGAGGCGCTGGAGGGCGGTGCGGACCGGTCGTTGAGTGCTGTGGAGGTGCTGGGTGAGGCCGAGCGGCGTCGGGTGTTGGTGGAGTGGAATGGCACGGCCATTGGGGTGCCGGTGGGGACGATTCCG
>NZ_JBSFVU010000158.1:0-1803 GCF_053592475.1 Streptomyces sp. NPDC002671
TGATCTTGGAAGCCCGTGCCTGTCACGTTCCGGGACGCCACCGAGCTGACAGACCGCCACGAACCGGGCCCCACACGACAACGCCGAAGCCCTGGAGTACGGTCCGAGTGCTTAGAACTCCTCACAAAGTGTGAGGTTGCTCAGTCGGCGCCAGCAGATGATGTTGCACGCCAGGCTAAAGAAGGCTTCGTGAATGTCGTCGCGGATCTCCCACCGGATGCGCAGGCGGCGGAACCAGTGCAACAGCGCGAAGCTCTGCTTGACCACCCATCGTTCTGAGCAGTGTTCGGTGCCGCGGCGGGCAATGACCGGGGTGATGCCCACTGCCCGGACCTGCTTGCGGTACTTGTCGTGGTCGTAGCCGCGGTCGGCGTAGAGCTTGTCCGGCCGTCGACGGGGCCGTCCGCGTCGGCCGCGTACCGGCGGGACGGCCTGGATGAGCGGCATGAGCTGAGTCACGTCGCTCCGGTTCCCGCCGGTCAGCGAGACCGCGAGGGGGATGCCGTGTGCTTCGGTGATCAGACATCCGATGGGGTTAAGCGGTCAAGCTGCGGCAGTGAGGATGGGCTCGGGGCGGGTGGGGAAGGCGATGGTTTCGTCGTAGTGGACGTGCTTGTCGAGGCAGTGGTGCAGGCACCCGATCACGCGGTTGAAGAGATTGCGCAGGGCTGCGATGTGTCGGTCGCCGTTGGTGCGTCTGCGGTCGTAGTGGGCCCTGGCGCCCTTGGAGGCCGTCAGGGAAGCGAATGCCCAGACGTAGCCGGCGGCAGCGAAACGCTGGTTCTTGATCCGGCGGGCCTTGACGGAGACGCTCTTGCCGGATGCCCGGGTTAACGGTGCGGCTCCGGCGTAGGACTTGAGGGCCCGGGCATCGGCAAAGCGGGATCGGTCGTCTCCGATCTCTGCGAGCACACGGGCGCCGGTGAGGGAGCCAAGTCCTGGAAAGCTGGTGATGATGTCGGCGTCCGGGTGTGCCTCAAAAGCCGTCACCGCAGCTTCGGCGAGCTCGTCCGCGCTGGTGCAGGCGGCGTCCAGCTTCCGCAGCAGTGTCAGGGCCTGGTGGCCCATCGCGTCCTCGACCAGTGGGAGTTGGCGCATCTGCGGGGCCCGTAGGACCGCGTGCAGGCGCGTGACCTCAGCCTCGATCCCGCGTTGGCGTCCGGCCTTCTTCAGTGCGGCCCGCAGCTGGGTCTTGGTCAGTCGGGCGGCTCGGGCCGGGGTGGCTGCGGCTGCCAGCAGCGCGCGGGCGACGGATGAGCACAGGCCACCGAGCAGCGGCTGGACGGCGGTGAGGTAGCCAGGGAAGTACTCGCGAAGGTGGGACCGCAGTTTGTTGGCAGCCTGGGTGCGGTCCCAGACCGCGTCTTGCTGGGCGCGCGCCAAGTCGGCGATGGCCTGGACGAGTTCGGTGTCGGCAGGCAGCATCCGGTGTACCGCGGCGTCAGTGCGCAAGATGTTGGCGAGGACCATGGCATCGAGGTGGTCTGACTTCTGCGTGCGATGGTGTGGCGTTCGCGGTATCGGGACGCTGCCATGGGGTTGATCGCATAGACGGGGCGTCCGGTGGCTCGCAGGCAGGCCACCAGCAGTCCTCGGGAGGTCTCTATGGCCGCTGGTATACGCGTTTCGGGGGTGTCCCCGTGTTCGGCCAGAAGATTCAGCAGTTGTTGAAGGCCGGTGGCGTCGTCAGCGATCCTGGCCCTGGCCACCAGTGAGGCTGATCCTTTGGAGTGGACACCCTGACAATGGATCTTGATGGTCCAGGGAGGGATGTCCAGGTGGGACGCAAGTCTCCGTATCCGG
>NZ_JBSFVU010000159.1:0-1760 GCF_053592475.1 Streptomyces sp. NPDC002671
TCGGGAAGGTACGCCCTCCGCGTCCAACCCGAGGCCGATCCACAGGTCCTGAGCATTGCTCCCGACCCGAGTCGGCTTCGCCGTCGGCCAGTCACTCCGCCCAGGCCAAGCCGTCGACCCCGACGGCCACCCCGAGCCACTCGGCCACCTCGTCCGCGCCGGCCCCCTCCGCCTCCACGGGCGCGCCCGGTCCGGTCGGCACGTCCTCGGTCAAGCCGGTGTCGACCACGCCGGCCAAGACCCTGGCCAGCACCGGCGGCAACAGCGGCCAGCTGATCGCCTTCGGTGTCAGCGGCGCCGTCCTGCTCGCCATCGGCGCGGACGTGCTGACGGCGAGCCGCCGTCGGGCCGCCCGCCACTGACGCAGTACCAGCCGGGCGCCCGCAGTCTCCGGAGCGCGGGCGCCCAACCGAGGGACAGCCCTGGTCAACACGCCTCCGGATACCTCGGCCTGACCGTTCGTGGCGAGAGGATGCCTGCTGAACGGGACACCTATCGCCGGTGTCGCGCGCCATCCTCACCGCCAGAGGTGACACCATGCGGAGCAAGTCCCGGATCAGCAGGTGGCTCGGCACCACCATCGCCTCCCTCACCGCGGTGACCGTCACAGCCTCCCCAGCGGGGGCCGGCCCGGCCTTCGCGGTCCGGCCGTGTTTCGACCGGGCCACCGAGCCCTACACGTCGCAGGTCGACAGCCATCTGCACCTCCGTCCGTTCGGCGGCCGGGGGATCCCCTTCGAGGAACTCACCGGCTACCTGCAGAAGAGCGGCGTGCACTACGCGAACATGTACGGCATCGGGCAGGTGCTCCCCGCGGATTCCAGCTGCACCTACTACCTCGACTGCCCCGGCACCCCCGTGCTGCCCCGGATGCGCAACGACTTCGTCAACGCCGAGGACCTGCGGGAGTCGAAGCCCGACGACCCGAACCTCGCGCTCTCCATGACGTTCATGGACCTGCACCACCCCGAGACCATCCCCGCGGGAGTCGCGCTGCTCGACCGCGAGTACCCGAATATGTTCCGATGGGCGGGCGAGGTGAACGTCGTCAAGCAGGCTCTGTTCCCCAACCATGCCGAGCCTGCGACAAGTGAGGACATCCCGCACTGGGCGCCGTTCATGAAGGTGCTCCGGGACCGCGGCATGCCCGTCACCTTCCACTCCGACCTCGGAAACGACGCGGAGCCGACGAAGTACCTCCACCTGATGAAGGAGATCCTCCGACTCTATCCGAACAACAAGATCGTGTGGGCGCACATGGGGCTGTCGAAGGAACTGGCACACATGGATCCCGACCAGCACATCCACATCCTGGAAAGACTCCTCGACGCCTACCCGAACCTGATGGTGGACCTGAGCTGGCGCGTCCTGGAGGACCAGTACTTCAGCAAGCCCGGCGTCCGGCAGAAGTACGCGGTGTTCCTCGACCGGTATCCCACCCGGGCGATCCCCGGAACGGACTTCGTGGCCTCCCGGAACAAGGACTACCAGGTCTACGAGCAGGAGCTCGACGCCACTAGCCGGATCAACACCGCCCTCGGCGACGAGGCCTTCCGGGACATCGCCCTCGGCCAGAACTACTTCAGGCTGCTGAGCCTCAAGGACACCGCCCCCCGGGTGTGCGCGAACCGCGCCGCGCCGGGCGGGACTCTCTTCCTGCAGTCGGCGACCGGGGCCGAGCCGGGGCCCGCCACCGAGGACGGGGACTAGTAGGGCTTGGTCAGGTTCGTATTGGGGTGGGTATGTCGCGGTGGCAGGTG
>NZ_JBSFVU010000160.1:0-1744 GCF_053592475.1 Streptomyces sp. NPDC002671
GCACGCGTGCCACCTGCGCCTCGAACAGCTCCGGAATCGTCCCCGCCGGCACCTCGGCAGCGGTGTCGTTCCACTCCACCAGCACCCGGCGACGCCGCACGTCGTCGAGCACGGGGATGCCGCTCAGCGGAACATCGGGGCCGCCGTCCAGCGCCTCTTCCAGCGCGCCCACCAGGTGCGCGGTGGCCGTGCTCACCATCGCCGCGACGGCGTCCGCGTCGATGGGAAAGACCGCGTCCACCGTTTGCCGCAGCCCATCACCGTTGTCGTCGAAGATCACGGTCAGCGGATAGTTGGTGCGCTCGCGGACGAACACCATCTCGATGCCGTCGCCGACCTCGGCCACGTCTCCGATGAATCCGGTGTTGTGACGGTAGTTGAACACCGAGGTGAACAGCGGAGCGTCCGCCGGCACGCCGCTGGCCTGCTGCGCCAGGGTGAGCGGCGCGTGCTCGTGCTCCAGGAGTGCGGCGAGCTGGCCGCGCATCTCCCGCACCGCAGCGAGGACACCGGTGCCCTCGTCCAGACGCGCCCGCACCGGCAGGGTGTTCATGAAGGGGCCGGGCACCCGGTCCGCGCCGGCACCGGAGTTCATCCGACCGAACAGGACGGTGCCGAACACCACGTCGTCGCGGCCGCTCACCGCGGCAAGGACCCGCGCCCACACCACGTGCAACACCGCGGCAGGGCTCCCACCGAGTCGGCGCGCCACTTCACGCAGCCGCGTCTCGAGGTCCGCCGCGACGTCACTCCGCGCCTGCACCGGGTCCGCGCCGTCGCCGTACGCGTCGACCAGGCCGTACGGCGCGGTGGGCTCGTCGACGTCGCCCAGCAGGCCGACGAAGTAGCGCTCGTGCTCGGTTCGCTCCACCCCACCACGTGCCTGCGTGACGAAGTCACGGAACGGCAGCGGCTCCGGCAGCTCCTCACCCCGGCCGGCGAGGAACGCCTCCACCTCACCCAGCAGGAGTGCGATACCCGTGTGGTCCTGGATCATGTGGTGGACGCGGATCAGCAGCAGCCAACGGCCGTCCGCGGCAGCCGTCGCGTGCAGCCCGAGCAGTGGCGCGCGGCCCAGATCCATCGAGAGCCCCACCGCGGCTGGCAGCTCCTGCACCGGATCCGTGCTCCGGAAGTCGAGTTCGACTTTCTCGACGGGCAGCTGGGCGTGCCGCCACACGACCTGCACCGGCTCGCGCAGGCCCTCCCACACGATGGCGGTACGCAGGATGTCGTGCCGGTCCACGACCTGCTGGAGCGCACCGGCGAAGGCGTCGAGCCGCTCGCGCGAATCGAACTCCAACACCGTCGGCATGACGTAGACGTCCTCGCCCCTGTCGGCCAGGAGGTGGTGGAAGAGCAGACCCTCCTGCAACGGGGCCAGCGGGTAGACGTCAGCGACGTTGGCCGCGCCACCCTCCACGGTCGCGACGATCCGCTCGACCTCCTCGCCGGTCAGCTCGACCAGGGGCAGCATGTCGGGCGTGATCTGCCGCGCGCCCTCCGGGATGACGTTGGGCGGTACGACGACGCTCTCGACGCCGGCCACCGCCGCGAGCCCGGCCACCGTCGGCGACTCGAAGAGGGCGCGTACCGAGATGGTCACCCCGCGGGTGCGCAGGACCTCCACCAGCCGGATCACCAGCAGGGAGTGCCCGCCCAGAGCGAAGAAATCGTCATCGACGCCGACGCTGTCCAGGCCGAGGACCTCGGCGAACGCGGCACAAAGGAGCTCCTCACGGGC
>NZ_JBSFVU010000161.1:0-1737 GCF_053592475.1 Streptomyces sp. NPDC002671
CTGGTGATCAGGGTGACAAGAGCCGTGTAACGGGAGACTGTTACGCACGGTTCTGTGGGAGCCGGAGGGTGAGATTCCCTCCGGCTACCCGACCCGATCCAGACGGTGTTGGGGGCAGCGGCGGTGAAGTTCCGCTGCAGCAGGTCGGGCACCGCCTGACGGTCCGGATCCGGGATCGTCGTGCGATGTCTCTTCCGCAACCTCCGTCCTGTAATGGCGTGTTGGCGCATCAGCCGCTCGATGCGCTTGCGATTGACGAGCAGACCGCTCTCGCGGAGTTCGGCGGTGATCCGCTTGGACCCGTACGTCTTCCCGGATGCGGCATGGATCGTGCGTATTCGCCGGGTGAGGGCCGCGTCGGCGGCCTTCCTCGCAGCCCTGGCCTGCGCTGTCTTCAACCAGCGATAGAACCCGGACCTCGAAAGGTTCAAAACGGTGCACAGCCGCTTCACGCCGAAGGCGTCACGGTGGTCGGCGACGAACTGGAAGCGGCTCACCAGCTGGTCTCTCCCGCAAAATACTTAGCCGCCCGGCGCAGGATGTCGCGTTCCATCTCCAGCTCGCGGACCTGCTTGCGCAGTGCCGCAATCTCGGCGTCCTTCGCCGACGCGGCCACCGCCTCGGGGCGGGCAGCATTGTCCGCGGTCTTCACCCACTGCCGCAGCGTCTCGTGGTTCACCCCGAGCTCGGCCGCGATCTGCGAGACCGGACGGCCTGACGACCGCACCAGCTCGACGGCGTCAGCCCGGAACTCCGCCGGGTACTTGTAGGTCCCCACCTGGGACTCCTCTCCTGGACTCGAGATCCAGTGTCAAGGTGTCCACGATCAAGGTGGAGGGCCCGTCGCCGTCGAGCTGATCTCCAGACACACCCCGAGTCGTCCATGCGATCCGTCCGCCGAACCGATTCCCATCGACGCCCGGTGAGACGCAGCAACAGATGTCGATCGATTGTCAGGAGCACCCCATGCGAGCCAAAAGCATCACCTACGACACTGGCTTCACTCCGGGCGGAAAGAGTTCGCGGCCCGTCTTCGACGCAGGCGCGGTGCGACGCGAGATCCGCGTCATCGCAGACGATCTGCACTGCGATGCCGTGCGGATCACCGGCGGCGACCCTGGGCGACTGGCCCGTGCGGCCCGGCACGCCGCCGATGCCGGGCTTGAGGTCTGGTTCTCCCCATTCCCTTGCGAACTGTCCGCCGAAGAGCTGCTGCCCTACTTCGCCACCTGTGCCGACCGCGCCCAGGAGGTGGGAGCGGACGTCTTCGTCACCGGCTGCGAACTGAGCCTGTTTGCCGCCGACATTCTCCCCGGAGACGACAGCCTCGCCAGAATCGAAGCCCTGACCAGCGGCGCCCCCGAGGCATTGGCCGGGCTCGCCGAGGTTCCTGCCCGGCTGAACTCCTTGCTGGCCAACATCGCAGAGACGGTGCGTTCACCGTTCCGCGGAAAGATCACCTACGCCTCCGGAACGTGGGAACAGGTCGATTGGGCGCCCTTCGACATCGTAAGTGCGGACGCCTACGGCGATTCCAGTGACGCCTTCCGTCAGGGCCTGCGCGAGTATTTCCGGCACGGCAAGCCGCTCGCGGCGACCGAATTCGGCTGCTGCACCTACCGGGGTGCAGCCGAGCGCGGCGGCATGGAGGCTTTTCCAACCTGCTGCGTCAGCTTGGCAGTTGGGCTGACGAACTGGTGAAGCCCCTGGTAGATGGGTTGTTCGACCAAGAAGAAC
>NZ_JBSFVU010000162.1:0-1613 GCF_053592475.1 Streptomyces sp. NPDC002671
GAGTGCCCGCCCAGAGCGAAGAAATCGTCATCGACGCCGACGCTGTCCAGGCCGAGGACCTCGGCGAACGCGGCACAAAGGAGCTCCTCACGGGCGGAGGACGGGCCACGGCCGGAACCGGTCGCGTACTGCGGGGCGGGCAGCGCCCTGCGGTCCAGCTTCCCGTTCACCGTCAACGGCAGCTCGTCCAGGACCACCACCGCAGAGGGAACCATGTACTCCGGCAACCGCTCACCCGCGAACCGGCGTACCTCCTGCGCCAGTTCGCCCCCGTCCTCGGCATCAACCGGAACGACGTAGGCGACCAGACGCTTGTCACCGGGCGTGTCCTCGCGGGCGACGACCGCGGCCTGGGCGACCTGCGGGTGGCCGACGACTACAGCCTGCACTTCGCCCGGCTCGATCCGGAACCCACGGATCTTCACCTGCTCATCCGCCCGGCCCAGATACTCCAGCTCACCCTCGGCATTCCAGCGAGCCAGATCCCCCGTCCGATACAACCGCTCACCCGACCCGCCATAAGGACTGGCCACGAACCGCTCCGCCGTCAGGTCCGGGCGACCCGCATACCCCCGCGCCACCTGCACACCAGCGATATACAACTCACCCCCCACACCCACCGGCACCGGGGAAAGCGAGGCATCCAGCACATACAAACGGGTGTTGGCCACCGGCCCACCAATCGGCACCACCGCCGCACCCACCCGGCACTGCCAAGCAGTGACGTCCACCGACGCCTCCGTCGGCCCATACAAATTGTGCAGCTCCACCCCCTCGCCAAAGACCTCGAAGAACCGGTCCTGCACCCCAGCCGACAACGCCTCACCCGAACACACCACCCGCCGCAACCCCCCACACAAAGACGCAGCCGGCTCCCGCAAGAACGCCTCCAGCATCGACGGCACAAAGTGCACCGTCGACACCCCCTCGGCCTCGATCAGCCCCGCCACATACCCCGGATCCCGATGACCACCAGGACGGGCCACCACCAACACCCCACCCCACAACAACGGCCAGAAGAACTCCCACACCGACACATCGAAACCAAACGGGGTCTTCTGCAACACCCGCTCACCCGGCACCAGACCAAACCGGGACTGCATCCACACCAGACGATTCACCACCCCCGCATGCGACACCACCACACCCTTCGGCCGCCCCGTCGACCCCGACGTGAACAACACATACGCCGCAAGCCCCGCCCGCAACGCCCCGCCACGCTCCACATCCGACAACGGACCCGAGCCAACCGCCTCCAGACCCCGCATGTCCTCAGCAGTCACCACACACACCGCACCCGCATCCGCCAGCATCACCTCCACCCGCTCCACCGGAAGCCCCGGATCCACCGGCAGATACGCAGCCCCCGCCTTCAACACACCCAGCAGCGCCACGACCAGGTCGACACCACGCTCCAAACACACCCCCACCACCGACTCCAGCCCCACACCCCGACCGACGAGATGACGCGCCAACCGGTTCGCGCGCGCGTCCAGCTCCGCATACGACACCTCGACACCCTCGAACACGACCGCCACCGCATCGGGCGTCCCCGCCACCTGCGCCTCGAACAACTCCGAAAGCGTCGACTGCGGCACCTCGACCGCCGTGTC
>NZ_JBSFVU010000163.1:0-1601 GCF_053592475.1 Streptomyces sp. NPDC002671
CGGGTGCGGTCGGTGTTCGGGGTTGAGTTGTCGTTGCGGGCGTTGTTCGAGGCGCCGACGGTGGCTGGTCTTGCGGCTCGTTTGGCCGGGGCTGATCGTGCCCGGGTGGCGTTGGCGGTGCGGGAGCGTCCGGAGCGGGTGCCGGTGTCGTTCGCGCAGCGCCGTCTGTGGTTCATCGGTCAGTTGGAGGGTCCGAGTGCCACTTACAACCTGCCGACGGTGCTGCGTTTGACGGGTGAGGTGGACGCGGGGGCGCTGGGTGCCGCGCTGCGGGATGTGATCGGCCGGCATGAGGTGTTGCGGACGGTGTTCGCGACCACCGACAGCGGTGAGCCGTTCCAGCGGGTTGTGGATGTGGCGGATCTGGACTGGGAGTTGCGGGTCGTCGATGTCGTTGGGGCGGACGTGGATGCCGCGGTGGCGGAGGCGGCGGGTTGTGCGTTCGACCTGTCGGTGGAAGTTCCCATTCGTGCCTGGTTGTTCCGTGCTGTTCCCGATGAGCAGGTGCTGGTGGTCGTGGTGCATCACATCGCCGCGGATGGCTGGTCGATGGGGCCGTTGGCGCGGGACGTGTCGGTGGCGTACGAGGCACGGTGTGCGGGGCGAGCCCCGCAGTGGGAGCCGTTGCCGGTGCAGTACGCGGACTACGCACTGTGGCAGCGCGAACTCCTGGGCGACGAGGACGACCCGGAGAGTGTGCTGTCCCGTCAGGTTGCCTACTGGCGTGAGACGTTGGCGGGTGCGCCCCAGGAGCTGACGCTGCCTTACGACCGGTCGCGTCCGTCCGTGGCGAGCCACCGCGGACTCGGAGTTCCCTTCGACATTTCGTCGGGGGTGCATGCGCGTCTGGTGGAGGTGGCGCGGGCCGAGGGTGTGACACCGTTCATGGTGCTCCAGGCTGCTCTGGCGGTACTGCTGTCCCGTCTGGGTGCGGGGGCGGACATCCCGATCGGGTCGGCGAACGCCGGCCGCAGCGATGTCGCTCTCGACGACCTCGTCGGGTTCTTCGTCAATACGCTGGTGTTGCGTACGGATCTGTCGGGGGACCCGACGTTTCGTGAGCTGCTTTCCCGTGTGCGGGAGGCGAGTCTGTCGGCATTCGCGCATCAGGATGTGCCCTTCGAGCGTCTGGTCGAGGAACTGGCCCCGGCTCGCTCGCTGGCCCGGCATCCGTTGTTCCAGGTGATGCTGAGCTTGCAGAACAACGCCGGTGCGGTCGTGGATCTGCCGGGTGCGCAGGCGCGGGGAGCTTCGGCTGGTGTAGCGGTGGCCAAGTTCGATCTGGAGCTGACGGTGGGGGAGGTGTTCGGGCCGGACGGTGCGCCTGGGGGGTTGCGTGGTGCGGTGATCGCGGCGGCGGACCTGTTCGATGCGGGTTCGGTGGAGCGTCTGGTCGAGGGCCTGGTGCGCGTCGTGGGCGCGGTGGTCGAGGAGCCCGGGCTGCGGCTGGGTGCGGTGGATGTGCTGGACGAGACCGAGCGGCGTCGGGTGTTGGTGGAGTGGAACGACACGGCGGTCGAGGTGCCGCAGTCGACGCTTTCGGAGTTGTTCGAGGCGCAGGTGGCGGGGACGCCCGATGCGGTGGCGGTCGTGTTCGAGGG
>NZ_JBSFVU010000165.1:0-1415 GCF_053592475.1 Streptomyces sp. NPDC002671
CAAGAGCCCGATCGACTACGAACACAGCTACCAGGCCAGCCTCACCGAGGAACTGGCTGCATAGGAAGGTCTCCACAGATCGGGGGGATTGACATACTCATCGCGAGCCATCCGTGAACACTTGCGGCGACGCGGAGCGCGGGCCGTGATCCCGCAACCTGCCGACCAGATCGCCAACCGTAAGCGCAAGGGCCGCGGCGGCGGGCGCCCGCCCGGATTCGACCGCGAGGTCTACAAACAACGCAACACCGTCGAACGCTGCATCAATCGCCTCAAACAATGGCGCGGCCTGGCCACCCGCTACGAGAAGACCGTCTCGGTCTACCGTGCCGGCCTCCTAATCGCAGGCATTTTCCTCTGGTCCGCCCGCTGAAAGAACAGCCAGCTCACGGCCGGAGGCATTCTCCCTGCGGATCGAAGCAGACGAGTCGGTGTTCGCGTGCCAGCGCGGCTGCGTACTCGGAGACTCCCTCAGCCTTGCCATAGGACATGAGCAGGTACACGATCGGGCCCGATGCCTCATCGATGACCGGCGTCGACGCCCGCACGACACTGTGATCGGCGTCGTCCGGGTATCGCGCGACGAGGGCTTCCACGTAGGCCACGATGCGTGGCGCCGGAGGCACGACGACATCGTCCGACTCCAGGTAGCGCTCGTAGAGTTCGTCGTAGGTCGAGCCCGCTTGGCGGTTGTCGAGTGGACGGTCGCCGTCCCACACAGCAAGGTCATAGCTCACAGGCGCATCGTCGCAGGCAGTAGTTCCACCGGCGCCAGCAGGCCCCGAGATCGAACCTCCACCAAGTGATCCGTAAGAGAGCTCCTAGTACTCCAGCTGTAGATCGTGATCTTCATGTCCGAGATGCGGCTTGTCGTCGGTAATGACTGGTGAGTGATCGCGCCTGGTGGCGGCGTCGCCAGCCGGACCAGCGGAGCCGGTAGGTCGGGCTGTGAAGGGGGATGTCGAAATGACCGTGTTCGACGAGCAAAGATGCCACAGGAGGCGGTATCCACCCCTGGTAGGTGCGGTGACGATGGTCGAGGCCGACGGCATCCACGATCGAACCCTAGCGGGTGGCCACACCAGCGCCCGACCAAACCCGGTTGGCCTCGACCTGGGGCGTGTCCCTCCCGATTGCATGCAGCTCGGCAAGCGCCGGCCGGTCGAGCGTGATGGGGCGGCGGTCGCCGGGTGGGTGACCGTGGAAGCGGACACCGAAATGGAGGCACCGCCGTGCGATTGATGCTCCTGCGCCGCAGGAGGTTTACCTCGCCACAGCCATCACGTATCGTCTTTCGATAACATCGATAAACGATAACAGGGGGATGTTGTGACCGAGGACTCCAAGCTGCTCGAACCGCTGTCCACCGTGGTGTCATTTGTACTGCGGCTACTGATCGGGGCCCTCGTACTCGG
>NZ_JBSFVU010000166.1:0-1407 GCF_053592475.1 Streptomyces sp. NPDC002671
TGGAGACAATGCCCCGAACCGTCACGGTAGGTCTCGACGGCTCGCCCGAGAGCCGGCCATGAGTGAACAGACCAAAGCGAGCGCGGCGAAGGAGGTGCCGCTGGGCGACCTGGGCCGCCGCCTGGCCGCCCGGCGGGCACAGCTCGGCCTGACACGGAGGCAGACGGCCGCCCGTGCCGGCGTGGCCGCCGGCTACCTCCGGTACCTGGAGGAGCATCCCGGTGCCGTACCGGGCACCGGCGTGCTCCTCCGGCTGGCCGAGGTGCTGGAGACCACCGTGACCGAGCTGACCGGCGGTGCAGTCGACCTGCCACCCGGGCGCGGACGCGCCGGACGCGAACCCCGCTTCACCGAGATGGCACCGGGCGAGTGCCAGGTGCTGCTCGGCACGCACGGAGTGGGGCGACTGGCCGTACCCACCGCCACCGGGCCGGTGATCGTGCCCGTCAACTACAGCGTCGTCGACGATGGGATCGTCTTTCGGACCGCCCCGGGCTCGACACCGTCACTCGCGGCCGGGCAGCACGTGGCCTTCGAGGTCGACCGCATCGACGACGCCTTCAGCCAGGGCTGGAGCGTCCTGGTCCGTGGACACGCGGCAGCCGTGACGGACCCCCGAGAGCAGCAACAGTTCAACGAGCAGGCGTACAGCGCCCCTTGGGCGGGTGGGGAGCGTGACGTGTGGGTGCGCATCGAGCCCGACACGGTGACCGGGCGCCGGATCACGGTCTGAGAGCCGTTGGGGCGGTGTGCGTGTGGTGACACGTACGCCGCCCCAACCGTGCTCGTACGCCGCTCAGCTACGCTCCTGCGCTTGGTCCGACGCCTCGTCCCTCCCGGTGAGCAGCACCCCCGTGACCAGTTCGGGGCGGATGCGGACGGCCTGGTCCATGCCCTGCTGCGGCACCCAGGGATCCAACATCCCTCGTATGCGCGCCAGTTCGGCGGGATCGGTGACCAGGCGGGCGTAACCGGTGACCACCACGCTCCAGCCGAGGCGTGTGTCCAGGTCGATGGCGTCGGCCTCGTAGGCGACGACCACACCCGCGCTGTCGCTCTGCCGGGCATGCGAGGTCAGGGCCGCGCCCTCGTGCGTACAGATCACAATGTCACCGCCGTCCAGGATGTGGTTGACCGGGCGGACGGTGGGCAGCGCCTGCCGGGTGAAGACGACCCTGCCCAGGGGCACACTGCCGAGCAGGTGCAGTGCCTCGGCCCGGTCGAGGTCGATGCGGCGGTGCGGCGGATCGTGATCACGGATCATTGCGGGCTTCTTCTTCGCGGGTGCGCAGCTGCCTTCTCGGCGGATTCGGCGGAGCGACACCGCGGGGGATTCGGTGCCGCTCCTGGCTTCACTGTTGTCCATGGCCTTGTGCCTCTCCAGTGCCGTTCGGCCCTCGGTCCTCG
>NZ_JBSFVU010000167.1:0-1372 GCF_053592475.1 Streptomyces sp. NPDC002671
CACTGAGTGGGCGTTAAGTCCGATCTTTCTCGATTCGTGATCGCTCGATCGTGGTACTGATCGCCGTCTGGGACGCCTACTGGGCATGTCCATGCTCGGATGTGGAGCGTGGAGAGAGAGCCGTACCCCAGCGACTTATCGGACGCGCAGTGGGCGTTGATCGAGCCGATGATCACGGCCTGGAAGCGGGAGAGGGTGGCACGGTCTGCGACCGGCGACCCGGGGTCCTGCGACCTGCGGGAGGTCGTGAACGCGATCTTCTACCAGAACCGGACGGGCTGTCAGTGGCGCTACCTACCTCACGATCTGCCGGCCTGGTCGGCGGTGTTCTACTACTTCGGCCTGTGGCGTGAGGATGGCCTTGACCAGCGGATCCAGGAACTCCTGCGCTGCCAGGTGCGGGAGAAAGCCCGCCGATTAGAGGACCCGTCCCTCGTGATCCTCGACACCCAGTCCGTGCGTGCGGCCGCCGGTGTCCCCAAGACCACGACGGGACTGGACGCCAACAAGAAGGTGTCGGGGCGCAAGCGGGGACTGGCCGTCGACGTTCTGGGGCTGATCATCGGCGTCGTCGTACTGGCCGCCTCCGCCCACGACAACGCCGCCGGCACCGCCCTGCTCGACCAGGCTGCCGAACGATGCGGAATGCGCCTGGAGAAAGCCCTGGTGGACCAGGGCTTCAAGGACGAAGTCGTCATCCACGGCGTCCTGTTGGACATCGACGTCGAGATCGTCCGCCGCAACCCTGACGACCAGGGCAAAGGCTTCGTCCCGCAACCGAAGCGGTGGATAGTGGAGCAGGTCAACGGCACATTGATGCTGCACCGACGTCTGACTCGGGAGTACGACCACCGGCCCGACACTTCCGCCTCGCGCGTCTACTGGGCCTCCACCGCGAACATGACCCGCCGCCTCACCACCCCCGCATCCACCTGGCGCGACACCCTCGGGCTGGCCGCGTGAACATCTCCGAACTCCTGGCAGACCTCCAGGCCCGCCACGACGAAGCCACCGCCCGAGCCGGCGAACTCCGCGGCCAGATCGAGCACCTCACCGCCGCCCTGGCCGAGACCGAAGCACACCTCGCGGACATGGCCACCACCCGGAAGGTCATCGCCGAACTCGTGCCCGCCGCAGACCAGGCCGAGCCCGATCCGCCCGAGACGAGCACCGCCTACCAGGCCATCGTGAACGCCTTCAACCAGCACCCCGACCAGGAATTCCGAGCTCGCGAGCTACACGAACTCCTCGGCATGCCCACCGACGAGGCGTCCGTCAACATCACCCGCAGCCGCCTCGGACGCCTCACCCGCCAAGGCTTCCTCACCCAACCCGGACGAGGCCGATACCAGAAACGGACTTAACGCCCACT
>NZ_JBSFVU010000168.1:0-1342 GCF_053592475.1 Streptomyces sp. NPDC002671
GCTTCCAGATCCGGCCTATCAACCCAGTCGTCTACTGGGAGCCTTACCCCATCAAGTGGGTGGGAGTCCTCATCTCGAAGCAGGCTTCCCGCTTAGATGCTTTCAGCGGTTATCCCTCCCGAACGTAGCCAACCAGCCATGCCCTTGGCAGAACAACTGGCACACCAGAGGTTCGTCCGTCCCGGTCCTCTCGTACTAGGGACAGCCCTTCTCAAGACTCCTACGCGCACAGCGGATAGGGACCGAACTGTCTCACGACGTTCTAAACCCAGCTCGCGTACCGCTTTAATGGGCGAACAGCCCAACCCTTGGGACCGACTCCAGCCCCAGGATGCGACGAGCCGACATCGAGGTGCCAAACCATCCCGTCGATATGGACTCTTGGGGAAGATCAGCCTGTTATCCCCGGGGTACCTTTTATCCGTTGAGCGACGGCGCTTCCACAAGCCACCGCCGGATCACTAGTCCCGACTTTCGTCCCTGCTCGACCCGTCGGTCTCACAGTCAAGCTCCCTTGTGCACTTACACTCAACACCTGATTGCCAACCAGGCTGAGGGAACCTTTGGGCGCCTCCGTTACTCTTTAGGAGGCAACCGCCCCAGTTAAACTACCCATCAGACACTGTCCCTGATCCGGATCACGGACCCAGGTTAGACATCCAGCACGACCAGACTGGTATTTCAACGACGACTCCACAAACACTGGCGTGCCTGCTTCAAAGTCTCCCAGCTATCCTACACAAGCCGAACCGAACACCAATATCAAACTGTAGTAAAGGTCCCGGGGTCTTTCCGTCCTGCTGCGCGAAACGAGCATCTTTACTCGTAGTGCAATTTCACCGGGCCTATGGTTGAGACAGTCGAGAAGTCGTTACGCCATTCGTGCAGGTCGGAACTTACCCGACAAGGAATTTCGCTACCTTAGGATGGTTATAGTTACCACCGCCGTTTACTGGCGCTTAAGTTCTCAGCTTCGCCCCACCGAAATGGAGCTAACCGGTCCCCTTAACGTTCCAGCACCGGGCAGGCGTCAGTCCGTATACATCGCCTTACGGCTTCGCACGGACCTGTGTTTTTAGTAAACAGTCGCTTCTCGCTGGTCTCTGCGGCCACCCCCAGCTCACCGAGTAAATCGGATCACCGAGTGTGGCCCCCCTTCTCCCGAAGTTACGGGGGCATTTTGCCGAGTTCCTTAACCATAGTTCACCCGAACGCCTCGGTATTCTCTACCTGACCACCTGAGTCGGTTTAGGGTACGGGCCGCCATGAAACTCGCTAGAGGCTTTTCTCGACAGCATAGGATCATCCACTTCGCCACAATCGGCTCGGCATCAGGTCTCAG
>NZ_JBSFVU010000169.1:0-1338 GCF_053592475.1 Streptomyces sp. NPDC002671
GTGCGGCTGGGGGCGGTGACCCGGTGGGTGACGCCGGAGCTCATCACTGAGGCGCTGGGGAAATGCGGGGTCCGTGACAAGAAGCCGGGGGCGCTGCCGGCCGGGTTCATGGTCTACTTCACACTCGCGCTGGCCTTGTTCCAGCAGGACTCCTACGACGACGTTGCGGAGCAACTAGTCGGCTGCATCGCCGAGTTGAGTGGCAGCATCCCGAACAAGTCCTCGTTCACGCGGGCCCGCAGGCGACTGGGGCCGCGGGTCCTGGAGATGGTGTTTCGTGGGCTGGCCGGCCCGTTGGCACCCGCTGGTCTGGAGGGCTCCTTCTACCGTGGGATGCGTCTGGCCGCGGTGGACGGATTCAGGCTGGATGTGCCGGAGAGCGAGGCGAATCGGCGTCAGCTGGGCGGGATGAAGGACGCACGCGGCCAGGACGCGGGGTTTCCCCAGGTGAGAGTGGTGACGTTGACTGAGATCGGGACTCACGCGCAGATCGACGCGGCGGTGGGCGGGTTCTGCAACGGCGAGCCGGAGTTGGCGATCCAACTCGCCGCGTCGGCCGACGGCATGCTCGTGATCATGGACAGGGGCTTCCCCGGGGTGGCTCTGTGGCGTGCCTATACCGACGCGGGTGCCCACCTGGTGATCCGGGCACGCTCGTGTGTGGCGGCACGGCCGATCGAATACCTGCCGGACGGGACGTACCTGGCCCGGATGAATCTGGCCGGACAGAAGCGGGCAGCACCGGGGCACGTCGTGCTGCGCGTGGTCGAGTACCGGGTCGACGGCGGCGAGGTGATCCGGCTACTGACGGACCTGCTCGACCCCGGGCAGCACCCGGCAGCCGAACTCGCCGCCCTGTACAGCGACAGGTGGGAAGCTGAATCCTCATATCGCCAGGTCAAGACCTTTCAGCGCGGTCCGCAGCAGGTCCTGCGCTCCGGCGACCCGGATTTGGCGCGCCAGGAGGCGTGGGCACATCTGGTCGTCCACCACTGTCTGATCCGGATCATCATGGAACTCGCCGACGGCGGAAAGATCGACCCGGACCGGGTCTCGTTCGTCAAGGTGCTCAAGCACGTGCGGCGCAGTGTGGTCAGTCAGACCGCGAACACCACGGTGAAGATCGGCAAGTTCATGGCCATGCTGGCATCGAAGCTGATCCGGAAACTCGACAGTGGACCACGACGCAGACGCGAAGCCGACCGCCTGATCAAGCGCCCCGACTCGAAGTACTCCTTCCGGGCCAAGGGCCAGGTGCGCTGGCCCACCCGCAAGACGTCAGCGAAGGTCATCACCTTGCACCCATCAATAGTTCAGTAGCTCAAGCAACGGCATTGT
>NZ_JBSFVU010000170.1:0-1327 GCF_053592475.1 Streptomyces sp. NPDC002671
CTGAGGTTCCCCCGCTGTGAGGGAGGGGCTGACTAGCTGGTCAGGGCGGGTTGACGTGGTTTCAGGTTCACTTGTTCGGTCGCTTCCTGGTTGGCGTAGTGCTTCTCCTCGAACTCGATGGGGCTGAGATAGCCGAGCCGCTTTTGGATGCGGCGGGGGTTATAGAAGCCGTCGATGTACTCGAAGAGCGCGAGATTCGCCTCGGCCCTGGTCGCGAAGACGCGGCCGCGGATGCACTCGGTCTTGATCAGCATCCACAGGTTCTCCGCCAGGGCATTGTCGAAGGAGTCTCCGACCGAGCCCATGGACGCCTGGACCCCTGCTCTGACCAGGCGTGTCGTGAGCTTGATGGACGTGTATTGCGTGCCGTGGTCGGCATGGTGGACGAGTTCGCCGGGGGCGACCTCGCGGCTGGCCAGCGCGTACGCGAGCGAAGTGAGGACCAGGTCGGCGTCCGCGTGGGCGGACGTCTCCCAGGCCACGACTCTGCGGGAGAAGGCATCCCGGATCGCAGACAGCCAGAGTGGCCCCTCCAGGGTGGGGATCATGGTCAGGTCGGTCACCCACAGCCGGTTCGGTGCGGGCGCCGTGAAGTCACGTTGCACCAGGTCAGGGGCGAGATCGGCGTCTGGGTCGCGGCGGGTGAAACCCTTGTTCCTGCGGGGGCTGATCCCGGCAAGGCCGGCCTCCCGCATGAGCCGCTCGACCCGCTTGCGGCCGACGTGGACACCCTCACGCTTCAGGACGGCATGGACCCTGGGCGATCCGTAGATCCCGCCGGAGTCCTGGTGGATCTGCCGGATCTGCCCAGTCAGTTCGGTGTCCTGGCGGCGCCGTTCACAGGGTTCCTCCTCGGACCGCCGCCAGCGGTAGTAGGTGGAGGAGGGGATGTGCAGTTCCCGGAGTACGGGCTCGACCCCCAGGTGCGGGTGCTCGTGGACGAACGCGCTCACCTGGGCCGGGTCGGGTCGAGCTGCGCGGCGAAAAAAGCCGAGGCCGTCCGCAGGACCTCATTGGCACGGCGCAGTTCCCGCACCTCGCGCCGCAGCTGGGCGAGCTCTTCCTTCTCCTCGGTGGTGAGCAGGCCGTCCCGCTCACCGGCGTCGGCCTCGGCCTGCCGGATCCAGCCTCGCAGGGCCTCGTGATGCACGCCGAGTTCCTCGGCCATGCGACGGATCACGGGCTTCGGCTCGGCGGACTGGTACATCCGCACCGCACGCTCGCGCAACTCCAGCGGGTATTTCCTCGGGGCAGGCATCGTCAGGGCTCCTCTCATGAAACCCATCTGAACTGCTGTCACCTTTCCCCGCATCTCGGGGGAACCTCA
>NZ_JBSFVU010000171.1:0-1319 GCF_053592475.1 Streptomyces sp. NPDC002671
TGTCAATCCCCTCGTTGTGTGGAGATCTTCTAAGCGGCCAGCTCCAGGGCGGAGTTGGCGCGGTGGTTGTGTTCGTAGTCGATTGGGCTGCGGTACCCGCATACGCTGTGTAGCCGCAGGGTGTTGTAGAACCCGGTGATCCATGTGGCGATCTTCAGTCGGGCCTCGGTGCGGGTGACGAAGGTCTGCCGATGGACGTACTCGACCTTGAGGACGCTGTTGAAGGCCTCGCTGACGGCATTATCGAAACACGACCCGACGCGCCCCATGGACTGGGTCACGCCGAGGCGGCGGCAGGCCCGCTTGAAGCGCCGGGAGACATACTCCGAGCCCCTGTCGCTGTGAAAGATCACGCCCTTGACGTCGCCGCCGCGAGTGGCGGCGGCCATCTGCAGGGAGGCGACGACGAGTTCGGCATCATGACGCTGACCCATCGCGTAGCCGAGCAGGCGACGCGAGAACAGGTCGATCACGGTGGCCAGATAGAGCTTGCCCTCGCTGGTGACGACCTCGGTCATGTCGCCGGCCCATACCTGGTCGGGGGCATCCGCGCTGAAGTCACGGCGCACGAAGTCCGGAGCCGCGGCCCGTCGGCCCGGGCGGGTCAGCCCGCGGCGTCGACGGACCTTCCGTCCGGCCAGGCCGAGCCCGGCCATGGTCTTCGCGACGGTGTTCACCGAGATGCGCCATCCCTCCCTGACGAGCGTGATCCACACCTTCGGGGAGCCATAGGTGCCCCCCGAGGCGTCGAAGATCCGCCGGACGGCTTCGGCCAGCTGTCCGCGCCGCACCTCGCGGGCGGTGACAGGCTTGTCCTTCCACTTGTAGAACCACGACTCGCTCACACCCAGGACACGGCAGGACACGGTGTGCGGAATGTTCTGCTCGGCCTTGCAGTCGCTGATCACTCCGGCCAGCTGGGCCGGGTCCGCCGCAGCTACTTCACCCACAAGGCCATGCAGCGTTTGAAGACATCACGTTCCATCTCCAGCTCGCGGATGCGCTTGTTCTTCTCGCTCATCTCCCGACGCAGCCGCTCCAGCTCAGCACGTTCACCATCGCGCAGCCGGCCGCCCGAGGCGGCGGGCGCGGGCCGGTCGGAGGAGGCCGAACCATTCCTCCTCCAGCGTGAGACCCAGCTGTGCAGCGTCCCGGGATGGACCCCGAGATCCTCAGCGACCTCAGGGATCGGCTTCCCGGTCTCGATCACGATGCGTACAGCACCCTCACGGAACTCCGCGTCGTACTTCTGTTGCTTGGACCCCATGAACCTCAACTTCCCCTGGTATCACGGACTCCACGCTACGAGGGGACCTTCA
>NZ_JBSFVU010000172.1:0-1278 GCF_053592475.1 Streptomyces sp. NPDC002671
TGTCAATCCCCCCGATCTGTGGAGACCTTCCTATGCAGCCAGTTCCTCGGTGAGGCTGGCCTGGTAGCTGTGTTCGTAGTCGATCGGGCTCTTGAAGCCGCACACGCTGTGTAGCCGACGGCTGTTGTAGAAGTCGGTGATCCAGGTCGCGATCCGGATCCGGGCCTCGGTGCGTGTGGCGAAGGCGTGCCGGTGGACGTACTCGACCTTCAGCACGCTGTTGAACGCCTCGCTGACGGCATTGTCGAAGCACGAGCCGACCCGGCCCATGGACTGGAAGACGCCCAGCCGGCGACAGGCCCGGCGGAACCTCCGAGAGCCGTACTCGCTGCCGCGGTCCGTGTGGAAAATGACACCGCGCACGTCCCCGCCGCGGGTCGCCGCGGCCATGTGCAGAGCGGCGACGACCAGTTCGGCATCGTGACGGGCACCCATCGCATAGCCGAGCAGACGGCGGGAAAACAGGTCGATGACCGTGGCCAGGTACAGCTTGCCCTCACCGGTTTCGATCTCCGTCATGTCCCCGCACCAGACCAGGTCGGGCGCCTCGGCGGTGAAGTCGCGGCGCACGAAGTCCGGGGCGGCCGGCCGCTTCCCCGGCCGGGTCAGCCCCCGCCGTCTGCACACCTTCCGCGCGACCAGGCCCAGCTCGGCCATGATCTTCGCGATGGTGTTCACCGAGACCCGCCAGCCCTGCCTCACCAGCCTTATCCAGATCTTCGGCGAGCCGTAGGTGCCGCCGGACGTGTCGAACTCCTCCTTCACCGCTTCCATCAGATGCTGTCTGCGCAGCTCACGACGGGTGGGCTTGTGGGTGCGGTGCTTGTAGAACCACGACTCGCTCACGCCCAGGGCGCGGCAGGCGACGCGGTGCGAAATGCCGTGCTCGGTCCTGAAGTCGCTGATCACCCCGACGACGGACGCCGGGTCCGCCACGGCTACTTCACCCACAGGACCATGCAGCGTTTGAGGACATCACGCTCCATGACCAATTCCTTGTTGTCCCGCTTGAGCTGGGCGTTCTCCCGCCGCAGACGCTCCAGCTCGTCACTCCCGCCAGCCGGTACGGTCCCTGCCCGACGGGCGCGGGAGACCCAGCTCGCTAGGGTGGTCTCGTTGATCCCCAGGTCCTCGGCGACCTCCGCGATCGTCTTGCCGGTCTCCGTGACGATCCGTACAGCTCCCTCACGGAACTCCGGATCGAACTTCCGTCGCTTCTCCGCCATGACTCCCAACTTCCCCTGCAGTCACGGTCTTCACGCTACGAGGGGAGGGACA
>NZ_JBSFVU010000173.1:0-1220 GCF_053592475.1 Streptomyces sp. NPDC002671
CAGGGCGTCCAGCACGAAGACCGTTTCCTTCACGGTGGCCGCGGACCAGCCGACGATCCGGCGGGAGAACGTGTCCACGACGAAGGCGACATAGACGACACCGGCCCAGGTTTTCACGTGGGTGAAGTCCGCGACCCAGCAGCGGTTCGGGGCGCCGGCGACGAAGTCGCGGTCCAGTAGGTCCGGGGCTCGCTCGATCTGCCCGCCGGGCAGCGTGGTGATCACGCGTTTGCCACGGACCGCTCCGGCGATGCCGAGCTCACGCATCAGGCGTTCGACGGTGCAGCGGGCCACACGATGGCCCTGCCGGTTCAGCTCACGCCAGATCTTCCTCGCCCCGTAGACACGGTAGTTGACCTCGAAGACCTCGCTGATCTGGTCCTTCAGTTCGGCGTCCCGCACGGTCCTGGCGGACGGCATGGTCCGGCGTTTGTGGTGGGCGTAGTAGGTGGAGGGGGCGATCTTGCAGTCGTGCTCGGTCAGCACGCGGCAGATCGGCTCGACACCGCCGAAGCGGTCCCGGTGCTCGTCGATGAAGGCTACGAGCGCGTGTGTGGCCGGTCGAGCTCGGCCGCGAAGAAACTTGCCGCAGCCTTCAGGATCTCGTTGGCCCGCTTCAACTCGGCGATCTCCTTCTTCATCGCCTTGATCTGTGCGGACTCCTCCGTCGTGGTGCCCGGACGGGCACCGTGGTCGATCTGTTCCTGCCGCACCCACTTGCGCAGCGTCTCGGTCGTACCGATGCCCAGCTTCTGGGCGACCGCTTTCATCGCGGCCCACTCGGTGTCGTACTCCGGCCGCACCTCGGCGACCATCCGCACCGCACGACGACGCAGCTCAAGCGGGTACTGGGAAGGACGTGCCATAACTCGATCCTCTCAAATGATCGAGTCCCTAGCGAACCCGGAACGGTTCAGTGCCATAGCGGTGGATCTCAGCGATCGCGTCGTGCGCGCGCCGCATGGGCCGGAAACCGTAGGAGACCGGCAGGAAGTCGGCCTCGAAGATTGGCTCCAGCACCAGCTTGAGGGCTGCCTGGACCACCCGGTCGGAGACGGTCGGCATGGTGGCTTCATACTGCCTCTCCTGCTGTGGTGGTTTGGGTTGCGGGTGGGAAGTGCTTTGAGTGGGCGTTAAGTCCGTTTCTGGTATCGGCCTCGTCCGGGTTGGGTGAGGAAGCCTTGGCGGGTGAGGCGTCCGAGGCGGCTGCGGGTGATGTT
>NZ_JBSFVU010000174.1:0-1206 GCF_053592475.1 Streptomyces sp. NPDC002671
AGTAGGGCTTGGTCAGGTTCGTATTGGGGTGGGTATGTCGCGGTGGCAGGTGGGGCAGGCGCCTGCCCAGAGAGCGAGGAGTGTCTGCAGTTCACGGACGACCTGGTAGAGGCTCAGCCCTGGGCCGCGTCTTTTGGGTCTCGTGCCAGCCGCTGCAGCGTGCAGAAGGCGTGGGCGGCGGAGACAAGGGTGACGTGGTGGTGCCAGCCGTTGAAGGTGCGGCCTTCGAAGTGGGCCAGTCCCAGGGCTTGTTTCATCTCGCGGTAGTCGTGCTCGATGCGCCAGCGGAGCTTGGCCAGCCGGACCAGGGTGGCCAAAGGCATGCCGGAGGGCAGGCTGGACAGCCAGAACTGCACCGGTTCGCTCTCGTCGGCAGGCCATTCGGCCAGCAGCCAGCGCTCGGGCAGGTCCGGGTCGTCGGCGGGCTTGCGGATGCCGCGTCCGGCGGGACGGACCCTGAGGGCGACGAACCGCGAGTACATGCGCTTGACGCCGCTTCGGCTGTTGCCCGGCCGGGATCCCTCTCGCCAGGACACCGGCCGGGCGGCCGTCCGGCCGGCCGCGATGACGAGGTCTTTCACGCTCTGCGGCGGGTCGGGGTACTGCACCTTGGGCGGCCGGCCGGTTCCTGCATAGGCGGGCAGGACGGGCCGGGCGTCGCCAGGATGCGCGGTGTGGCGGCCGGAGATCCCCACGGCGTAGGGCAGGCTGCGTTCCTCCAGGCCGCTGCGGAAGGCGGCGGCGTCGCCGTATCCGGCGTCCGCGACGACGAGGGGGACGTCGATGCCCCACGACCGTGCTTCGTCGATCATGTCCAGAGCCAGCTGCCACTTCTCCACGTGTCCCGTCTGGGCGGGGATGCCGCAGCGGCTGCGGCGGGCGACCTTGGTCGCCTCCGCTGCGGGCGAGGCCGGGTCCCAGCCGGCCGGCACGAACAGCCGCCAGTCGATCGCGGCCGAGGCACGGTCGTGGGCCAGGTGCAGCGACACTCCCACCTGGCAGTTGGTGACCTTGCCCGCGGTGCCGGTGTACTGCCTGGACACGCACGCCGAGGCGTCCCCGTCCTTGAGGAAGCCGGTGTCATCGACGATCAACGCCTCCGGCCGGATCACGTCCTGCATCTTCCACGCCAGGCGGGCCCGCACATGCGCGGGATTCCACGGGCTGGACGTCACGAAGTGCGCCAGAGCCTGACGATTGCCGTCC
>NZ_JBSFVU010000175.1:0-1183 GCF_053592475.1 Streptomyces sp. NPDC002671
GGTGCCGTACTTCGCCGTGGCCGACGCGGACGCCGTCGTCGCGGCGGTGCGGAACAACGGCGGCACGGTGATCATGCCGGCCGCGGACGTGCCCGCCCGGGCACCAACGGTCCCCTCGTCATCGCCGCGGACCCCGCCGGTGATCCGGGAGTGCTGGACCGACTCGTCGCAACGGTCACGGCGGATCCGGGCATCGCATCCGTCGCGCCGACGCATATCGATCGGGCCACCGGCATCGCGACCCTCGTGGTGTTCCCGACCACCAGCCCTCAGGACAAGGCCACGGCCGACACCATCGCCCGGCTGCGCACCGACGTGCTGCCCACGGCGATCGGGCACGGCCCGGCCAGGGCCCACGTCGGCGGCGCCGCCGCGAGCCTGTCCGATGTGGGCCAACGCACCAGCCAACGCCTGCCGGTGTTCGTCGCCGCCGTGCTGGCGATGTCGTTCCTGCTGCTGATGCTGGTCTTCCGCTCGATACTCGTACCGCTCAAGGCGGTACTGCTGAACCTGCTGAGCATCGGCGCGGCCTACGGCATCATGGTCGCGGTCTTCCAGTGGGGCTGGGGAGGCGCACTCATCGGGCTGGAAGCGATGGTTCCGATCGTGTCGTTCATCCCGATGTTCCTCTTCGCCATCCTGTTCGGCCTGTCGATGGACTACGAGGTGTTCCTCCTCTCCCGCGTACGCGAGGAGTACCTGCGCACCGGCGACAACGGCACGGCGATCGTTGAGGGCGTCTCGGGCACCGCCCGGATCATCACCTCGGCCGCCCTCATCATGGTGGCGGTCTTCCTGTCCTTCGCCGTCGCCGAGGACCCCTCCACCAAAATGTTCGGGCTCGGCCTGGCCACCGCGATCTTCATCGACGCCACGGTCGTACGCATGGTGCTGGTACCGGCGACCATGACACTCCTCGGCCGGACCAACTGGTGGCTGCCGAAGTGGCTAGACTGGATGCTTCCCCGCGGCCCGGTCGGCACCGACGACACCGACGCGGAATCCACGGGTGAGGCCCCACGTCCACGGCTGGTTGACCGTTGACTCAACTCCTGCCCGCCCTTGGCCTCCGGCACCTCAGCGCGTCACCTAGGGCCTGTGTGATGTTGTGATCAGCCAGTTGCCTTCAGGAGGTCGCTGATCCAGATCACCGAGGCTCGTAGATGGAGGCCGGCGAGGTAGC
>NZ_JBSFVU010000176.1:0-1176 GCF_053592475.1 Streptomyces sp. NPDC002671
CCAAGACCTCGCCTATCAGCTTCAAAAATTGGAGGCGGCCGGATGCTGCCAGGTTTTTCAGGAGAAACGCAGCGGCATGAACACTGCCGACCGTCCCCAGCTTGCAAAACTACTGAAGGCACTGGGGCCTGGCGACCAGGTACTTGCGACCGTAACCGACCGCATCGCTCGCGATCCCCTCGACATGCTGAATATCCTTAGCACTGTGAAGGAAAAAGGCGCGGGTCTCCGGCTACTAGATGAGCCTTTTATAGATACCACGTCGGAAATGTCTGACCTCATCATGTTCGTTGTCGGATGGGCTGCGAAGTGGCAGCGCAAGCGAATACTGGAAAACACAGCCAACGGCCGGGCGATGGCGAAGGCGCGTGGCGTCAAGTTTGGGCGCAAGCCAAAGCTCACCCCGCATCAACGACAAGAGATCTTACGGCGCATCGAGAACGGCGAGCTGATCCGAGAAATCGCCCGTTCCTATAACGTCAGCCACAGCACGATTTCCCGAATATCTAACGCATAACGCACAACGCATGCGTTTTGCGTTATGCGTTAGAGCGTATCAGGTGTATAATCGGGCCATGGCTCGCATTTATCTCACCCGCCAGGACGAAGGCCGCAACATGGCACGTTTCTACGCCATGAGCTTACAAGAGACACTGTTTGCCGAATGCTCTCTTGTACGTGAATGGGGAAGGATCGGCCGAGGCGGCCAGGTGCGCCAGGACACCTACGCCACCGCCCAGGAGGCCTGGCAAGCCCTAGATAGGCTGCAACAAGCCAAGATCAAACGCGGCTACCGTGTGAATTATGCCGCATAACGCATAACGCACACGCTATGGCGCGTGCATTTTAACTTTTACGTTAAGAGTTTTGCGTTACTGTTCCCCCATGAAAACACTTGTCCTTGTCACCCAAAAGGGCGGGAGCGGGAAAAGCTCGCTTGCCGCTAGCCTCGCCGTCGCGGCCGAAGAAGCGGGCGAGCGGGTGTTTATGCTCGACCTCGACCGGCAGGGCACCCTTGCCAACTGGATCAACCGGCGCACGGCGGAAACGCCCGGTTTCGATCGTGTGAACTCCGAGACAGAGCTAAACCACGCCCTAGCTACGTTGGCCGATCAGAAGTTTACCCTTACTATCATCGACACGCCGGGAGCTGATAACCCGCTTGTCACTGCCGCC
>NZ_JBSFVU010000177.1:0-1170 GCF_053592475.1 Streptomyces sp. NPDC002671
TGCCGGTGACGGGCTGGCAGTCGGCCCAGGGGCCGCCTTGGTGGTCGATGCGGACGCCGCCGATGTACATGCGCTGGCACAGCAGTGCTGTGCCCTGCGCCCTGGTTCCGTCGGGGAGTTTGGGCAGGGTGTAGCCCTTGGGCAGCGTCCGGTGGAACTCCAGCGCCACCGACCAACGGTGCCCGTCTGTCGTCCCCTCGGCCACCCGGACACTGACAGGAACGGGAGCCGGGGTGACGGGGGAGCTCGCGGGGGGCGAGGGCCGGCGCGCAGGGGCGACGGCACCAGGCGGTGGTTTCAGGAACGCAACCATAAGGCCGAGGCCGAGGACGCAGGCGGCACTCGCCACGGCAGCCGCGGCACGGCGGCGTTTCCTGCGGGCCCGCGCGGCGGTCAGGATCTGGTCGACGGGGGCCTGGGACGAGGGGTAGGCCTCGCGTGACCGGGCGAAGGCGGCGCGTGCCCAGTCTTCTTGGCCGTGGTCTGGAGTCATCGTGCCTCTGCAGGGCGGCTGGGCGGGTAGTTGCGGGCGACGGTCGACCGGCTGCGCAGTTTGGCCAGGGCCCGGGACGCCTGGCTCTTCACGGTGCCGACCGAACAGCCGAGGACGTCCGCCACCTCCTCTACGGACAGATCCTCGCAGTAGCGCAGCACCACGACCGCCCGCTGTCGCTCGGGCAGGTCGGCGAGCTCGCGAGCCAGGGCGTCGTAGACGTCCACGTCCCCGACACCGGCCCCGTCGTCGTGGAAGGGGCCGGTGTCGGGCAGCGACGGGAGAAGGAGGTGGGTGATCCTGCGGCGGCGGTGCCGGCTGCGGTTGGTGTTGACCAGTGCGCGGCGAACGTAGTGTTCGGCGCGCTCCGGCTCCAGCCGCTGCCAGTGCGGGTACACCTTCGCCAACGTCGTCTGCACCAGGTCTTCCGCTTCGTGGAAGTCGCCGGTGAGCAGATACGCGGTGTGGGTCAGGGCCCGCCAACGGGCGGCGACGAACCGGGTGAACTCCGAGTCCGGTCCGCTGTCCGCGGCCTTGCGGTCACTTGGCTGCACAGCAGGAGGTGCCCGTCCTTCGTCTGACTGGTCAGCGCCAGTTGGTGTCGTGGGTGAGTCGGTTGTGGTGGCTGTCGTACTGGTCGACCGCGGTGATGGTCTGTCCGTTGGGGATGGGTGCGG
>NZ_JBSFVU010000178.1:0-1165 GCF_053592475.1 Streptomyces sp. NPDC002671
AGGTCGGGCAGAAGCCGCGCTTCGCCTCGCCTTCGAAGGTCTCGTACCAGGTTGGCTCGCCGCCCTCACCGGTCCAGATGACCGTTTCGAATCCCACCCACCACATCACTGGTGTGCTACATCACTGGTGTGCTACCGAGCTTTTGACAGTGGCGGCAGACACAGGTGTGCGGGAAGACGGCCTCGGGGAGCAATGGAACAGTGGTTGGCGTTTAGCATTGACCGACGTCATGGACGCCGTTGACGGAGGGCGTTCCCGCCGGTTACCCGTGCTTGTCCGGTTCGGCGTCGGCGAAGGCGCGGTATCCGCCGAGATCTCGGGCTGGGCGAGGACGTCGCCGCGGTGTACGACTCGGACCGGACCCGGGGCCATCATCGGATGCTGATCCGCCGGCGTAGCGAGGTCGTGTCGGACATTCAGCAAGACCGCCGTCGTCATCACCTCGAAGTCCGCCGGGCGCAAGGTCTTCGGCCTCGCCACCGCAGGCGTCCGTCTCGCGTGACCTGCTGCGCGTCAGTCCGGCAGCCAGTGCAGCTCGTGCGCCAGGGTTTTGGCGACGGCACGGATGCGGCGGTGTAGCGGCGACTGCTCGCGTGGGAGGACCAGGTGGATCGTCAAGGTGGGTGCGCCCCGCAGCGGTCGCCAGGTGAGACCGGCCGGTTGTGCCGTGGCCGCGGCTTCTCCGGCCGGGGCGAGGGTGAGCCCGTCGCGTAGGTCGCGCTGAGACATGTCGAAAGAGACTGCGGGCGTGTGGAATCGGGGGTGTGGTCGGGTGTCTCGGAACAGTGCGGACAGCTGATCGTGGATCACGGGGTTGGCCGCACGGTCGGGGAGTCGCAGCGGATACGCGGCCGCGTCGGCGATCTCGATCTCCGGGTGTTCGGCCAGCGGATGGTGCTGCGCCAGCTGGACCCCGATGCGCGCACGCCGCAGCAGGAACCGGCGCACGCCACGGCCCGGCTGTTCACCGCGGGTGATCCCGGCATCGATGCGGCCGTCGGCGACCGCGGGGGAGATCTCCGGTGTCGCCATCGGGACCGCGCCGACCTCGAGTCCCGGGCTGCTGCGAATGAGCCTGTCCACCAGGGCCGGTGCAGTCTCGGCCCCGGCGCTGAGGCTGTATCCGATGCGCAGCGTGCCCAGTTGACCGGCCGCCGCGCTCCG
>NZ_JBSFVU010000179.1:0-1148 GCF_053592475.1 Streptomyces sp. NPDC002671
AGCTACCTCGCCGGCCTCGAACTCCGCGCCTCCATGATCTGGGTCGGAGATCTCTTGCAAGCAGCCGATTGATCACGACATCACACAGGCCCTAGGGCCGACCGGCCCCCCTCACGCCATGGTCGTCCACTCCGAGGTCGTCGCGCGTGAGGTCGAACTGCACGTCCACCACCCCTTCCACGGCCCGCACCAGGCGCGCGGCCACCGGGACCAGAGCGGTGTCGCGAATCAGGCCCGTCAGCGTGACGACTCCGTCGTGCACCTCCACCCGGATGGCCGAGGACGGCAGCACGAAGAGGTACGACACGATCTCGCGCCGGACCTCCTCGGCGATGTCGTCGTCCCCGCGCAGGAAGACCTTGAGTAGATCGGCGCGGCTGACGATGCCTTCCAGCAGCCCGGTTCCGCCGACGACGGGCAGCCTCTTGACCCCCTCTCGCGCCATGGTGCGCACGGCCTCGGTGAGGGTGGCGTTCGCCCGGACCGTGACAGCGGGGGACGACATCAGGTCCCCTGCGGTGAGGGCGTCCGCCTTCGCCAGGTCGACCGGCTGACGCAGCTGGAGGTAGCCCGTCTCCGGGTCGTCCCGCAGTTCTTCTTTGGGTAGCAGGTCGGCCTCGGAGACCACGCCGACCACCCGTCCCTCGCCCTCGATCACGGGCAGGGCGCTGACCTGCCGGTCCTGCATCAGCCGCACGATCTCCTTGAACGGGGCGCGCCGCCCGACGGCGGTGACCGTGTGGGTCATGACATCGCTGACTATGTGCGGGGTGCCGTACATGATGACTCCGTAGGGGCTCTTGCGGGAGTCCGTCCGCTTCCAGCGTGAGCGGCCGAGGGACGGCGGGCCAGGGGCCGTCCGGACCCCGGGCCGGGGCATTCGGCTTTCCGCCGCCCGGCCCGTCAGGTCAGTGATCACTGCACCATGCCCGGTACGCGGCCACACTGCACGCCCGACGGCTCCGCCGACAGGGCCGGTCGGTCCCGCACAGGGCCGTGCGGCCCCTGACCCGGCGGGCACGGTGTCACCACGCTGGAGGTGGATCCTCGTCCCGGGAGGTGGAGACAATGCCCCGAACCGTCACGGTAGGTCTCGACGGCTCGCCCGAGAGCCGGCCATGAGTGAACAGACCAAAGCGAGCGCGGCG
>NZ_JBSFVU010000180.1:0-1146 GCF_053592475.1 Streptomyces sp. NPDC002671
CTTTGCGGCGTGATGTCGTTGAGGGCTGACGATGTGTGATCGTCGCGGTATGCCTGTTGTGTGAGATATCCGCAGGGTGGTGGGCTGACGCCTGAACGGCAGGCGTTTCGCGAGCGGATTCGGCTGGAGGCCGCGGAGCGATTCGCTGCGGGTGCCTCCAACGCCGAGGTCGCCAAGGACTTACGGGTGAGTGTGCGCTCGGTGCAGCGCTGACGCCGAGCCTGGCACGACGCCGGCACCGAGGGGCTGCGGTCTGCCGGGCCCGTGTCACGGCCCAAGCTGAGTGAGGCCCTGTTCACCGTGCTCGAGCAGGAGCTGGCCAAGGGGCCGGTCGCGCACGGCTGGCCGGACCAGACGTGGACGCTGGCGCGGATCAAGACGCTGATCGGGCGCCGGTTCCACAAGAGCATGACGCTGTCGGCGATCGCGCGGATGCTGCACCGGCACGGCTTCAGCCACCAGGTCCCGGCCCGCCGAGCGGTCGAGCGCGACGAGGAGGCCGTGGCGGGCTGGGTGAAGGAGACCTGGTCGCAGGTGGAACGTCCGTGGCGGCGCTCGACGCCTGGCTGTGCTTCGAAGACGAAGCCGGCTTCTCGATGACGCCGCCCACCGCACGGACCTGGGCCCGACGCGGACGCACACCCGTCATCCGGGTCCGGGGACGCTCCCAGCGCCGCTTCTCCATCGCCGCTCTGGCCTGCTACAAGCACGGCGAACGCTCACGGCTGATCTACCGGCCCAAGCGGCATCTCGATCTCAAGCGCGGCGGCAGACGCAGTTTCACCTGGACCGACTACCGCGACCTGCTCATCGCCGCACACCAGCAGCTCGGCGCACCCATTGTGCTCGTGTGGGACAACCTCAACGTCCACAAGGACCGCCGACTGCGGGAGTTCATCGACACCCACGACTGGATCACCTGCTACTTCCTGCCGGCCTACGCACCGGACCTCAACCCCGTCGAGGGCATCTGGTCCCTGCTGCGGCGCAGCAGCCAGGTCAACACCGCCTTCACCGATTCCGACCACCTCATCAGCACGCTCCGACACGGTCTCCGCCAGATCCAGTACCGCAGCAACCTCATCAACGGATGCCTCGCCGAAACCGGCCTCACCCTGACGACATCACGGCGACAACGTCAGTAGA
>NZ_JBSFVU010000181.1:0-1083 GCF_053592475.1 Streptomyces sp. NPDC002671
TAGGGCCTGTGTGATGTCGTGATCAATCGGCTGCTTGCAAGAGATCTCCGACCCAGATCATGGAGGCGCGGAGTTCGAGGCCGGCGAGGTAGCTTTCGGGCGTCTTGTCGAAGCGTGTGGCGATGCCGCGCCAGTCCTTCAGTCGGTTGATCATTCGCTCGACGGTGTTGCGCTCGCGGTAAAGACCGGCGTCGAAAGTGACCGGACGGCCGCCCCGGCTGCCCTTCTTCTTGCGGTTGGCCACCTGGTCCTTCTTCTCCGGGATGACCGCGTTGATGTGGCGTTTCCGCAGGTGGGCGCGGTTGGCGCGGGACGAGTACGCCTTGTCCGCGGCGACCGCTCCCGGCCGGGTGCGGGGCCGGCCGACCGGCAGACGGACGCGGATCTTCTTCAGCACGGGGATGAACTGCGGGCTGTCCGCGGCCTGCCCGGCGGTCAGAATGAACGACAGGGGCCGGCACTTCCGGTCGGCAGCGAGGTGAATCTTGCTCGTCAGTCCGCCGCGGGACCTTCCGAGCAGGGCTTCCTTCAGACGGAGTCTGTGTCGGCGGCGGACGCGTCGGCGTTCGGCCCGCTCCGGCTCGTTTCCGTCGTCCGGCCCGTTCTGTTCCGCCTCATCGCCCCTTTTTGCCGGGCCTGTTCCTGCTCGGCGGCGGCTTCCTCGAGAGCCTCCATGACGTTCTTGCCGACGATCATCCCGGCGGCGTCGTGGTGCGCGCGGGCGGTCGTGGAGTCCACGCTGACCAGGGACAGGTCTGCCTTGCCCTGGCGGGCGGCTTCGGCGATCAGGCCCTCCAGCAGGGCGGTGAAGACACCGGCGTTCCTCCAGACCCGGAAGCGCCCGTAGACGGTCGGCCAGGACCCGAACTCGCCCGGCATCTCACGCCACTGCGCGCCTGCCCTGAACCGCCAGATCACGCCCTCGAACTGCTCCCGCAGCCGCTCGGGGTACGGGCCGTACTCGCCTATCGGCAGGAACGGCTCGATCAACTGCCACTGCTCGTCGGTGAGTTGCCTGCGCGTCACGATTGCCTTCCTACCGGATCCGCCTTCCCGACGGACCCGGATCGGCAAGATTGATCA
>NZ_JBSFVU010000182.1:0-1044 GCF_053592475.1 Streptomyces sp. NPDC002671
AAGCCCATGGGGCCGATGACCGACATCTCGGTCTCGAAGCGTTCCATGACCTCGGCAGGGATAGGGCTGCCATAGCGCATGGCGAGGCCCTTCAGGCACTCCTTGCGCAGCCAGGACTCCTGCGACTCCCCCTCCGAGCTGCCGGAGGCGTGCGACAACACACTGCTGATCGCGGAGCGGATCGAGTCGTACGACTCCGTCTTCGAGAACGTCGATGAGATGCCGCAGTTCCCCGACGTGCCTCGTGCATGGAATGCGTGTGTTTGGTCCCGTGCCCTGCCATTCGACGATCACCAGTCAGATCCCGCCGCGCTGGGCCACGTTCTCCTTCCGCCAGACTCGTTCCTTGTGCGTGGCGCCATGGTCGAGCCGCCACTTACTCAGCAGGACCGGGGTGACGTTGGGCCGCGTGGTCATTCGCTGCCGGGTGCGTGCCAGTCCCAGGACGGGGTCGAAGGGAAGCCGGACGTCGACCACTTGGAGGCCGGTGGTGGCGGCCGCCTCGACCTGGTGGGTTGCTGGGGAACTCAGCAGGACCAGCTGATCCACCGAGGTGCCAGCCAGCACGGCTCGGGCCGCGACCTCACCCCCGTAGCTGTGCCCGAACACGGTCTGCAGCCCTCCAGACGCCAGCTCACCGGCCCAGTCGTGGAACCGGACCGCTGCGCGCCTGCGGTGCCCGGCCTGGTAGGCGCCGCTCCAGGCGAAGGCGGCACCGCCGGGGTAGAGGTTGGGGCGATGGTTGGTCAGGATGAAATTGTGGAACCCGCCCTGGCCGGGATACCACCAGTTCCCCTTCCATCCCCAGGTTCCGTGGATGATCGTCGACACCGGCTGGACAGTGGCTAGCGCGTTGACCGGGAGTGATGCCTGGGCCGAGGAGCGCTGCTGCTCGGTCGGGAGGAAGGCTGCTGTCGCCAGGGAGCGGGTTGTTGGATCAGGCGACCTCAGTGGGCGTTAAGTCCGTTTCTGGTATCGGCCTCGTCCGGGTTGGGTGAGGAAGCCTTGGCGGGTGAGGCGTCCGAGGCGGCTGCGGGTGATGTT
>NZ_JBSFVU010000183.1:0-1033 GCF_053592475.1 Streptomyces sp. NPDC002671
TCGACTGCGGCACCTCGACCGCCGTGTCGTTCCACTCCACCAACACCCGACGCCGCTCGGTCTCGTCCAGCACATCCACCGCACCCAGCCGCAGCTCCGGCCCGTCCCCCAGCGCCCGCTCCAACACGGACACCAGGCTCTCCGTGGCCGTGGCCACCATCGCCGCGACAGCGTCCGAGTCGATCGCGGCAACAGCGTCCACCGTCAGCCGCAGCCCGTCACCGTCGTCGTCGACGAGGACGTTCAGCGGGTAGTTGGTGCGCTCGCGGGAGAACACCACCCCGATGCCCTCGCCGACCGATGCCACATCCCGGGTGATGCCGACGTTGTGGCGGTAGTTGAGCATGGAGGTGAACAGGGGAGCGTCCCCCGGCACGCCACTGGCCTGCTGTGCCAGAGCCAGCGGTGCGTGCTCGTGCTCAAGGAGCCCCGCGAGCTGGTCACGCATGGCCCCGACCGCCGACACCACGCTGGTCTCGTCCACCCGTATCCGCACCGGCAGCGTGTTCATGAAGGGCCCGGGCACCCGGTCCGCACCGGCGCCGGCGTTCATGCGCCCGAACAGCACGGTGCCGAACACCACGTCGTCGCGGCCGCTGACCGCGGCAAGGACCCGCGCCCACGCCACATGCATCACCGTCGCCGGACTCACGCTCAGCCGCCGGGCGACCTCACGCAGCCGCGTGACAAGGTCCGGTGCAAGGTCTCGCCGCACCTCGACCGAGTCCATGCCGTCCCCGTGGGCGTCGACCAGGCCGTAGGGCGCGGTCGGCTCGTCGACGTCGCCCAGCAGGTCGGCGAAGAACCGCTCGTGTTCGGCCCGCTCCACCCCACCACGCGCCTGCGCCACGAAGTCGCGGAAGGGCAGCGGCTCGGGCAGGTCCTCGCCCCGGCCGGCGAGGAGCGTCTCGACCTCGCCCAGCAAGAGTTCGAGGCCGGTGTGGTCCTGGATCATGTGGTGCACGCGGATCAGCAGCAGCCAACGGCTGTCCACGACGCGCGCCATGTGCAGCCTGATCATCGGGGCCCTGCC
>NZ_JBSFVU010000184.1:0-1012 GCF_053592475.1 Streptomyces sp. NPDC002671
AGCTCGCGCATCCTCGGCTACCCCTTCAGCCACGGCGAGCGGATCACCAAGGCGCTGCCGCCGGACATCATGGGCAAGTCCATCCCGCTGGACGGCATCTTCGACCCCGAGCACCCCCGCTACGTCGAAGCCGGCGAGATCCGGCAGATGTACGAGAACGAGCCGGACGTCAAGAAGGTCATCGACACCGCCAAGGGCGTCGAGGGCCTCACCCGAGGCACCGGTGTCCACGCGGCCGCGGTCATCCTGTCCAAGACCAGACTGACCGACCGCATCCCGCTGCACATGCGTGCCGCCGACGGCGTGAAGATCACCGGCTTCGACTACCCCAGTTGCGAAAACCTGGGGCTGGTCAAGATGGACTTCCTGGGGCTGCGGAACCTGGGCGTGATCGACCACGCCATCCAGAACATCCGTGAGAACCGCGGCGTCAAACTCGCCTGTGTTGACCCGATGGACGGCGACACGGAGACGGTCGTCATCCCCCTCGACGACAAGACGACGTTCGACCTTCTCGGCCGGGGCGACACCTTCGGCGTGTTCCAGCTCGACGGCGGCGGCATGCGTGCCCTGCTCAAGCTCATGGAACCGAGCCGATTCGAGGACATTGCGGCCGCCCTCGCGCTGTACCGGCCCGGCCCGATGGCCGCCAATGCGCACACCAACTACGCGCTGCGGCAGAACGGCAAGCAGGACCCCGACCCGATCCACCCGGACCTCAAGGACGTCCTCGACCCGATCCTGGGGTCCACGCACCACCTGCTCATCTTCCAGGAGCAGATCATGGCCATCGCCCGGACCCTCGCCGGGTACACACTCGGCGGCGCCGACATGCTGCGCCGCGCGATGGGCAAGAAGAAACCCGAGGTACTGGCAGCTGAGTGGGAGAAGTTCCACGGCGGCATGAAGGACAACGGCTACTCGGAGGAGGCCATCAAGGCCATCTGGGACGTCATGCTCCCGTTCTCCGGCTACGCCTTCAACAAGTCCCACACCGCCGGCTACGGCCTGG
>NZ_JBSFVU010000185.1:0-1012 GCF_053592475.1 Streptomyces sp. NPDC002671
CCAGGCCGTAGCCGGCGGTGTGGGACTTGTTGAAGGCGTAGCCGGAGAACGGGAGCATGACGTCCCAGATGGCCTTGATGGCCTCCTCCGAGTAGTCATTCGCCTTCATGCCGCCGTGGAACTTCTCCCACTCAGCAGCCAGTACCTCGGGCTTCTTCTTGCCCATCGCGCGGCGCAGCATGTCGGCGCCGCCGAGCGTGTACCCGGCGAGTGTCCGGGCGATGGCCATGATCTGCTCCTGGAAGATGAGCAGGTGGTGGGTGCTCCCCAGGATCGGGTCGAGGACGTCCTTCAGCTCCGGGTGGATGGGGTCGGGGTCCTGCTTGCCGTTTTGCCGCAGCGCGTAGTTGGTGTGCGCGTTGGCGGCCATCGGCCCGGGCCGGTACAGCGCCAGGGCTGCCGCGATGTCCTCGAACCGGGACGGCTCCATCAGCTTCAGCAGCGCGCGCATGCCGCCGCCGTCGAGCTGGAACACGCCGAAGGTGTCGCCCCGGCCCAGCAGTTCGAAGGTCTTCTTGTCATCCAGGGGGATGACGAGGGTGTCCGTGTCGCCGTTCACCGGGTCGACGGTGGCGAGGTTGACGCCACGGTTGTCCCGGATGTTCTGCAGCGCGTGGTCGATGACGCCCAGGTTCCGCAGACCCAGGAAGTCCATCTTGATCAGACCCATGGATTCGCACGACGGATAGTCGAATCCAGTGATCTTCACGCCGTCGGAGGCCCGCATGTGCAGCGGGATGCGCTCCGTCAGCTTGGTCTTGGACAGGATGACCGCGGCCGCGTGGACACCGGTGCCTCGGGTCAGGCCCTCGACGCCCTTGGCGGTGTCGATGACCTTCTTGACGTCCGGCTCGTTCTCGTACATCGTCCGGATCTCGCCGGCCTCGACGTAGCGGGGGTGCTCGGGGTCGAAGGTTCCGTCCAGCGGGATGGACTTGCCCATGATGTCCGGCGGCAGCGCCTTGGTGATCCGCTCGCCGTGGCTGAAGGGGTAGCCGAGGATGCGCGAGCT
>NZ_JBSFVU010000186.1:0-1007 GCF_053592475.1 Streptomyces sp. NPDC002671
CGTGGGCCTTCGACGGTTCGCGAGGAGTTGCTGTGCGCGGCGTTCGCCGAGGTTCTCGGTGTGGAGAGCGTCGGTGTCGATGACAGCTTCTTCGCTCTGGGTGGTCATTCGCTGCTGGTGATCCGGCTGGTGGAGCTCCTGCGCACACGTGGTGTGTCCGTCTCCGTGCGGGCGCTGTTCCAGACCCCGACCGTGGCCGGGCTCGCGGCGGTGGCCGGCGTCGAGAGCGTCGTCGTACCGCCCAACGCCATCCCGGAGGGCGCGCAGGCGATCACGCCCGACATGCTCCCGCTGGTCGACCTGACCGCAGAGGAGATCGAGCGCATCGTCGCCACGGTCGGCGGCGGCGCGGCCAACATCGCCGACATCTACCCGCTGGCCCCGCTGCAGGAGGGTCTGCTCTTCCACCACCTCCTCGCCGACGGCGGCGAGGACGCGTATGTGATGTCGGTCACTATGGAGTTCGACTCGCGGACGCGGCTGGACGCCT
Source organism: Streptomyces sp. NPDC002671 (assembly GCF_053592475.1). Taxonomy (NCBI): domain Bacteria; kingdom Bacillati; phylum Actinomycetota; class Actinomycetes; order Kitasatosporales; family Streptomycetaceae; genus Streptomyces; species Streptomyces sp. NPDC002671. Next base: position 491 of record NZ_JBSFVU010000186.1, read on the forward strand.
TCACTGAGGCGTTGCAGCGGGTCGTGGACCGGCACGACATTCTGCGCACCGCCATCGTGTGGCAGGGCCTGCGCGAGCCGGTGCAGGTCGTGTGGCGGCATGCCGCCCTGCCTATCGACGAGATCGAACTCCACAAAGAGAGCACCGACTTGACGGGCGAATTGGTCGCCCGGGCCGGCCTCTCCATGGACCTGGACCGGGCCCCGATGATCCGGATGCTCAGAGCCGCTGCGCCGGACGGACGGTGGCTGGCGCTGCTGCACGTGCACCACATGATCCAGGACCACACCGCGAGGGACGTCATTCTTGGCGAGGTGGAGGCGTTCCTTGCGGGGCGGGGTGATGGGCTGCCGGAGGCGTTGGCGTTCCGTGATTTCGTGGCGCAGGCGCGTGGTGGGGTGGAGCGGGCCGAGCATGAGCGGTTCTTCGCTGGTCTGTTGGGTGATGTTGATGAGCCGACGGCGCCGTTCGGGTTGGTGGATGTGCGGGGTGTGGGTGCGGGTGTGTCGCGTGCGGT